>CAZVAX010000099.1:0-14181 GCA_964625215.1 uncultured Anaerolineaceae bacterium | reverse complement strand
TACCCTGAGTTTATCCTATGACTGATTTTTCCTCGTATTTGTACGGTAGAGAATTAGCACAAATTCTTCTTGGCAAGAGAATTGGCACTGTAGATTACCTCGCCGACAATCGCAAAGAAATTCAGACTATCAAACCTTCATTATAGTTTGTCAAAAGTAGATTACTTGAATGCTGTATAATCCTTCCCATGAAAGTCCCTCACCCCATCCCCTATCAAGGCAGTAAGCGAAACCTCGCCAAATACATCCTGCCGTTCTTCCCGCAGGATGTGGACACGTTGTTCGAGCCCTTTGCGGGATCGGCGGCAATTTCGATTGCAACGGCCTTGCATGGCAAAGCGACACACTATCACATCAACGATGTCAACGCTCCGCTGATGGCTTTGTGGGATGAGATCATCAACCACCCAAAGCGGATTTCCGAGCGATATGAACGCCTCTGGAAGGAACAGCAGGGGAACGAGAGAAAATATTACGACTCTGTTCGCGACGAATTCAATAAGACCAAGCGGCCTGATTACCTGCTCTATTTGCTGGCGCGCTGTGTAAAAGCCTCCGTGCGTTACAACGCGTATGGGGAATTCAACCAAAGTCCCGATAACCGCCGCCTGGGACGCAATCCGCAAATGATGACGACTGATATTATGGCTGTATCAAAACTGCTGGCTGGAAAGACAACGGTTGCCAGTTTGGATTACAAGGAAGTTTTGGCTCTTGCAAAACCAAGCGACCTCGTTTACATGGATCCGCCCTATCAAGGCGTTTGCATGACGGGCGATCCGCGTTATTTCAGCGGCATTGACTTTGAAGAATTCATGCTGGAGTTGAAAAAACTAAATCGGCGGAATGTGCCGTTTATCCTGAGTTACGATGGGCGCACGGGAAAAAAATCGTTCGGACAAACTTTGCCCGAGGAACTTGGCATGTATCGTCTCGAAGTAGACGCGGGACGTTCTACGCAAGCCACATTGCTTGGCAGGGACGATGTCACATTTGAGTCTGTGTATCTGTCCAAAAATCTCGTCGAACATCTGGGCATTGAACCGATTCACATTCTTGAAAAGAAAGTCAATCGCCAGCCTGCGCTGTTTGAATTCTAAATCCGCGAGAGACATTCAATGGCAAAATCACCAAAGCAGAATAAAGAAATAAAGCGACTGCTTGGACAGATCTCGAACAAGCGCGCCCGTATTGTGATTGAGCATATCCTTGCTCATGGACACGTCACCACAGAAGAACTTGAAACGAAATACGGCTATAACCACCCGCCGAGAGCGGCGAGAGACGTACGCGAGTCGGGAATCCCACTGGAAACGTTTCGAGTCAAAGATTCAACAGGACGCACAATTGCCGCGTACCGCTTTGGCGATGTGACACAAGTCCGAACGGGCAGGTTGCAGGGCAGACAGACCTTCCCAAAGAATTTCAAAGATGCGCTTTACGAAAAACAGGGCGGCAAATGCGCGGTTTGTTCAGGCAGGTTTGAAGAACGATATTTACAGGTTGACCATCGCGTGCCGTATGAAGTCGCGGGCGATACACAAGAAGAAATGAATCCCGAACACTTCATGCTGGTTTGCGGCTCTTGCAATCGCGCCAAGTCGTGGTCTTGCGAACACTGCGAAAACGGGTTGAATGAGAAATCCCCGAATGTTTGCTTGAAGTGCTATTGGGCAAACCCTGATAACTATGTTCACATTGCATTGCGAGAAATCAGAAGGGCGGATATTGTTTGGGAACAAGACGAAGTTCAGGTTTATGAGAAATTAAAGCAACAGGCGCAAGAACATCAAGTGCCTTTGCCAGAGTTTGTGAAAAAGGCTGTCAAGAAATTCGTAGAATAAAACCTGACATGTCTCCGCGGGAATCTGATTGATTGTGGCCGATGTCCACGCGAGGGGTTATGGCCTGCAGTGATTCTGATGAGACATGTCAGGTTTCCGCGAGGAGACTGGTTTTCGCGAGGGGCAACAAACGAAGGATGGCCGCGTCCGTGATGGCGAGTCCGCCCGTGGGTGAACCCAACGGGCTACGCGTGCGAAGTCCGCTGAAGCGGACTAATCGGCTTTCGCGGGGAGGGTAAAACCTGACATGTCTCCGCGAGGGTCTGATGATTGTGGCCGATGTCCACGCGAGGGTTACGGCCTGCAATGGTTCTGATGAGACATGTCAGGTTTCTGCGAGGAGACTGGTTTTTGCGAGGGACAACAAACGAAGGATAGTCGCGTCCGTGATGGCGAGCGACCTCACCCCTGTCCCCTCTACCCCTTCGGGGCACACGTCCAAATGGAGAAATACGCCCGCCGATAAATCAGCGGGCTCATAGCTTATAAGGACGCTAAAGCGCCCTCGCGTGTCCCAGCCCCAGAGGGGCTTTCGCTGTGAGCACGGGGGTTTATCCCCGTTGCGGACTGCGGACAATCGAGCGAAAGATAGCCGCGCCCGTGGTGGCGAGCGACCTCACCCCTGTCCACTCTTCCCTTTCGGGGCACACGTCCATGTGGAGAGGGGTGGTAAAACCTGACACCTTGTTTTTGCCCCAATTAGGCTACATCTCGTCGCGAACATTCAAAATATGTACACGGATGACACGGATTTCACGGACGGACACAGAAAATTTAAAAAAATCCGTGAGAATCCGCGTAATCCGTGAAATCCGTGTACAAAAAGGTTTTCCATGAGCCAATCTCGCAATGACTTGTAGGGTATTTTGCACAAAATTTAGGCGTCAGGTTTCCGCGAGTTAACGGATTCCGCGAGGGACTGACTAACCGAGGCCATCGGATTTGCTTTCCAAACGATTTTATTGCCGACATTATTCTTGTGATATAAGAGGCTCATGAAATTCCCCCTCCTCGCCATCTCCTCCAGCCTGCTCCTCGGCGCGGGACTCTCCGCCCTGCAACCCGGCAACTTCTTCATAGGCTGGCTTATTTTCTCCGCGCTCCTTCTCCTTACGTACTACGCAATACGCAGTACACACGTACACACGTACACACGTACACAAGCAGGGGGCGAGACACTGATCACTGAAAACTGGTCACTGGTCACTGCCCTCACCCTCGCCTTCCTCCTTCGCCTCGCCCTCGGCGTGACCTTTTCCCTCGTCCTGCCGCTCCAACCCGACGCGGCGGAGGATCATCGCAACGGCTACATCTTCTTCGACGCTTATCGCCGCGACGAACAGGCTTGGGAACTCGCCCAGTCCGACCAACCTGTTTGGGAATCTTTCAACAAGACTCATTACTCTGACCAATATGGCGGACTGCTCGCCATCTTGACATTTACTTATCGCTACATTTCCCCCGACGCGCACCGGCCTCTGCTTCCCATCCTGCTTGCCGCGTTGGTCGCCGCGCTGGGAATCCCGTTCTTGTGGAAATCCGCGAATAAACTGTGGGGAGAGAAGATCGCGCTGTTCGCGGTGTGGATGTACGCCCTCTACCCCGAGTCCGTTTTGCTCGGCAGTTCGCAAATGCGCGAACCGTTTTTGATGACCTTCATGGCAATGGCCTTGTGGGGATTTGTTTCATGGCAAAACGCTGGTCGAGTAGGCAGTGATGTTCCGCCGTATCGAGACCAGCGAAGCGCGTGGCTCTGGCTCGCCCTCGGCTTCCTCGGTATGCTCCTCCTCTCTCCCGCCATCGCCCTCTTGACCCTCATCCTCTTCGCCGGTTGGACGTGGGTCACGCGCGAGCATGGACGCGTCTCGTGGGCCGCCTTGCTAGTGACGGGACTGGCCTTCGTCGCGGGCTTGTATCTGCTCGCCTGGGGACTGGAACGCGAGCAACCTTTTGGTTCATCTCCGTTCGGCATCGTCATGAACTGGTCGCGCGACGCGGTCAAGTGGGACACGTACCAACTCGAGCGTGGCTCGGGCTGGATCCAAAAACTGTTCAGCGAAATGCCGGAGGGACTGCATCCGCTCTTCGTGATGATCTACGGACTCTGCCAACCCGTCCTGCCGGCCGCGTTCGTCGAGCCGACCACGTTGCCGTTGCGGTTGCTGGGCATCGCGCGGGCGATGGGGTGGTACGCGCTCGTTCCGTTGTCCTTCTACGCTCCTTTCGCCGCGGCCCGCCTACCCGTAGGCCCGAAGCGAAGGTTGTGGTTCTGGCTGATCGCGCTCACCTGGCTGTGGAGCATCGTTGCGGCCTTGCGCGGCGGCGCGGACCAATGGGACAATCCCCGCTACCGCGCCATCCTGATCGTGGTTGAGTCGCTCGTGGCCGCGTTCGCCTGGGTCAATCGCGACCGTTGGTTGACGCGCTGGATCGCGGTGGAAGTCGTCTTCCTGATCTTTTTCACGCAATGGTACGCCAGCCGCTACTATCACCTCGGCGGACAAATAGACTTTGGCGTGATGGTCGCGATCATTTTTGCCTGCGCCGCGCTCATTCTGGTGGGAGGCTGGTGGTGGGATCGCAAACATGCAGAAACCAGGTTTCTTTGAGAAACCTGGTTTCTGCGAGTATAATTCAACAACTGAATTTTGAAATTTGCGTAGGCAGGTTAGACCCTACGCTCCATTTGAGGAGACTGAATGCCAACTGCCATCATCACAGGAATCACGGGACAGGACGGTTCCTATCTTGCCGAACTTTTGCTTTCCAAGGGATATAAAGTTGTGGGCGTGGCGCGCCGCGCCAGCACTGTGACCTTGGAACGCGTCGAGCATCTGCTGGATCGCATCAGCATCGTTCAGGGAGACCTGCACGATCAGGGTTCCCTGCTCGCCTTGTTCGAGGAATACAAACCGGACGAAGTCTACAACCTCGCCGCGCAATCCTTCGTGCCGACCTCGTGGAACCAACCCGCCCTGACCGGCGATATCACCGCCCTCGGCGTGACGCGCATGTTGGAGGCCATCCGCTACGTGGACCCGAAGATTCGTTATTATCAGGCCTCATCGAGCGAGATGTTCGGCAAGGTGCTAGCGGTGCCACAGCGGGAGTCGACTCCGTTCTATCCACGCAGTCCCTACGGCGTGGCGAAAGTCTACGGGCATTTCATCACCATCAACTATCGCGAGTCGTTCAACCTGTTTGCGGTGTCGGGCATTTTGTTCAATCACGAATCCCCACGTCGCGGACTGGAGTTCGTCACGCGCAAGATCACCGACGGCGTGGCGAAGATCAAACTCGGCCTCGCCAGCGACTTGCATCTCGGCAACCTCGAAGCTCGCCGCGACTGGGGGTTCGCGGGCGATTACGTGGACGCCATGTGGCGCATGTTACAACGCGACGAGCCCGATAACTTCGTGGTCGGCACCGGCGAGACCCATTCCGTGCAGGAGTTCTGCGAGATCGCCTTCGGCCGCGTCGGACTGGACTACAAAGAATATGTTGTGGTTGATCAAGCCTTCTACCGTCCCGCTGAAGTGGACCTGCTCGTCGCGGACGCGACCAAGGCGGGCAGAGTCCTTGGCTGGGAGCCGCAAGTTTCCTTCCAGCAACTCGTCGAGATGATGGTCGACTCGGATATGAAGCGCATCAGCAAACAGATTGCCTAGCTATTCGTCATTGCGAGGAGTGAACGGAGTGAGCGACGAAGCAATCTCCTCACCTGGGCGGGGATTGCTTCTCGACGACTCGCAATGACGACATGAAAGTATCCATGCCCGATCTTTCCCTCGTCATTCCCGTTTATAACGAAGAGCAAAACATTCCTCTTCTTTTCGACGCGGTTCAACAAGCCCTCGCGCCTCTCCCTCAAACCTGGGAGTTGATCCTGGTCAACGACGGGAGCCGCGACGGAAGCGCGCAGGCGTTGGAGTCGCTCTTCGCGCGCGACCCGCTTCACGTCCGCGTGATCGAGTTTCGCCGCAACTTCGGTCAGACCGCGGCCATCGCGGCCGGCATTGACCACGCGCGCGGCGACATCGTCGTCCTGCTCGACGCCGACCTCCAAAACGATCCCGCCGACATTCCCAACCTGCTCGCAAAATTAAACGAAGGTTACGACCTCGTTAGCGGCTGGCGCAGAAATCGCAAAGACAACGCCATCACGCGCAACCTGCCCTCGCAGGCCGCCAACTGGTTGATCTCGACAGTGACGGGCGTCCGCCTGCACGATTACGGTTGCACGCTCAAAGCCTATCGCCGTGAAGTTCTCGCGGGTTTCAAACTCTACGGCGAAATGCACCGCTTCATTCCGGTCTTCGCGCACGCGGTCGGCGCGCGCATCGCCGAAATGGAAGTGACGCACCACGCGCGCAAATTCGGCAAAGCCAACTACGGCCTCGAACGCACGGTCAAAATTATTCTCGATCTCTTCACCGTAAAATTTTTGCTCAGTTATTCCAACAAGCCCATTTATCTTTTTGGCGGCGCGGGTCTCGCGCTCACCGCCATCGGCCTGCTCGATCTGCTCTATCTTTTCATCCGCCGTTTTTGGGGCATTCCTGCGGCCACCTCGCCTCTGCTCCTCGTGGGCGTCATGCTCGCCATCATGGGTTTCCAATCCATCCTAATGGGACTCATCGCTGAGCTCCTCGCGCGCACCTATCACGAGTCGCAACAGAAGCCCACCTACACCATCCGCGCCATTCTCGAAAAATAACATGCGCGTCCTCGTCCTCATCCACGAATTCCCGCCCATCGGCGGCGGAGGGGGAGCCGCGGCGCGTGACATTTGCATCGGCCTCGCCAAACGCGGCCATGAGGTGAAAGTGTTGACCGCCCACTTCGGCGACCTACCCAAGCGCGAGACAATCAACGGTGTGGACGTGATTCGACTCGCCTCCCTGCGACGCGAAGCCTTCCGTGCGCGCCTGCCTGAAATGTCCGCCTTCGTTCTCGCGGGACTTCGCGCGGGCGCGGTCCTCTCGCGCGTTTTCCACCCCGACGTAATTCATGCCCACTTCGCCGTCCCCGCCGGTGCCGCCGCCTGGACTCTCTCGCGCCTCACCAAAATCCCCTACCTCCTCACCGCCCACCTCGGTGACATCCCCGGCGGCGTCCCCGAGAAAACCGGCAAGTGGTTTCGCTTCATCCAACCCTTCACGCAACCCATCTGGCGCGACGCGACGCGCGTGGTCGCGGTCAGCAACTTCACGCGCGGACTCGCCCTCCAGCATTACACCGTCCCCATCGAAGTCATCCCCAACGGCGTGGACGTGACCTCCCTCCGCCCGCCGACTCTCGAACTCCACAAGCCGCCGCGCCTCGTCTTCGCCGGTCGCTTCGCGGAGCAGAAGAATCCCCTGCAAATTGTGCGCGTCCTTGCGCGCCTGCGCCACCTCGAATGGACCTGTTCCCTGCTTGGCGATGGCGCTCTCCTCGAACCGACGCGTCGCGAGATCGAGTCCCTCGGCCTCACCGACCGCTTCCACCTCCCCGGCTGGGTCACCCCCGAACAAGTTATCGCCGAATTCCAGCGCAGTGACATCCTCTTCATGCCCTCCCGCTCCGAAGGATTGCCTGTAGTTGGAGTGCAGGCTTTAGCCTGCGGCCTTGCTTTGGTGGTCGGTCGCGCTGGCGGCTTTGTTGACCTCGTGGACGGCAACGGCTCCCTCCACGACCCCGACGACAGCGATGGCATGGCCGCGGCTCTCTCCTCCCTCCTCTCCAATCCCGCCGACCTCCTCGCCGCCCGCCAAAAAAGCCTCGCCCTCGCCCAAGCCTTCGACATCGAGCGCGTTGTCGAAGCATACGAGGGGATATTCAAAGAAGTGGTTCGGAAGAAATAACCCGTGTTCCGTAACCCCGAAGGGGTAACCTGATTGTAGAATTGGCAATGGGTTGTATTCAACCCCGAAGGGGTGAAATTCCCCGACGAATCATGTCATCCCTTCGGGATTATCCGCCAAACGTGTCTCGCAGGCTACAATCATCCCATCCCTTCGGGATTGTGTGTCCGAATCCGTGCAACTCCGTGTTATCTGTGTTCAAAAATTCTTGGGGAATAACTCTCCGTTATAATTACCGCCGCCAACGGCCATGCAAAACCGCCCCCTCTCCTTTCATCTGATTCGCATCTCTGTCCTCCTCGCTGCCGCCTATGTCCTCTCCGGCGCGGCGCGCGAAGTGAATCGCGTCGCCTGGGGGACGGGGGATTGGCTGGGCGAGTACTCTCTCAAGTGGGGCATCGGCTTCTTCCTCTTCGTCATCTTCTGCCTCGCCCTCTTCCTCCTCGCCCTCCTTGCCGCCTACTTCCCTTATAAATTACCAGTTACCAATTACCATTTATCATCTCTCCTCCGCTGGCCTCTGATTCTCACTCTCCTCCTCGCCCCCGTCTGGTTCTTCCAATACACCTACTGGGGCATCGTCTTTACCAGCGCAACCTTCCGCCTCCTCGTCTGGTCCCTCACCGCCCTCCTCATCGCCTATCTACTAACTTCTAACTCGCATCCCTCAATTACCAATTACCAATTACTAATTACCTCTCTTCTTTTATCAGGCTCGGCGATGGCAATTGCATTACCCCTCGCCAACGTCACCTCCTACCCGTTCTCCCTCGAATGGTCGGAGGGCAACCGCCTGTGGGACTACTCGACCATGTTCGGGCGCGGCCTCTACAACTATCCTGCGGATCAACCCCTCGTTCCCTTCCTCGACTTCGGGCGGACTCTGATCGGCGGCCTGCCCTTCCTCCTCCCGCACGTGACCATCGCGGGCGAACGTCTCTGGGTCGCGTTGGTCGCCATCGTCCCATATCTGTTGCTCGGGTGGGCGGCCTTCGCCGCGACCGGAGTCAAACGCTCGCATATTTTCCTTGCCGGGCTGTGGACCTTCCTCTTCCTGCGCCAAGGACCGATCCACCCGCCGCTGGTGTTCTGCGCCATCCTCGTCGCATTGACGTGGCGACGGTCGTTGTGGATCTCGCTCCCGGCCATCGCGCTGGCCTCGTGGTTCGCGGCGGTCAGTCGCTTCACGTGGATGTTCGCGCCGGGGATGTGGGCGGGAATGCTCGTGCTGGCGGATGAGCTGGTTTCAAGTCACCCGGCCGGCCCGTCCGCGCGAAGCGTAGGGCGAAATTTAATTTCGACCCACTCGCGCACCTGGGGCAGGGCCATCCTCCTCGGTCTGGTCGGCGCGGCGTCGGGCTACTTCCTCCCGCAAGTGGATTTTATCCAATCGCAGGGCGTGTTCGAGGCCTCCTCCAACGCGCTGACGGGACAGTCGCTTTTGTGGTATCGCCTGCTGCCGAACAGCACGTACGATTTGGGAATCATCGTCAATTTGTTGATCGCGGTCGCGCCGGTGATTTGCGTGATGATCTATCTTGCGGCGCGCAAGGAGTGGACGCTTTCGCTCTGGCAGAAACTTGCCATCGTGTCGCCCTTGCTCGCCTTTCTCGCGGTAGGGCTGATCGCAAGCGCCAAGATCGGCGGCGGCGCGGACTTGCACAACCTCGACATGTTTCTCATCGGCGTGATGTTCGCCGCGAGTTTGGCGTGGTCGCGGCTCGCGCCGCGTTTGCAGATGACTCCCGCCCTCGTGACCGGCCTGCTCGTCATGGCCTTCCTTCCCTCCTTCGGCGCGTTGCGCGCCATGACGCCGCTGCTTCACGCCGACGAACTCGACCGACTCAAAGTGTTGACCGGCCGCGAAGATATCGTGCGCAATGACCCGAACCTGCTCGGCCTTTTGCCCACCGAAGATAAAACGCAACGAGTGTTGAATGGCCTGCGCGCCGAAGTGACCGCCGCCAGCCAGCAGGGCGAGGTGCTGTTCATGGATCAGCGCCAACTGCTCACCTTCGGTTTTATTCCAAACATTCCGCTCGTACCGAAGTACGACAAAAAATATCTGATGGATCGCGCCATGAACGATTCGCTCAGCCCGATCTTCCAAGACTTCTACGCCGACCTCGCCGCGCATCGTTTCACGCTCATCGTCACCGACCCGCTGCGCAAACCCGCCAAGGGAAGCGAGTACAGTTTCGGCGAGGAGAACGACGCTTGGGTAAAATGGGTGGCCGCGCCCATCCTGTGCTATTACATCGTCAAGGGCGACTTCGACGATTTTCGCATTCAACTGCTGGTGCCGCGCGAAAACCCACCCGCGTGCGCCCTGCCTCAATAGGAGATCATGAACGACAAACCCACCCTCCTCGTCACCGGCGGAAGCGGCTTCATCGGCGCCAACCTCGTGCGCCTGTTGCTGACGAACTACCGCGTTGTGAACCTGGACCTGCTGACCTACGCCGCCAACCCACTTTCATTGGCGGACCTCGAAGAGAATCCCGCCTATGAATTTGTGCACGGTTCCATCACGGACCGCGAACTGGTCGCGACAACACTGGGCCGAATCCAACCTTCCGGCATTTTCCACCTCGCCGCCGAATCGCACGTGGACCGCTCCATCGAAAACGCCGAAGACTTCCTCCAGACCAACGTGGTCGGGACCTACGTCCTGCTCGAGGCCGCGCGCGCCTACTGGAAGAATCTGCCCGCGGAGCGCCAGTCCGCCTTCCGCTTCCTGCACGTCTCCACTGACGAGGTCTTCGGCTCGCTCGGCCCGCAGGGACATTTCACCGAGTCCACGCCCTACGCGCCCAACTCGCCCTACTCCGCCTCCAAAGCCTCCAGCGACCATTTCGTGCGCGCCTACCATCACACCTACGGCCTACCGACCATCATCACCAACTGCTCGAACAATTACGGCCCGTATCAATTCCCCGAGAAGATGATTCCGCTGATGATTCTGAACGCGATTTCGGGCAAGCCCCTGCCGGTCTACGGACAAGGCACGAACGTCCGCGATTGGATCTACGTGGAAGATCACTGCCGCGCCCTGCAAGCCGCCTTCGAGAAAGGGACCGTCGGCGAGACCTACGCGGTCGGCGCGGACAACGAGCAGATGAACCTCAACCTCGTCCACCAGATCTGCGCCCTGCTGGACGAGATTGCGCCCGTGGACGAGAATCCCGCCACGCGCGCCCGTGGACTCAAAGCCTATGCCGATCTCATCCGCTTCGTCACGGATAGACCCGGTCACGACCTACGCTACGCCATTGACGCGACGAAAGTCCGCCGCGAGTTGGGTTGGTCGCCGCGCGAGAATTTCGAGTCCGGTTTGCGGAAGACGGTCGAGTGGTATTTGTCGAATCCCAAGTGGGTGGAGCAGGCCAGCGGCGGCAAGTACAACGAGTGGATCGAGAAGAACTACGCCTGGCGCGCGCACAAGGAGGCGAAATGAAGGGCATTATCCTCGCGGGCGGACGCGGCACCCGCCTCTACCCGCTGACCATTTCCATCAGCAAGCAAATCTTGCCAGTGTACGACAAGCCGATGGTGTATTATCCGTTGTCCATGCTCATGCTGGCGGGGATTCGCGAGATTCTGGTCATCAGCGCGCCCGACGCGCTGGAAGATTTCCGCAATCTGCTGGGAACCGGCGAACAGTGGGGGCTCTCGTTCCAATACGCCGAACAACCCGAGCCGCGCGGACTGGCCGACGCGTTCATCGTCGGGCGCGAGTTCATTGGCGATAGTTCGGTCTGTCTGATCCTCGGCGACAATATCTTCTATGGTCAGGGACTGGTCGCGCTCTTGCACGAATGCGCCGACCTCAAAGAGGGCGCGTTGGTCTTTGCCTATTCCGTCCAAGACCCGCACCGCTTCGGCATCGTGGAATTGGACGCGGAAGGCAAGGTAATCAGCATCGAGGAGAAGCCCGCCAACCCGAAGTCGAACCTGGCCGTTCCCGGAATCTATTTCTACGACAACCAGGTAGTGGACATCGCCGCGCATCTCAAACCCTCGCCGCGCGGCGAGATCGAGATCACCGATCTGAACCGCGTCTACCTCGAGCGCGGACAGTTGCGCGCCATCCGCATGGGACGCGGCGTCGCCTGGCTGGACGCGGGAACGCACGACTCGCTTTTGCAGGCCGCCAACTTCGTGCAGGTTGTCCAATCCCGCCAGGGACTGATGATCGCCTCGCCCGAGGAGATCGCCTTCCGCCGCGGCTACATCAACGCCGGGCAGTTGCGCGCCCTGGCGAAGAAGATGTCTGGCACGGAATACGCGACGTACCTGCTGCATATTTTGGAAGAAAAGTAACTTGCTCCGTCATTGCGAACGCTCTTCGCGAAGCAATCCCCTCCCTGCCACGCGCGGATTGCTTTGTTGGGAAGAACACCCTCCTCGCAATGACGGGAAAACTGAAAGGTATCCATGACCGACTACTTTGTCCACCCTCACGGCATCGTCGAACCCGGCGCGCAGATCGGGGCGCGGACGCGCGTGTGGGCCTTCACGCACGTGCTGCCCGGCGCCAAGATCGGCGAGGACTGTAACATCTGCGACAACTGCTTCGTGGAAAACGACGTTATCCTCGGCGACCGTGTCACGGTTAAGCCCTTCGTTCCCCTGCCGGATGGGATGCGAATCGAAGACGATGTGTTCATCGGCCCGAACGCGGCCTTCACCAACGACCACTTCCCGCGCAGCAAGGGATACGAAGCCAAACTCCAGGGGATTACCATCCGCAAGGGCGCGAGTATCGGCGCGAACGCGGTCGTCCTCCCCGGCGTGACGGTGGGACGCAACGCCATGGTCGGCTCCGGTTCGGTGGTCTCGAAGGATGTGCCGCCCAACGCGGTGGTGATGGGCATCCCCGCGCGCGTGGTGGGATTCGTCAACTCCGAGCGGAACGCGCGTCTCCGGCCGATCGCCGGCGCGGAAAACATGGAAGAACTGAAAGCCACGGGCGCGGCCCTGGTCACGTTGAAAACCATCCACGACCCGGATGGGAGCCTGTCGGTGAACGAATTCGCCAAATTACTGCCCTTCACGCCGCGCCGCTATTTCGTCGTCTACGACGTGCCGGAGGAGGATTTGCGCGGCCACCACGCGCACCGCGTCCAGCACGAGTTCCTCACCTGCATTCGCGGCTCCTGCCACGTGATGGTGGACGACGGCCAACATCGCGCCGAAGTGGTTCTCGATTCGCCCGAACTCGGTCTGCACCTGCCTCCCAAACGCTGGGCGGCGCAATACAAATATTCGTCCGACGCCGCGCTGGTGGTTCTCTCCTCCGGCGAGTACGAAGCCGAGGATTACATCCACGATTACGAAGAGTTCCTCGCGCTCGTTGGGGTGAAGTGAACGGCACGCCTCCCTTTGGCCTCATCTTCGTGGGCGGCGCGCCGCGCTCCGGCACGACGCTCGTGCAGCGCATTCTCGGCGCGCATTCGCAAATTTACGCCGGCCCGGAGTTCGACCTCGTGCCGGAGATCATGCGCCTGCGCGGACGCTTCCAAAAGGAATTGCGGGCCGGGCGCATTTCGGTCTACCTCGACGAGCGCGGCGTGAACGCGGCCTTTGAGAATTTTCTGTTTTCGATCTTCCGCCCGAAAATCGAGGGGACTGGCAAAATTTTTTTCAGCGAAAAGACGCCCGCCAATTTGGAGGTCTTCCCAGAGTTACAGGAATGTTTGCCGCAGGCGCGCTTCCTCTTTGTTGTGCGCGACCCGCGAGCGATTGTCGCGTCCATGCTGGAGGTGGGGAGGCGGTACCGGCGCGAGCTGCGACTCGGCGCGTTGGTCGGCGCGGCCCGCCAGACGTTACGCGGCGACGCGGCGCGCGGGCCGGCGGCCTTCGTCCCCCCGGCGTTCACGCGCAGCGCGCGGCGCGCGGTCGAATACGTCAACGCGTTGTGGGCGCAGGGACACGCGGCGCGGGGCGCGCATGTCCATGTGGTATATTACGAAAACCTCGTGACCGAACCGGAGCAGACGATCCGCGCGTTGATGGAGTTTCTTGGCCTGCCATACGAAGACGGCCTGTTGCAGATTGAGGAAAAGCAAATCGAGATGCCGGACTTCAAAGCGGGCGAGCATTTTTGGTACAGCAAGGAAGGACTCCAGACGCCTATCGAAACCGACCGACTCGACAAATGGAAGCGGACGTTGACCGGCTACGAACTGTACGTGATCTCTCGCCATCTGACTCTCCTCCCCGGGCTGACGGATCGTTACGACCTCCGAAGCGGGTGGCGGCCCGACTGGGCCTTTGCCGACCTCTGGGGCGCGTGGTTCGCCCGCCTGCGCGCCGCGCTGACCCGCCTGTTCGCGGCGTTATCGAAAACGTTGTGACACTGTCCGTCATTGCGAGGGCGTACTCGCCCGAAGCAATCTCCTCGACGGACTGGGGGATTGCTTCGTCGGGAAGAGCGCCCTCCTCCATTAGACTTAGGATATCACCTCTGCCACCAGGGACTGAGCAAG
>CAZVAX010000098.1:0-14190 GCA_964625215.1 uncultured Anaerolineaceae bacterium | reverse complement strand
CATCGTCGTGTTCGAGGAAGGGGATCAACGCGGCGCTGATGCCCACCACTTGATGCGGCGCGACATCCATGTAGTCCACGTTTTCGGCGTTCTGGAAAAGGAAGCCGGAGTGGTAGCGGCAGGAAATGCGGTCGCGCACGAATTCGTTTTCGTCTGTCAACTGCGCATTCGCCTGCGCGATGACGTATTTGTCTTCCGCGTCCGCGGAGAGGTAATCCACTTGCTCCGAAATGTACGGAACCACTGGAATATTGTCGCCCACTTTTGCCAGGGCTTTCAGCATCTTGGAGGTGATGCGCTCGCCATCGGCCACGATCACCGCGCCGGATTTCGGGTCGGTGATATTGCCGCGCGCGGCGCGTCCCTCCAAACGAGCGTCGTCGGCGGACATAGCCCTGACCACCTTGCGGTAGGGCGTCTCGATAAATCCGTACTCGTTGACGCGCGCGAACGAGGCGAGACGGCCAATCAAACCGATGTTCGGGCCTTCCGGCGTTTCGATGGGACAGATGCGTCCGTAGTGGGAATGGTGAACGTCGCGGACGTCAAATCCAGCGCGCTCGCGTCGCAACCCTCCCGGACCCAAAGCGGATAGCGTGCGCTTGTGACGCAACTCGGCCAGCGGGTTGGTCTGATCCATGAACTGGCTTAACTGGCTGGAGCCGAAGAACTCGCGCAACGCCGCCACCACCGGGCGGATGTTGACCAGCGTCACCGGCGACAACTGCTCCTGGTCGCGAATGGACATGCGCTCCTTGATCACGCGTTCCATGCGGCGCAGGCCGATGCGCAATTTGTTTTGGATCAATTCACCCACCGTCTTAACGCGGCGATTGCCGAGGTGATCAATATCGTCGGGCGGCTCGGCGCCGTTGTTGATTTGGATCATCCGGCGGATGAGGCGAATCACATCGTTCTTGGTGACGGTGCGGTGCGGAATGGGAATTTCCAAGTCGAGTTTTTGGTTCAGTTTATAACGACCGACGCGTTCGAGGTCGTAATGACGCTGATCGAAGAGTTGCTCCTCGAGGAAGGCGCGCGCGTTGTCTAGGGTGGCGGGATCGCCGGGGCGCATCTTGCGGAAGAACTCGATCAGGGCCGCTTCGGCGATGGTCGCGCCGCCGGAAAAATCCCACTCCGGTTCCTGGTGAAGCGTGGAGGCCATGAATAAACGGTCGGGATTGTTGTCCACATCCTGGAACAGGGAGATGATCTCCTCGTCGGTTCCCACCTTGAGCGGCGAATCGGATCGGCCATCGTTGACGGCCGCCAGGGCGCGCAGGAAAACGGTGATTGGAACGGTGCGCTTGCGGTTGAACTTCAAGATAATATAATCGGACTTGCGGGTTTCAAATTCCATCCACGCGCCGCGGTCGGGGATGAGTTTGGCCATGGCGAGCGGGCGGCCCGTGGCGCGGTCCGTGGGCGCCTCGAAGTAGACGCCCGGGGAGCGGATCAACTGCGAGACGACGACGCGCTCCGTTCCGTTAATAATGAACGTGCCTTTGTCGGTCATCTCGGGGAAGTCGCCCAGGAAGATATCCTGCTTGATCGGTTCGGGAACGTCGGGGCCGGCCAGCAGAACGGAAACGTAGAGCGGGCTGGCGTAAGTGAGGTCGCGTTCCACGCATTCCTCGATGGAATGTTTCGGATCGCCAAACCAATACTTCAATCCCCATTGCTTGGATTCGGGGCTGCGGCTGGGGAAGAAAAGTTTCATCCCCTTGTTGTAGGATTCGATGGGTGAGATTTCGTGGAAGAGGTCCCCAAGGCCTTCTTTCTTGAGTCGCTCAAACGAGTCGAGTTGTACTTCAATCAGATTGGGAAGATCGAGATTTACCGGGATACGCGCGTAATTCTTATGGGGCAAAAGGGATGCCATTCGTCTCTCCTGACCTTTGCTGACACAAACATGAAAAATCCTGAACTTTTCAGGATAGCGGCCCATTATTATATCGGAAAGGATAGGACAGGTCAAGAAAATTTCCCGACCACTTTCAAGGGTCCTTCCGCAGGCGAAAAGAGCGATCCGGCTGGCAGTTCGGGTGAAACGGGATTGAAGTATCGAGCGATGTCAGAATTGTGGATTTCCATCCACTTTATTTGGGCGGCCTTGAAAACCTCGAAACTCCTCCATTATTATAGGGTTGTAATAATGCAATTCACACCCTTCAAGATCAATAGAATGGAGGCGGTTCCAATGGTAAAAGAATCTGCAAGCCCAATGGTAAACGACCGGCGCGAAATTTTTGGCTGGGCCATGTACGACTGGGCCAATTCGGCATTCAGCACGACAATCGGCACGGTATTCCTCGGTCCCTTTGTAGCAAGTCTGGCCCGCGCCGCCGCCGCTTCCGCCGGCACGGAGACGGCTTCCCTGCTGGGCATTCCCATCGCGCCAGACTCCGTTCTTCCGTTCGCGATTTCATTTTCGGTGGTGTTTCAGGCCGGCTTTCTTCCAATCTTGGGAGCCATCGCCGATTACTCCCACCGAAGGAAACAGATGCTGCAAATCTTTGCAACCATTGGCGCCTTGACAACGATGGCGATGTTCTTCGTCCAAGGATCCTTTTGGTGGTTGGGAGCGGCGCTTTTCATTGTCGCAAACCTTTCCTTCGGGGCGGCCATGGTATTTTACAATGCCTATCTTCCCGACATCGCGAGCGAAGAGGAAAGGGATCGCGTTTCATCCTTTGGCTGGGCCATGGGGTACCTGGGCGGGGGCGTTCTTCTCGCCCTCAACCTGGCCTTCTACACCTTTTACGAGAATTTCGGCATCGAGGAAAGCCTGGCGGTGCGAATCAACCTGGCTTCGGCGGGAATTTGGTGGTTGGGCTTCTCGTACCTGACCTGGTCGCGATTACGCCCACGGCATGCTGTTCGAGTTTTACCCGAGGGCGAGAATCTGTTTAGCGTCGCCTTCAAGCAGCTATCCGTGACCATGGAAACCCCGGCAAGACTGGTGGCGATTTTACTGCTCTCGCCTTTTGCCATTTTTATCTGGGCGCCCCTGATCGCTCCGTTCGTTGTGTATCTCCAAACCACCTTGCACTGGCCGGACGAAATTGCGTTCCTTCCGCTTTTTGTTCCTTTATTTGGACCGATCGTGATGCTGGTAATATTCCTGCGCCGAAAAGCGCGCACATTGCCAGAAACATCCAAGTACCTGACCTCCTATCTCATCTACAACGACGGCATCCAAACCGTGATAGCAGTCGCGTCCACTTTCGCGGCCGCCCCGCTTCTTCAAGGCGGATTGGAAATGGATACCCAATCTCTGATCGCGCTGATCCTGATGATCCAATTCGTCGCCTTCTTCGGCGCGTTACTTTGGGGCAAGCTCGCCAATTGGATCGGCGCAAAGCAGGCGGTGATTGTGAGCCTGGTTATTTGGGCCGCCGTGGTAATTTATGCCTACTTCGGATTACAAGGCGACTCGCGCGTTACGCAATTCTTCGTTCTTGGGATTTTCATCGCCATCGTCATGGGAGGATCGCAAGCCATTAGCCGAAGTATCTTCGCGCAAATGGTCCCCAAGAGCAAAGAGGCCGAGTTCTTCTCCATTTACGAAATCAGCGAACGCGGAACATCCTGGCTTGGGCCTTTCCTCTTTGCATTCGTAAACCAGACCCAGGGCAATCTACGGCCGGCCATTCTCTCGCTGATCTTCTTCTTCGTGGTAGGACTTGCCATCTTGCCTTTCGTGAACGTGAAGAAAGCGGTGGAAGATGTAAAGAAGATCGAGATGGCCGGATAGTTGAACAACGCCGCGTCAAAAT
This sequence comes from uncultured Anaerolineaceae bacterium, assembly GCA_964625215.1. GTDB lineage: Bacteria > Chloroflexota > Anaerolineae > Anaerolineales > Villigracilaceae > Denitrolinea. The sequence continues at coordinate 10,411 of CAZVAX010000098.1, read as the reverse complement.
CTGCAAAAACCAGGTTTCTCGCAGAAACCTGGTTTTTGATTTCACAACCTCGCAAAAAACTTGCCAATTTTCTCCACGCCGCGCTCGATCGCCTCCATCGAGGTGGCGTAGCACAGGCGGATGTAGCCCTCCCCTCCCGGGCCGAAGTCCGTGCCGGCCAACACCGCCACCCCCTCCTCGTCCAGCAGGCGGCGGGCGAGTTCTTTGGAGGGAATTCCAAACGACTTGACATTCGGGAAGACGTAGAACGCGCCCTGCGGTTTCTGCGCGTGGACTCCGGGGATGCGGTTCACGAGGGCTACGAGGCGGTCGCGTCGTTTCTGATATTCCTCCACCATCGCGCGGACATGATCCTGCGGGCCGGCGAGGGCTTCCATCCCCGCGTATTGGGTGAACATGGCCGGGCAACCGACCGAGTGCGTGACCAGCAACTCGAGTCGTTCCGAAAGCGCGGCAGGCGCGATGGTATAGCCGAGACGCCCGCCGGTCATGGCGTAGGTTTTCGAGAAGCCGTCGGCGATGACGGTGCGTTCCAACATGCCATTGATGGACGCAATGCTTGGCGCCGATTCCATCCCATCGTAAACGAGGCGCGTATAAATTTCGTCAGCCAGGATCCAGGCGTTGTATTTCTGCGCCTGCGCGGCGATGTGTTTGAGATCGTCGAGAGGGATGATGCCGCCAGTGGGGTTGGCCGGAGAATTTAAAACGATGAGTTTCGTTTTGTCCGAGATCTTCGAGTCGAAAACATCCAGATCGAAGGAGAATTGATTCTCCTCACGCAACGTCACCGGGACCGGGATACCGCCCGCCACACGGATCATGGCATGGTAGGTTGGGAATCCCGGGTCGGGGTAGATGACCTCATCTCCCGGCGCGACCAGGGCCAGGGTCGGGAAGAAGAGACCCGGCTTCGAGCCAGGGCCGACTACCACCATGTCGGGGGTGATGGTCACGCCGCGACGCGCGCCCGCGTCCGCGGCGATCAGTTCGCGGAACTTCATCAGTCCCGCGGGAGGCGTGTAACGCGTCAGGCCTTCTGCGATGGCGGCGATGCCTGCCTGCGCGACGTGGTCAGGTGTGCGGAAATCGGGCTGACCCAATTCGAGATGCACGATCTCGCGTCCCTGGCGTTCCAGTTCCATAGCACGCGCAAGGACGGCGTACGCGCCTTCGGCTTCGAGGTGAGTGACACGATCGGTGAAGTTCATAATTTGGGCAATACGATGGATTGCTGTTTCTGGTACTTGCCTTTTTTGTCGGCGTAGGAGATTTCGCATTCCTCGTCGGCCTCGAAGAAGAGGACTTGCGCCAGGCCCTCGTTGGCGTAAATTTTCGCGGGGAGTGGCGTGGTGTTGGAAATTTCGAGCGTGACGAAGCCCTCCCATTCCGGCTCGAAGGGCGTCACGTTGACGATGATGCCGCAACGCGCGTAGGTGGACTTGCCGAGGCAGATCGTGAGCACGTTGCGCGGGATGCGGAAGTATTCGACGGTGCGCGCCAACGCGAACGAGTTGGGCGGGACGACGCACACATCGCCGATGTAGTCCACCATGGATTTGGTGTCGAAGTTCTTCGGATCAACCGTAGCGGAAAAGACGTTGGTGAAGATCTTGAATTCGTCGGCCACGCGCACATCGTAGCCATAGGAGGAAACGCCGTAGGAGATCACGCCCTCGCGAACTTGTTTGTCCTCGAAAGGTTCGATCATGCGGTGTTCGTGCGCCATCTTGCGAATCCAGTGGTCAGGTTTCAAGCCCATTTTTTATTCTCCGATTTTCGATTTTCGATTTTTGATTTACGATTGGCGCTACCATGCGGTACGCGGATTTCACGGACAAGACGGAGCTTCACGGATTTTTTTAATTTCTCCGTGTAAATCCGTCAAATCTGTGAAATCCGTGTACGGTTCTAAATTCCGCCGCGTTCTTTCATGACCGCGCGGATGTCGGCTTCGAGTTGACCTGCTTTCTGTTCCAGCTCGGCGAGTTCGGACAACATCCTCTCCCCCACCGACTTGTCTTCGAGCGAGTTGAGGTTAATGCGCACATTGTAGCCCGCGGCAGTGAGACCGGCGCGCGCCATCGCGAACCCAGACATCGAGTCGCTGATGGCGTTGAGATTGCCGTGCCGCGCACATTTGAGCGCCAGTTCCATCACCTTGACCGCGTCTTCCGAGACATGCAACGGAATGTGCGCGGCGTTGAGCGTGGCTTGGAGGATGGCCGCGTCACGCGCGGACTTTTGTTCCTCGGTGTCCTTCGGGAGTTTGAACGTCGCCATCAAGACTTCGAAGGAGGCGGCGTCATCGTCCACGGCTTGGGTCAAGTCGTTGCGCAGGCTTTCAGCCACAGCGCGGATCGCTTGCATTTCGGCTTCGACCTCGGCGTACTTTTTCTTGCCGATGGTCAGCCCCGCGACCATCGCGACGAGTCCTGCGCCCATCGCGGCGGCGTAGGCCCCGGCCGAGCCGCCTCCGGGGGTGGGGGTCGGGGCGGCGAGTTGTTCGATGAAGGACGCGCCCGCTCCAGGGGAGTCTGATGCGGGTAATTGGTAAGTGGTAAGTGGCGATTGGGCGAGTCGCGTTTCGAGAATCTGCGACTTGTCGAACTGATCCAACTGCATGTACCAAACCGCGGCGTCGGTCAGCGCTTCCTGCGGGATGAGGCCGACCAGCTCGGTGTGATGGACGCCGACGCCGTAGCGTTCGGCCTCGCGGCGGATGGTCTCGACGACGCGCGCGATGGGCGTGGAGTGAAAGTCCGTCAGGTTCATCGAGACCTGGGCGCGGCCCTCCACGAGGAAGCCGTTGCCCTTCACGTTGCGAAACCCGCCCGACGAGTGACGCACGGACTTGGCGATTTTTTTCGCGATGGAAACATCTTCGGTGGTGAGGTAGACGTTGAACGCCACGAGCGGATTGCGCGCCCCAATGACCGTCGCGCCCGCCTTGCCGATTCGTTTCGGACCATAGTCCGGGTCGCGCTCGGCATTGACTCCCATCTCCGCTTTGAGCGCCTCGTACTGACCCTTGCGAATCACTTCGAGATTCGAGCGCTCGGGACGTGTCGCCGCGAACTCGTAGAGGTAGACCGGGACATTGAGGTCGCGCCCGACGCGCTCGCCGAGTCGGCGCGCCAGGGCGACGCAATCGTCCATCGTCACGCCGGAGATCGGAACGAAGGGAACCACGTCCGTCGCGCCGATGCGGGGATGTTCGCCGGTGTGCTGGTCGAGGTCAATCAACTCGGCGGCTTTCTGGATGGCGCGAAAGGCCGCCTCCTCCACCGCGGACGGCGCGCCCGCGAAGGTGACGACCGTGCGGTTATGGTCAAGGTCGGAGGAACGGTCGAGCAGGCGCGCGCCTTCGACCGAGGTGATGGCCGCGACGATCTGGTCAACCACCTCGGGGCGGCGTGCTTCGGAAAAGTTGGGGATGCATTCGATGAGGGGGGTCATATAGTCTCGTAGTCTGATAGTCTGATAGCGGGAGGAACTGTTGGCAATTATAAGGGTTTTTTTGAAATCATCCACATCGCGGAGGCGCTGGTCGATTCAGTGGTCATCAAGGTGTTTTCTCCCATGCGGCGAGATTATTTTCCGCAAGAGGCGTAAGGAGCCGAGCATGAAAAAAGATTTACAGGCAAAGCAACGCGAAGATTTACTCGGTGTCTTGAAAGCCCGTTTTGAGAAAAACATGCCCCGCCACAAAGGATTCGAATGGGCGAAAGTGCAGGCGAAGCTGGAAGCCAATCCCGAAAGGCTGTGGTCGCTCAATGAAATGGAAACGACCGGCGGCGAACCGGATGTGATCGGCTTTGACAAAAAGACCGGCGAGTTCGTTTTTTGCGATTGCTCGGAGGAAAGTCCCAAAGACCGCCGAAGTCTGTGCTATGATCGCGTCGCGCTGGACGCCCGGAAGGAAAACAAACCCAAAGACTCGGCCCTGGATATGGCCGCCGCGCTGGGTATCGAAATCCTGACGGAAGAACAATATCGGGAATTGCAGAGCCTTGGCAAGTTCGATACCAAAACGTCAAGCTGGTTGAAAACGCCTCCTGAAATTAGAAAACTCGGCGGCGCCATCTTTGGCGACCGTCGCTACGATCATGTCTTTGTGTATCACAACGGCGCCGACTCGTACTATGCCGCCAGGGGATTCCGCGGCTTGCTCAGGGTCTAAATTTTGCACAGACAGCGAATAGGCGCAACGCGCGTCCGCGAAACCGCAATTGATCGAGTCCCCTGCCCCACAGGGGACTTGCCGTTACAATATCCCCATGTCCCTCCTGCTCTTCGACTTCGACGGCGTGTTGGCCGACACCCTGGGCGACCTGCTCCAATTCGGACAGGAGGCCTGCGACGAGTTGGGTGTCCGTCACATCGCCACGCGCGTAGACCTGGACGTGTTGGATGTTATGTCCTTTGCCACGTATGGACAGCAACTGGAAGTCCCCGATTCCCTCTTGAATGAATTTGTCCGCCGGTGTTTGCAGAAGGTCGCACAGAAGGAAACTCCGCCCGCGCTGTTCGAGGGGATGGGGCCGGTCATTGAACGCTTGGCCGCGGAGCATGTTATCGCGGTGGTGACGGGGAACAGCCACGCGAATGTCTCTGCCTTCCTCGCTCACCACGGACTGTCGGAGCGGGTGAGGTCCATCTACGGGGTCGACGCGCCCGGCTCGAAGGTGGAAAAGATCCGGCGGGCGAAAGGTCAGTTCGCGTGCGCGGGCGAAGCCGCCTGGATGGTGGGCGATTCGGTCAGTGACGTGCAAGCCGCACGGGAGGCGCGCGTGGCGAGCGTCGCGGTCGCGTGGGGACATCAAAGCGCGGAGAAACTGTCAAAGGCCGGGCCGGATTTCCTGGTTCATTCGCCGGGGGAATTGTTGGAAGTTATCGAATCGTCAAAGCCTTGACCTGTTCCCATTTTCATCAACAAGACATTTTTTAACATCCCGCTTTCTTGATCCATATCCTGACCGCCGGCGACGCAGTGAAAGCCGCCCCGCCGGTTTCGGCATTCTTCGATAATGAAGGTCAACATGGCCGCCGGAGAGTACGAACATTTCGCGGAGGAGGCACGCTACCCAATCACAATCAACGTGAACGGCCAGCCCAAAACATTCGTCTTTGTAGCGGAATTGACCGAATTCATTCCCCAGATTTTCAGCCCGGAGGAGATCAAGATTTTCATCGCCTACGACGAGACCGATCTCGCCTTCACAGACAGCGGCGCCAAGGTTGGCGATGGCATGGTCTGGTTCGACCTGCTCTGCCTCGACGAGGAATGCGACGATCCCGAATTTCTCGTCGCGCAGATCAACAACTGACGAGCGTATAAGGGCGAAATGAACCGACGCTTTCTCCCCTTCTCTTCGATTTAGTCTATACGTGAATGTTGTTCGAAAAATTCGGGGAACATGTGACTGTTTGTCAACAAGACTTCGGGATGCGCCCGCATAAAGGCGCGCAGGGCCGGGTCGTGCGGGCCAAGCGCCCAGCGGATCAACCAGGCTGGCGAAACGTTGTTATAGACCGCGCCCGCGTCGCCGGCATGAAATAGCCAGCCCTCCTTCGTTTTGATCGCGACGCCGCAATGACCGGGCGAATGTCCAAAGAGAGGAATGAAGTACATTTCCGGCTCGAAGGGAAGGCGAATGGCTTCGTAGTCGTACCACTTCGAGTCAATCGTATCGTACAGGACAAAATCGGGACGGTGGGAAATGTAACGCTGGATGTAGGCGAGTTCGCTCCAGTGGCTGATTCTTCCGTCGGTAAAGGCTTCAACCTCGCGGCGATGCGCGTGGACTTTGGCGCGGGGAAAATCGGGCAATCCGCTGATGTGATCGAAGTGCATGTGGGTCAAAACGATGTGGCTCACATCCGCGGGGTTGTATCCCAATTGACCGACGCGTTTGATTGCCGCCTCGTTCGGGTCGAACGGCATGACAGTGATGACGCGAAAGAAACGCGTAAACCAGGCGGGATGCGCGTAATCCTCCAACCCGAGGCCGGTGTCCACTAAAACGAGACCGTCATTCGTTTCAACCAGGAGACACGCCATGCCCGTTTTCAAGTTCCCGAATCGGGCGTTACAGGTGAAACAGTTGAGCAGGTGAATAGTCATAAAGATAGTGTAGCGCCAATTTGCAATCCCGCTCGAGGCAAACGGGGATTGCAAATCCCGCGAGCCCGATGATTCACAAAATTTCAGTTGTATAATGAAACTGCGATTCACACACGAGAAAGGAAGGCTAACATGAATAGAAATCGCGCATTGGGTTTAACGCTGGCTCTCGCCTTGGTTTTGGCCTGCACCATCAGCATAGGCACACCGACCGCCGTCCCCATCCAACCTCCCACTAACACCGCCAACGTCAACTCCTCTGACCAAGTCGCCACCTTCGTGGCGCAGACGGTGGAGGCGCAAAAACCGGCCGCGACCGCAACCGTCGCGCCAACGTCTGTTCCTCCTACCGCGCCGCCGCCCCTACCCCCCTTTGGGCCGTCGACATGGAGCGGAACGTTAGTTCAACCCTGGGGAACGCGCATCAAAATGACCATGGTTGTTCAGAAGGTGGAGAGCGCTTCGTTCACGGCCAAAATGAGTTGGAGATATTCCAGTATTTGCAGCGCGCTCATGGCCCTCAAAGGAGAAATCATTGAGGATCTTAATACCGCCTCCGAACAAAACCGATGGGCGCAACATCCAGACTACATCACGGGAGATCGAGACGGCCGCTGGCTTCGGTGGACGCAAACCGAAAACCAGGGCAACCCCGATTGCTACGTAAACGTGGGCGACTGGTGGTATGCTCACATTCGAAACGGCGATGGACATCTGATCGCGATACGTTTTATGAACAGCACAGATCCGCAACCTGCCAACGGCGGTTTGGATCTCACGTTGGATACCCCGTAAAAGGTCCTTTCATCCCCAGGACAGAAACAAACTTCCGAAGCGTCAAAACTTCGGAAGTTTTTTCTACACCAACATCCTGACTGGATTCTCCAGAAATCCCGCCAGGGCCTGCATGAACTGCGCCGCTTCCGCGCCATCGCTGATACGGTGATCCACGGAGATGGTGGCCTTCATTCGCGAGCCGATTTTGATTTGTCCATTCTCGACCACGGGCGTTTCCTTCGCGGAGCCGATCGCGAGGATGGCGGCCTCGGGCGGGTTGATGATGGCGATGAATTCCTCAACATCGTACATCCCAAGATTCGACGTGGAGAACGTGGAGCCATCGACATCCTCGGTCTTGACCTTCCCCTCGCGGGCGCGTCCAGCCATGTCTTTGATCTCCCCCGAGATCTGCCGCAAGGACTTCGCGTCCGCGTCTTTCACGACGACGGTCATGAGTCCGCCAGGGACGGTCACAGCGACGCCGACGTTGACGTGACCGAATTGGATGATCTCGTTACCCTTGACGATCGCGTTTAAGTTCGGGAACTGGCGCAGGGTCAGCGCGGTCGCTTTGACGATGAAGTCGTTGACCGACAGCTTTTCGTTATCCGGTATGAACGCGTTGGCCTGCTTGCGAATGTCGAGCAACGCGTCCATCTTGTATTCGTGCGTGACGTAGAAATGCGGGATGGTGGTTTTGGATTCGACGAGACGGCGTCCGATGGCTTGGCGCAACTTTGTGGTAGGCACAACCTTGTCTTCAGTAGTAATTGGTAACTGGTAATTGGTAATTGGCGCGGAGGGAGTCGAAGGTCGAAGGTCGAAGGTCTTCGCTCCACCAGCCAATGCCGCTTCAACGTCTTTGCGGACAATGCGTCCATTTGGTCCAGAACCTTGAATGGCAGAAAGATTTACATTGTTATCCCGCGCGATCTTCTTCGCGAGCGGACTAGCCTTCACGACTCCCGCCGAAACGGCCGCGACGGACTGAGAAACAGAACCCGCCGCGAGCGGAGTCTGATGCGCCGCGTCCGACTTTCGACCTTCGACTTTCGACTGTCCACCGATCACTGATGACTGATCACTGATCACTTCCCCCGCCTCCCCCACCACCGCAATCGGCGCGTTGACAGGAACCATCGTCCCCTGCTCCGCGATGTGTTGCAGGACAACGCCAGTGAATTGCGACTCGACCTCGACGGTGGCCTTGTCGGTTTCGATCTCGGCGAGCACGTCGCCTTTGTTGATGTTTTCGCCGACCTGCTTCACCCAGCGGACGAGCAGACCCTCGGCCATGTCGAAGCCGAGTTTGGGCATATTGATGGTTTCGGCCATTACTTCAACACCTCCTTTGCCGCGGCCACGATGTCGGGAACCTGCGGGAGGGCGGCCTGTTCGAGCGTGCGGTTGTACGGAAGCGGGACTTCCTTTTGCGCGACGCGGATGATGGGCGCGTCGACATAATCGAAGGCTTCTTCGTAAATGCGGCTGACAATTTCACTGCCGACACCATAGGATTTCCAACCTTCTTCGACCACAATGGCGCGATTGGTTTTCTTGAACGACTCTAGCGCGGGTTCCATATCGAGCGGACGGAGCGTTCGCAGGTCAACGATCTCGGCTTCGATGCCTTGCTGGGCGAGTTCGTCGGCGGCTTTCATCGAGAGTTCGAGGCCTTTGCAATATGTGACGATGGTCAGGTCTTTGCCTGCGCGTTGGATTTTGGATTTGCCGATCGGGATGGTGTACTCGCCATCTGGCACTTCGCCACGGACTTGGTACATCGTCGCGTGTTCGATGAACAGAATCGGGTCGTTCGACCGAATGGCGGACTTGAGCAATCCTTTCGCGTCTTCTGGCGTTCCAGGCGAGACGACCTTCAGGCCAGGGAAATGCGCGAAGACCGCGTCGGGAGTCTGCGAGTGCGTCGCGCCGAGTTGACGTCCGCCGCCGCCGACCGCGCGAATGACCATCGGGAGCATGAACTGTCCGCCGAACATGTAGCGCAACTTGGCGGCCTGGTTGACGATGTAGTCCATCGCCGAGAAGGCGAAGTTGATTGTCATCAGTTCCGCGATGGGACGTTGTCCCACCATGGCCGCGCCGATGGCCGCGCCGACGATGGCATTTTCCGCGATGGGCGTATCCTTCACGCGATCCGCGCCGTACTTGTCATAAAAACCTTTGGTGACGGCGTACGTGCCGCCCCACACGCCCACCTCCTCGCCGAGAATAAAGACGGCGGGGTCGCGGTCCATTTCTTCCATAAGCGCTTGCGAGATCGCCTCGCGCATTGTGATTTTGGTCATGGTTCCTCGTTGTTCGATATTCGATACTCGTTATTCGATACTCGATAGCCAAATATCGAATTATCGAATATCGAATTATCGCTCCTACTCCGCATACACATCCGTAAACAATTCCGACAGCGCGGGTTCGGGACTCGTTTCCGCGAATTCCACCGCCTTGACAACTTCCTCTTCCACGCGGGCTTCGATCTCATCCAACTGCTTGCGCGTGGCGACCTTCTTCTCGAGCAGGTACTTGTTGAAGATGCCGATGGGATCGCTCTCCTGCCACTTCTTCACTTCTTCGGCTTTGCGATAGCGCTCGGGGTCGCCCATCGAGTGACCGCGGAAGCGATAGGTATTGATCTCCAGCAGGTACGGCTGGCCTTCCTTGCGGACGTAGTCCATCGCGTCCTTCGCCGCCTCGTAAACTTTCATTACGTCCATACCGTCCACGGCGCTGTTCTTCATGCCGTAACCCTCGGCCTTCTGACGGATCTCATCCACCGCCGAAGCGCGCTCGACGCTCGTCCCCATGCCGTATTGATTATTCTCGCAGACCCATAGCACACGCAAACCCCACGTCTTGGCGAGGTTTAGCGCTTCGTGGAAGTAACCGATATTGGTCGCGCCGTCGCCGAACATGCAGATGGTGACGTTGTCATTCTTGGCGTATTGGTCACCGACCGCGAATCCCGCCGCGATGGGCAGGTGTCCGCCCACGATGGCATGTCCGCCCCACATGTTCTTGGTGGTGTCGGCCATGTGCATGGAACCGCCCTTGCCCTTCGACATACCCGTCGCCTTGCCGAGCAACTCCGCCATTACTTCATTCGCAGAAATGCCGCAATTCAACGCCACACCGTGGTCACGGTAGGCAGTAATCACACGGTCACGCGGTTCGCGCGCCGCAATGAGTCCCGTCGAGACAGCTTCCTGCCCGATGTACAGGTGCATGAAACCGCCGATCTTGCCAGCCTGATACAGTTCCGCGCCGCGCTCTTCCACGCGGCGGATCAGAACCATCTGGTAATACAAATCCAGTAGTTGCTCTTTCTTCATTATCTCTCCGCTATCCGAAAGTTCGTCATTGCGAGGAGGGTGTGCTTCCCGACGAAGCAATCTCCTCGTCCCACGCGGAGATTGCTTCGTCGCTTCGCGCCTCCATTAGACTTAGGATATCACCTCTGCCACCAGGGACTGAGCAAGTCTAATC
>CAZVAX010000097.1:0-14368 GCA_964625215.1 uncultured Anaerolineaceae bacterium | reverse complement strand
GTCACCTCACGCTCGACCGCGCCATGTGGGGCAGCGACCAGGCCGCGTCCGTCGAGCCGGGCGGATTCGAACGGTTGGTGAAATATATCCGGGTGACAGAATCCGCTTTGGGCGACGGCGTGAAGCGGGTCTATGAGTCCGAGAAATCCTCGTTGAAGAAACTGCGCCGCGTCAACGATGAATAACCGCAGATAAATCGGATGAACACGGATGAAAAATCATTTTCATCCGTGTTCATCTGTGGTTTAATGCTCTCATGAATTTCGCGCAACAAATTCGACACACATTTCGCCCTCTCGGAAAAACCTTGCAGGCCATGGCGCGTTGGAAGCGCCTCTCCTTCAACGACGCGCCTCCCATCTTCGGCAACGCCAAACCGAAGAGCGGGTCGCATTTGTTGTTGCAAATTTTGGGCGGCTTCTGCCAGATCATGCCCTATCGCTACGTGGAGGCCGACCCCGTGCGGACGATCACCCGCAAAGGGAATCGCAAAGCGCACGCGCAAGTGCTGGCCGACTTGAAAGGGATTCCGCGCGGCGTGATTGGATGGGGCTACGTGGAGGCGACTCCCGAAAACGCTTCACACCTGACCCAAAGCGGGCGCGTCAACTACTTTATTTATCGCGACCCGCGCGACCTGCTCGTCTCGCAAGTCTTCTTCGCCACCGAGATGTACGAAGAGCACGGCATGCACGACTACTACAAGTCCCTGCCCGATTTTGGGTCGCGCCTCGCCACCGCCATCACCGGCATCAACCGCGACGGACTCTACATGGTCAGCGTGAAGCAGCGCTACGAGGGAGTCTTCCAATGGCTTGAAGTCCCCGGCGTGATGTGTATCCGCTACGAGGATCTGGTCAACAACCGCAATGCCACCCTCTCTGCCATGCTCGACGAGGTGGAAAAGACTGGCTATCGCATCCCCACGCCGCGCGAACAATGCCTGTCCGTTTTAATCGAGGCGGTACAACCGGCAAAGAGCGCCACCTTCCGCTCCGGCAAGACCGGCGGATGGAAAGAATACTTCACCGACGAGCATAAGCGTCTGTTCAAAGAGGTCGCGGGGGATTTGCTTGTGCGGTTGGGATACGAGAAGACGAACGATTGGTAAGCCAGAATCGCCCGTTTTCCGCTTGCGAACTGGCGGAAAAAGGGCGATTTCCGCTTGAAAGGCCAATTTGGGGGTAAAATGTGGGTATGTACATTCAACGCCTGATCTCCGAACAAATCAAGAATAAAATTCTTCACTCGCCCAAAGTGGTTGTCATGTATGGGGCGCGCCAGGTTGGGAAAACCACGCTCGTTAATCACATTGTCGAAGACTTGCCTCTGAAGACGTTGCGAATTGACGCGGAAGACGCCCGTTATACGGATGTGTTGTCGAGCAAGAATGTAGAGCGTTTGAAATCGCTTCTCGCAGGGTATCAACTTGTTGTGATTGACGAGGCCCAGCAAATTCCCGACATCGGCCTCACCCTCAAACTGATCCACGATCACGTTTCCGAAGTGCGCGTAGTAGCCACCGGTTCATCTTCGTTTGACCTGTCCAATATACTCATGGAGCCGCTGACGGGTAGACACTGGTCGTATACGCTTTACCCGATTTCCTACGAGGAACTTGCCAAAGAAAATAACGCCTTCGAACTCGACCAGCGTTTGGATGACGCGTTAGTGTATGGGATGTATCCCGAAGCGATTGCAACTCCCTCCCTGGAGGAAAGAAAGGAGTATCTCAATCGCCTGTGTTCCTCCTATTTGTTCAAAGACGTTTTGCAGGTCGCGCAGGTTCGTAATTCCTTGAAAATACGGCAACTGCTTAAATTGCTGGCCTATCAAATCGGGAACCAGGTCTCCCTCTCTGAGCTGGCCACGCGACTCGACATGGGCAAGGACACGGTCTCGCGTTACATTGACCTGCTCGAAAAATCCTTTGTCGTTTTCAGGTTGGGCGGACTGAGCCGCAACCTGCGCAACGAAGTGACCAAGATGGACAAGATCTATTTTTACGATTTAGGAATCCGCAACAGCCTGATAGACATGCTCAAGCCCTTGCATGACCGAAACGATATCGGCCAGTTGTGGGAAAACTTTTTGATCAGTGAGCGCATCAAGCGCAACGCATACTCGAATGACTCCGCCTCGCTGTACTTCTGGCGGTTAAGCACAGGCGCGGAAATAGATTTTGTGGAAGAAAAAGAAGGGAAGTATTTTGGCTACGAATTCAAATGGGGCGACAAACAAGCCAAACCGCCAGCCAGTTGGCAGGCGGGATATCCTGAAAGCGCGTTCCAAACGATCAATCGGAGCAATTACTTGTCATTCATCGCGGGTGAGGAATGACTCTCCAAGACCTCTTCACCCAACGCCTCAAACGCGGACTCGTCCGCCGACTCAACAATCTCAAGATCGCGCGCGTCGCCCGACGCGTCGCCCGTCTCTCCCCACCCCCATCCGGCCAGCCCATCGCGTTCTTCAAAGCCTCCACCGGCATCGACGACCTCTCGTGGAACGCCGGCTTTCACTTGCTTACCACCTGGGCTTTGCGCTTGCAGGGAATCCCGGTGGCGTATTTTGCATGTAACGCCGGCATGAGCAAATGCGTTTTGGGGACGAACCGCGACCATCCCGAAAAAGAAATGCCGTGCAAGTCGTGCGTAATGCAGTCGAAAACGTTGTATGCTGGATTGCCGTCAAAAGTCGAAAGTCAAAAGTCGGGTGTCATTTGGTTTACCTACAACCATAATCCGCAACTCGCAACTCGCATCTCCCAACTCTCCCTGCAAGAACTCACAAAGTTTGAATACCAGAACATCCCCCTCGGCGCGCTCTGCCTCCCCGGCCTGCGCTGGATCCTACGCGTCCACCACCTGACCGACGATGAACCGACGCGCTACCTCCTGCGCGAGTATATTTTGTCCGCGTGGAACGTGGCGCAGAAATTCAGCAAGTTCCTCGATGAGACGAATCCGCGCGCTGTGGTCGTCTTCAACGGTCAATTCTTCCCTGAAGCGACCGGCGCATACCTGGCGCGCAAGCGCGGGATTCGCGTCATCACCCACGAGGTGGGATTCAAAACCGGCACGGCCTTCTTCTGCGACGGCGAAGCGACCATCTATCCGATCCACATCCCCGACTCGTTTGAGATGAATGAACATCAAAACGCACTATTGGATGACTACCTCGCCAAACGCTTCCAGGGCGACTTTACGATGGCGGGCATCAAGTTCTGGCCGGATATGAAGAAACTGGATGAGTCGTTCCTGCAAAAGGCCGCGCAGTTCAAGCAGATCGTCCCCATCTTTACCAACGTCATCTTTGACACCAGCCAGCCGCACGCCAACGTGGTTTTTGCAGATATGTTCCACTGGCTGGACTTGGCGTTGGAGGTCATCCGCGCGCACCCGGAGACTCTGTTCGTCGTCCGCGCGCACCCGGATGAGACGCGCGTCCGAAAGTCGAGCCGCGAAACGGTCGAGGAGTGGGTGACCCGCCGCGAGGTCCGAAAGGAAGCGAACGTGGTCTTCGTCGGCCCGAAGGAAACGTTGAGCTCGTACGATCTGATCCAACGCTCGAAGTTCGTCATGGTTTACAACTCCACCATCGGTATGGAAGCGACCCTCCTCGATGTGCCGGTGTTGTGCGCGGGCAAGTCGCGTTTTTCGCAATACCCCACCGTGTTCTTCCCACAAACCGTGGCGGATCACATCGCGAAAATGGAAGAACTTTTGAACGCGGAAAAGATCGAGGTTCCGCCGGAATTCAAACGCAACGCCAGACGATTTTTGTATTATCAGGTCTTCCGCTCGTCCCTGCCGTTTGAGAATTTCTTAGAGCCTTCCGTGCGGACGACGCAGACAAAGTTGAAATCGTTTGACTTGAATCAGTTGCTTCCCGAAAACTCACGGGCAATGGCGACGATCTTTGACGGGTTGTTAAATGACGGGGATTTCTTGATGAAGGAGTAACTCACTCCTCCACGCTCAACTCGCTCGTCATGTGTGGATTGACCCCCACATATCCCGCATAAAACGATTGGATGGACTTGATATCCTTGTCCATTTCATTTGTGAGAATCATCGTCGGGCCGATACCCACGGTCTTGCGCGCGCCGTCCACGTAGGCCAACACGATTGGCACGCCCGCGCCCTTGGCGATCCGGTAAAAGCCGGTTTTCCAGGAGCGCACCTTGTGGCGCGTCCCCTCCGGCGTGATGACCAGTTGGAATTTTTCGTTGTCCTCAAATGCCTTCACCATTTGCTCCACCAGCCCCTGCGGGTTTTTTCGATCCACCGGATACCCGCCGCACCAGCGGAAGAAGCCCCCCAACGGCGAGCGGAACAACTCGGCCTTGCCCATGTAGCGCACGTCTTCCCGCAGGGTAAACACCAACCCCAGAAACAGCATGAAATCCCAGTTCGAGGTGTGCGGCGCGCCGACGATCACCATCTTCGGCAGGTCGGGCAATTGTCCCACCACGCGCCAACCGGCGACACGGAACCAGAATTTCGCCACGTAATGGAAATATGTGCCAGTAAGGGGGGCGGTAAAAATTGTCTTTTTCATGGGGCGTCCTTTTTCTCGCACAGGATAACACCAAATTATGATTTGCGTAGCGTCGCAGAATCTGTGGTTAAATACCCGCATGACCTTGAAATCATCCCTCCGCGCCGCCCTTTACCAAACCGAAAAACTCGCGCAACGCGCCCGCTTCGCTTTCAGAAACCCGGTGATCAGAAACCAGGTTTCTCAAAGAAACCTGGTTTCTGAATGGCAGATCCTCCTCGGCATCTCCTTTCCCAAAAGCGGCACACACCTGCTCGACCAAATTCTGCTCGGCTTCTCGCAGGTCGCGCCCTTCTCCAAACGCCTGCACTCTTTCTACGCTGAATACGAAGGCGAGACCGGACTCAAGCGCGATGCCAAACAAGCGCGTGACTGGCTCGACTCGCTCCGCCCTCTCGACGTGGCCTCGGCGCATCTCTTCGCCCGACCCGAAGCGGTTGAGGCCATCTCGGGCCGCAACATCGTCACCTACTTCATCTTCCGCGACCCGCGCGACGTGGTCGTCTCGCACGTCTTCTATGTCACCGACATGGAAGCCCGCCACGTCCACCACGACTACTACCAATCCCTGCCCGATTTTGATTCGCGGTTAAAGATTAGCATCCTTGGAAGACCGGATACGAATATCGAATTTCCGAATATCGCAGATCGATTTTCTCCCTACCTCGGCTGGCTCGACCATCCCAAAGTTCTCTCCCTCCACTTTGAAGACCTCATCCACGACCGCGCCGCGACCCTCACCCGCATCGCGGACCACCTGCTCGCCCGCCTGCCCCTCACCGCTCCCAAAGCGACCATCCTCGACTCCCTGGAATCTGCCATCAACCCTTCCAAGTCTCCCACCTTCCGCTCCGGCAAGACCGGTGAGTGGAAGAAACATTTCACGGAGGAGCACAAGCGGATATTCAAAGATGTGGCCGGGGAGTTGTTGGTGAAGCTGGGTTATGAAAAATTCAATGACTGGTAGGGGCAGACCTATGTGTCTGCCCTGCCTGCCCTGGGCGGACACATAGGTCCGCCCCAACGATCCGCCCCCGCAAATATATCCATGAATTGTTCCATTATTATCCGTGCCTTCAACGAAGAAAAGCACATCGGACGCCTGCTCGAAGGGATTCGCCAGCAGACCGTGACCGACGTGGAAGTCATCCTCGTCGACTCGGGCTCCACCGACGCGACGATTTCGATTGCCGAGTCGTTTGGGGCGAGGGCCGTGAGGATTCGGCCCGAAGAATTCACCTTCGGACGGTCGCTCAACTACGGGGTCCGCGCAGCGACGCGGGAGTTGGTCGTCATCGCCAGCGCGCACGTCTATCCCGTCTACCCCGATTGGCTGGAGACGCTTCTCCGTCCGTTCGCCGACTCCCACGTCGCGTTGACCTACGGCAAGCAACGCGGCCCGGAGTCCGCCAGATATTCCGAGCAGCAAATTTATCACCAGTGGTATCCTGAAACCAGCAAGTCGAATCAAGAGACGGCCTTCTGCAACAACGCCAACGCCGCCATCCGCAAGAGTTTGTGGGAGCGACATCCCTACGATGAGACGTTGACCGGCCTCGAAGATCTGGAGTGGGCGAAGTGGGCGAAGGAGCAGGGACATGCCATCGTCTACGTGTCCGAGGCCGAGATTGTCCACGTCCATAACGAGACGCCGCGTGGCGTGTTCAACCGCTACCGCCGGGAGGCGATGGCCTTCAAACGTATCCACCCCGAGTCGCATTTCAGCGTCTACGATTTTGTACGACTGACCGCCGCCAACATTTTCAGCGATCTCTACCACGCGGCGCGCGAACGCGTCCTGTGGAAGAACCTGGCCTCCATCTTCTGGTTCCGCGCCATGCAATTCCATGGCACACGCCTGGGCTACCGAGAGTCTAGCCTCGTCACTCCGCAACTGCGCGAGACGTTCTACTACGCGCGGGAGAGGAAGAAAAAAGAGGGGGAGAAGCGGGACGTGGAACCGATACGGTATAATCAAAGGTGATATGAAAAAGATCAGCCGCCGCGCCATTTCCTCTTTTGCTCGCAAGGTCGCCGAGCAATTCAACCCGCACAAGATCATCCTGTTCGGGTCGTACGCCTATGGCAAACCGACGGAAGATTCGGATGTGGATATTTTGGTTGTTATGTCGTTCAGGGGGCGAAACCCGGTGAAGGCAACCGAGATTTGGATGGCGACGAAGCCAAAATTTCCAATAGACATCATGGTGCGAAAACCATCGGAGTTGAAGACGCGCTTGAAGATGGGCGATTTCTTTTTCCGCGACATCACGGAAAATGGTAAAGTGCTTTATGAAGCCGCTCACGCGTGAATGGATTGAAAAGGCCGAGGATGATTGGGTGTCGTTACACCGGGAGTATCGCGCCCGAAAGAATCCCAACTATGACGCGGCTTGTTTCTTTGCCCAACAATGCGTGGAAAAGTATCTCAAAGCGCGCTTGGTGGAAGCGGATATTTATTTCAAGAAAATCCACGACCTGACGTATCTGCTTGGCTTGGTCGCGCCGGTTGAGCCTCTTTGGATATCGTATGAAAAAGAATTTCGTCTGCTGACAGATTATGCGGTGGAGTTTCGGTACCCTGGCGCTTCGGCTGAGATCGAGGACGCGCAAAATGCCATCGAGGTCTGCAAGAGCTTTCGCAAAGCGGCCCGGCATGTCTTCGGTTTGTACGAAAAATAGAACGGAGTGTGGGCTGTGGCCAACTACAAGCGCAAACGACGCCATCCCTTGCGCGCCTGCCGCCTGTGCAAGTTCCACAAATACATGGGCAATTCCGAGGCCGCCAAGAAACCGCGTTATCGCAAGATTCGGATTCGCATGAAGGAATTGTAATCAAAGCGAGACTATATGCGGGAAGTGAAATATCTTCGTTTTCTGGATGATGAAAACATCCTGCGAGTCCGGTTCCAACTGGAACGTGGTTTGATCGTTTCGTTTGTCGTTCAACTTGAGTGCAACCTTGAGGCGCAGGCATGGACGCCCATAATCCGTTACGACACGGCTCACGGGTTTGCCCACCGTGATAAAATGCATCCATACCGAGACACAGAAAAGACAGAAATCCATGTACGCAATTTCAAAGAAGGCTTGACGTTTTCAATTACCGACTTGGAAAACAACTGGCGCTATTATCGCCGGAGGTACGAAGAATGGCTCAAAAAGTAAAGACCGATATCGTGGAACGGAATATCCGCCTCACGGGCAAGATCATGGAATACATGATTGATCACCCGCAGATTTTCGATTCTCTGCCCGACGATTTTGACCTGGTCATTCTTCCCGAAGATGACCCGGAAATCAGCCAATTCAATTTGGAACTGCTCAACAAACATGCACGTAAAAATAAACCCATCGTGTTTGCTCGTATCAAGGCGAGCGCCAAAACGATACGGCCAAGTATCTTTGTCCCCGTTGCCGCTTGAACGACCGGACGCGCTGAAAAGCGCGTTCAGTTTTTATCAAGCCGATTCGGTATAATGGAAAAACTATGATTAATAGCGCATATTTTCTTGAAATACCCCTCGATATCCTTGATTCTGCTATTTATGAATGTCTTCCCGGTTATGCTCCCGGCTGGGCTAGTTTTGTTCGGGAAGAGTTATCCACAGGTAGCGTAATCTATAAGGTTAGTCAGGATCAGTTGGGAGAAGTTGGCTCTATTATTATTCGCAAGTCAACAGTCGATAAGACTGTACTGCAGGTTGAGAGTGCATCATGGCCAGTTGAAGTGTCTCCAACAGCAACAGAATGGAAGAAACAGAAATTTTCAAAAATAGAATCTCGGACAGAAAGACTTAATAAGCAACTCGAATTTCTGAAGAAATTCCGAGACGAATCTCATGCTTTGCACCGCCGCAGGAAAGATCATTTGACGCAAGTTGTAGATGTGTTGTTTAACCGCATGGCGAATGATCTTGCCGTTCGAACCTATTTCAGAAGACCCACCCGAGGTTTGGCAACCGAGCCAATAGATTTTATTGATGATTTCCGAAATAAGATGACTATGTTTAAAACTTTTATAGAAAGACAAGCCTATAGAGACATTATTCAAAACGGAAATCCTCAAGAAAGTGTGGCAAGGGGTTTATTGCAGGCGTTTCTCACCGAGAGAAGTTATAGGGAAGTGCCAGTTCGAGGAGGGCAAACAGATCTATTAATCCCCCTTGATAAGGGCCGAATTTTGTTCGAGACGAAAATTTGGAGGGGATTAGAATATTTCGAACAGGGTCTGAGAGAAATCAGCGAATATGTAAAAGGTGAAAATGAAGATAACCGGTTGTTATGTGTTTTTTATGTTGTTTTCGATCCGTCTGTGTCGAGAATAGCAAATGGCTCGTTAAGTGAAAAAGATTTACCAAAAGAAATTCTTGGTGTTCCTTTGGAAATTATCGTAATTGATTTGCGCCCTAGCACACCAAGCAAGAGACTTTAAAAACTCGGATAGCTATGAACCTCGCCGCCCTCGTTCCCATGCGTCACCACAGCCAGCGCGTGCCGGGCAAGAACTACCGTCCGCTGGCGGGTAAGCCGCTCTTTCACCACATCATCGAAACGCTCCTCGCCGTCCCCGAGATCGAGACCGTGATGGTTGATACCGACTCCGAGCCGGTCATGGACGGTTTGCGCCAACATTTCCCGCAAGTGAGGATCATCAACCGTCCCGAGTCCCTGCGCGCCGACGACATCCCGATGAACGACATCCTGCTCCACGACACCGCGCAGGTCGAAGCCGATTTCTACCTCCAAACCCACAGCACCAACCCCCTCCTCAAGGCCTCCACCATTTCCCGCGCCATCCAATCACTGCTTACGAATTACCCCGCGCACGACTCCCTCTTCTCCGTCACCCGCCTCCAAACCCGCCTCTACGATCAAACCGGCCGCGCCCTCAACCACAACCCGCGCGAACTCCTCCAAACCCAAGACCTGCCTCCCGTCTACGAGGAAAATTCCTGCCTCTACATTTTCACGCGCGCCAACCTGCTCAAAAACCGTCACCGCATCGGCGACAAACCTCTGATGTTCGAGATCGCCCGCGACGAAGCCTGGGACATTGACGAAGAACTCGACTTCGCCCTCTGCGACTTTCTGATGAGCCGGAAATGAAACCTCGTTCTTCCCCCGCCCGCGCGTGGTTGCCGTTGCTGATCCTCTTCCTCGCCTCGGCGCTGACCTACCTCCCCTTCGTCCCCCAAATCGGATTCTCCAACGACGACTGGTACCTGGTCTACGGCGCGCACGTCCGCGGCCCGGACTACTTCGCCCCCGCCTACGAACGCGACCGTCCCATGCGCGCCCTCATCCTCGCGCCCGAATATGCCCTCTTCGGCGACAATCCCCTCCCGTACCACCTCACCATGTACGCCTTCCGCCTCCTCGGCGCGCTGACGTTGTTCTGGCTCCTCAACCGCCTCTGGCCTGCGTCATTGCGAGGAGGGCGTTCTTCCCGACGAAGCAATCCCCTCGTCAACCGGGAGATTGCTTCGTCGCTCACTCCGTTCGCTCCTCGCAATGACAATTACCAATTACCAATTACCAATCTCCTAATTGCTTTATTATTCCTCCTCTACCCCGGCTTCCTCTCCCAACCCAACCCCGTAGACTACCAGTCGCAGATCATCGCCCTCTTCGCGGTCATTGCCTCCCTCGCCCTCACCGTCGCCGCGCTGCAAGCGGAGAAACTCCCGGCAAAAATCGCCTACACCCTCCTCTCCGCCCTGTTCGCCTGGCTTTATCTCGGTCTGATCGAATACTACATCGGGTTGGAAGTGTTGCGGATTATCATCGTTTACCTGCTCGTAAGTCGCAAGGAAGGTACACAAGTAGACACGTACACAGGTACACAGGCGGAGGCGCAACACGCACCACACAATACGCAATCTTCATCTTTCATCTTTCATCTTTCATCTTTTCTCCCTGCCATTCCCTTCCTCTTCGGCCCCCTCACCTTCCTCATCTGGCGCCTCTTCTTCTTCACCAGCGACCGCAACGCCACCGACGCCGGACTCCAACTTGGCCTGCTCTTCTCCTCTCCCACGACCGGCCTGTGGTGGCTGGCGCGTTTTGTGCAGGATTCGCTCAACGTTCTCTTCCTTGCCTGGGGCGTCCCGCTGTATCAACTCGCTTTCAATTTGCGTCTCAGCCAAACGTGGATCGGACTTGCGTTGGCGGTCGCGGTCGCGTTGGGGGTGGTGTTTGTTTTGACTCGCATGCAGGAATCCGAAAGTTCTACTTTCGGAGCCTCGCCCGAAGTAGAACTTCGGGATTCCAAAAATGATTGGCGCGGCGAAATGCTCTGGGTGGGACTGGTCACCGCGTCGGCAGGACTGATCCCGGTCATCCTCGTCAACCGGCACGTGGAATTTTTCTCGCTGTCGCGTTACACGTTGGCGAGTTCAGTCGGCGCGGCGATGGCGGTTGTTGCGATGTTGGGGCATCTCTCGTCGGCGCGACTGCGCTGGAGTTTGGTCGGCGTGCTGATTGGCATGTCGGTGTTGACGCATTTTGCGAACGGCGCGATTGCCGCGAAAAATACGCAGGTTATGAACGACTTCTGGTGGCAGGTATCGTGGCGCGCGCCGGACTTGAAAGATGGCACGACGCTGGTCATCTACTACCCCGCGCCGTTACAGGAAGATTACTTCATTTGGGGCGCGGCCAATTTGATTTATCGCCCCGCCCCGCAAGCGACCGACCCGGTGGAAGTTGCCATCGCGGGCGTGTTGCTTACGCCCGAAAACCTGACGCGTATTCTCGCGGGCAAAGGCGCGGACGAACCCGACCGTCGCAACGCGCATTTGGTGATGGATTATGGCAACGTGCTGGTCATCACGCAGCCGACTCCCGGCAGTTGTGTGCGCGTGCTGGATGGGACTCAGCCCGAACTCTCCGCGAGCGACGACCCGCGCATTCAGTTGGCGGCGCCCGCTTCGAAGGTCGAGAACGTGGACGCGCAAGGCAGTCATCCGCCAGTGAACGTATATGTATTCGGGCCGGAACCCGCGCGCCACTGGTGTTGGTACTACCAGCGCGCCTCGTTGGCGCGTCAACTGGGCGATTGGGAGCAAGTCGCCGCGCTAGGCGATGAGGCCTTGCAGGAGGGCTTCTATCCCTCCGACAGCGTGGAGTGGTTCCCGTTCTTGCAGGCCTATGCCGCGCTCGGACGCGAAAAAGATTTGAAGCGACTCTCGACGATTTTAGGCGCTGACCCGTTCCTGGAAAAACAAGCCTGCGCGATCTTGATGAAGATGTCGGAGAAGCGTTTGCTTTCGCCGCAGACCGAATCGGAAGCGTTGGAATGGTATTGCGGAAAATAATTTTCTCGCGCCTTTCGATAGTTCACGGTCGTTGCAATTAGAAACGCGCTCCCGGGCCGCCCTTCCGACGCGCTTCGAACGGGGTTGAATGCGTGGGGTATAATTTCCCGGCGAGTTCCATGCTTCCCCTCTTTATCTCCATTTTTGAATCGGTCCTGCTTGGCCTGTTCCTGGCGTTTCTCACGAGCCGCGCCGGGCTATGGCTGGCGCGGCGTTTTGGCTTGATGGATATTCCCGGCAAACTGCCGCACAAACAACACGAACAGCCCGTGCCCCTCGCAGGCGGACTTACCGTCCTGCCGGCGATCTTGCTGGGGTTCCTCGTTTTTCGCTCCGACCTGGGAGACTTATGGAAACTTCTCCCGCCGGTGACGGTCGTTTTTTTAACCGGCCTGCTGGATGATCGTCGTCCAATTTCGTACACGTTCAAACTGCTCGGTCAAATAGCGGCGGCTGGGCTGATGGTGTACCTGGGATTTCACGTCGCCTTCCTCAAGCCCGAAATCCTGCCAGCCGCGCCGATTCTCCTCAAAACGCTGAACGTTCTTCTCACGCTCCTCTGGCTGGTCGGCGCCACCAACGCCTTCAATTTCGTGGACAGCATGGACGGACTCGCCACCGGCGCGGCCGCCATCATCGCGACCTTTCTCGCGGCCGCCTCCATGTTTTCGGGGCAGGTCGCCTTGGCGCGACTGATGGGACACATCGTCGGAATCTGTCTCGTCCTCTACTATCTGAATCTCACCCCGGCGCGTCTTTTCCTCGGTGATTCGGGCGCGCTGACCCTGGGTTTTCTCCTCGCTTCGGGCGCCATGATCTTCAGTCCCAAAGGCTACTCGCCTGTCTCTTCCTGGTTCGTCCCCGTGATGATCCTCGGCCTGCCGCTCTTCGACATGATCCTCGTCGTCTTCTCCCGCCTCCGCCGCAAGCGTCCCATCTACCGAGCCGACCGCGGCCACACCTACCATCGCCTCGTCGCGCTGGGATTCGAGCCAGGTCGCGCCATCGCGTTGCTTCACATCCTCTCGGTGACGCTGGGTTGCCTCTCCTTCCTCGCCATCCAATTCGATCCGCTTCCCGCCAACCTGATCTTCCTCGCCACGATCCTCTCCGCCATCGGCCTCATCCTCTATCTCGATCATCCCTCCCGCTGGCCTGGCTAACCTCGTTGAATCGCCGAATCGCTTTCCCTGTTATCATAGCCCTCCGTTCCCTGTGAACGAAACTTTCTTCCAACCGAGTTTGAATGACCCAAGAAAAACAAAAACAAGAATCTGAAACCATTGTCGAACCGCCGGGTAGTTGGTTCCACTTGCGCCTGGCCGAGTTGTGGGAGTTCCGCGAACTGCTCTACTTCCTCGTCTGGCGCGACATTAAGGTGCGCTACAAACAGACCGTCCTTGGCGCGTCGTGGGCCGTCATCCAACCGTTGATGACGATGGTGGTGTTCAGCGTCATCTTTGGCAAGTTGGGCAACCTGCCCTCGGAGGGACTTCCCTACCCTGTGTTCACCTTCGCGGCTCTGCTTCCGTGGCAGTTGTTCTCGCGCTCGCTGGCCGATGCCTCCATCAGCCTGGTCGGCAACCAGAACATGGTGACGAAGATCTACTTCCCGCGCATCTTCTTGCCGGCCTCCTCTATTTTCAGCGGCCTGCTCGACTTTGCCATCGCCTTTGTTGTTCTGCTGATTATGATGGTAATTTACGGCATCCCCTTCACCTGGAACATCCTGCTTGTCATTCCGCTGCTCCTGCTGTGCATCGTCACCTCCCTTGCAGTGGGACTGTGGCTCTCGGCCCTCAATGTCCGTTACCGCGATATCAAGTACATCACTCCCTTCCTGCTCCAATTTTGGATGTACGCCACGCCCGTGGCCTACTCGGCCACCCTTATCCCCGAGGAGTGGCGCTTCCTCTACGGCCTCAACCCGATGACCGGCGTGGTGGAGGGATTCCGTTGGGCTTTGCTCGGCCAGCAAGCGGAGATCAGTTCTCTGCTTGGTGTATCCATTGCGGCGGTAGTCCTGTTGTTTGTCACCAGCCTGTTCTACTTCCAGCGCATGGAACTCACCTTCGCGGACGTGGTGTGATATGACATACGCCATTCGAGCCGAACGCCTTAGCAAGCGCTACAACATCGGACGCCGCGAAAGATACAAGATGTTGCGCGACACCCTGCTCGACGCGGCCTCCAACACCTGGGATGCCATTCAGTCTATCGGGCAGAAACATGACGAAGTGGAAAATCTCGCTCGCCCGTTTATCTGGGCCTTGAAGGATGTCTCTTTCGATATTCAGCCCGGCGACTCGGTGGGCATCATCGGGAGCAACGGCGCGGGGAAAACCACCCTGTTGAAGATCCTCTCCAGAGTGACCGCGCCCACCCAGGGTCGCGCCAGGTTGCGAGGCCGGGTCGGGTCGTTGTTGGAGGTCGGCACGGGCTTCCATCCCGAGTTGACCGGCCGCGAGAACATCTACATGAACGGC
>CAZVAX010000096.1:0-14425 GCA_964625215.1 uncultured Anaerolineaceae bacterium | reverse complement strand
CGTGGAAGTGC
The DNA here is from genome assembly GCA_964625215.1 of uncultured Anaerolineaceae bacterium. Classification (GTDB taxonomy): domain Bacteria; phylum Chloroflexota; class Anaerolineae; order Anaerolineales; family Villigracilaceae; genus Denitrolinea. Next base: position 14,414 of record CAZVAX010000096.1, on the reverse strand, counting down.
AGGGCGATCTCATGTCCATGCGCGGCGAGGTCGGCGAGGATGGTATTGCCCGACTCAATTGCAACCGTCGTAAACGGGCTTTGCGCCTGAATCGTCATGCGTCCGCCGTGCGCTTCGACGATTTGCGTCACGGTGAGAATGTCCTGTACCTGCTTGTCGAAGAACTGCGGGTTGTGATAATCGGCTTTGCCGCCGCCATATCCTTGCGCGGTTTCGCCCTGCGGTTCGATGTGCATCCCAATGGTGAAGTAGAGGACGGCCTGCCCCGAAGAGGTCGTTGGCGTCGCGCTCGCTTCCTCCTTGACCTCGGGCGGGGTGATTGTTTCCCCGGGCCGGGTCGCGACAATCGGCGCGCAGGCCGAGGCTAGCAGAGTCAACAATACGATGGTGATGAGAAATTTTGTTTTCATGGCGGTCTCCTTTGTATGCAGGATAGCCGCCATGAGTCAAGAAAGGGTGCAGGGAATGTAACGCGGGTGTAAAAATCAGGGCGCGGCGAGGTCAACGGTGAAGTAACCCCCAAATTCGCTTTGCGCGAAGTAGGCGTAGCCGATGCCGATTTCGGTGACGCGGCTGTTGAGGACGGCCTCCCAGTGAGCGGCGTCGGCTTGCCATTGGTTCATGGCGTCTTGCGGCGCTCCAAACGCGAGGATCTCGACGTAGGTGGAGGGAACGTACCCGGCGGCGCGGATGCGTTGGCCGATGTCGGAGCCGTTCGAGCCGATGTGGCCGCGCAGGTTGTTGCAGGCCATGTCGCGGGCGTGACCCTGCGCGGCGGCGGTGAGTTGCGCGTGGAGAGTCAGGGCGGGCAGATGCGCGTCGCGGCGCGCGGCGTTGATCAGGTCGAGCAGTTGACTGGCGTAGCCGGCGTTCTCGGTGACGGCGCAATCAAGAGAGGAGGAGGTAGGGCGGGGGATGTCGTTGTTGGGGATAGTGGTCACATCGTCGCCTGAGGGGGCGGGCGCGCCGGGGCCGACGACGATCTTTAACCAGATGGAGCGCTCGAAGCCGATAGGGATGACTTGCCCATTCAGGTCGCGCAGTTCGAAGTAGCCGGCGTAACTGCCGTTCTTGGAGGGCGCGGTGAGTTCCACGGAGATGTCCGCGTCGCTTTTGGGCGCGGTGACGGGCATGGGAATTGTGTCGGGCGCGCCCATGCGTTCGCCGTCAACGAAGGCCAGGGTATAGCGTCCGTCCCAGGGACAAGTCCCCATGTTGCGAAGCCGCCAGGTTTTGGTGAAGGCCTGGCCCGGCGCGAGGCGCGTTCCGTCGGGGATGGTGACATCCATCAGCAGAATCGCGGCGTCCTTGCAGTTGGCGGGGCGCGGCAGGGTGGGGATGAGGACGGGCGTCTCGGTGGCGGTCACAACCGCGGTCGGAAACGGCGGGAGGGTGGATGTAACGAAATTAGGCGGGGGCGGCGTGCGCGTTTCCACGGTGACGCAGGCGGTGAGAAACAGGCAACACGCAAGGAGACTGGACAGGATACGCATGTCAATATCCTAACTTGAGTTGGGGCGATTTGGTTCCACACTTTCTTAAAGCGAGGGTCTTTGCCCGCGCGCGGGTTCGATGGGATCGCTGAGGAGACGCGACTCGAAGGTCTCGCGCGTGAGGTCGGGGAGGTCGGCCAGGGCGCGGACGAGCCGAAACTTGACGAAACGCAGGCCCTCTTGACGCGCGGCCAGGGCCGGGTCGCGTTGACGTTTGTAGGCCAGCAATCCGGCGCGGCCGCCGGGGAGCACGATCAGACTCCGCCCAAGCGGGTACGGCCCTTCCAAAATTTTCCCTCCGATGACGGCGGAGGCCTTCAAGTGGAACACGTACAGCGAAGCCTCGCCCTCCTCCCAGACGAGGGTGCGCGCGTCGAGTCGGTTGATGGTGTAGTCCAGCCGCTCGCCGAGGGTGACGAGGAGGTCGGAGAGGTGGGCGATGTCGGCGGTGCGCGCGGCGGGGGCGTCTTCGGCGCGCAGGGTGTAGCGGCCCGCCTCGTGGTCCGCGTAGGAGGCGAGGATGGGGAGGAGGAGTCCGCGCGAAGGAGTCAGAAGTCCGGGGAAGCGCGGAGCCAGGTCACGTTGAATGTCGAGCAGGGTACAGCCGGGGTGCGATTTGAGGAAGTTGACCACGGCCATTTCGACGCGATCCGAAAGCGGCTCGACCATCTCGATGCCGCGCGGCAATCCCCACAGGCCGGTCTCGGCGCCCTGGCTGTGCAGGTAACGCGGGAAGGAGGCCTCGTCGAGCAGGGCCTCTTGAATGGCGGAGGTTGCGTTGCGGAGGATTTCGTCGGGCGTCTGGCTTGGGCGGAGGAGCGAGTGCGACTCGAGCAGGGAGGCGAGGCCGACGGTGAAGAGCGGCAGGTAGGCGGCGGGTTCGCCGCGCGCGGAGAGGTGGGCGCGCAGGTCTTCGCGCAGGGTGTCGAGGTTTGGCGCTTGTGTGGAGTGATGCAGGCGTTCGACGCGCCGCCAGGTGAGTTGCGCCGCGTCGTATTGGGTGCGGAGGGCCAGGCTGTTGAGGGCGAAGCCTCCCGTTTCGGCGGCGACGAGGGCGGCGGTGAGAAAGCCCGGCTCGGGTTCGGGCAGGAAGGCGAAGAACGGGACGTTTAGCGCGAGCAGTTCGTAGAGCGAACGCATAGCGGCTTGCAGGGCTTCGGTGTGCCAGGCCCAGTCGTAGCGTCGGCGGCGCAAAACGAGGTGGAACGGCTCGGCTGAGTCGGCGCCCCACAGCCAGCCCGACCAAAGCGCGCAGAGAGTCCAGAAGGCTTGATTGGGGCGCGGCAGGGAGGTGAAGACGGCCGCGATGGGCGCTTCTTTGACCACCGAGGCGAGCTCGGCGATGCGTCCCTCGAAGAGGATGATGCCGCCGGTGTCGGGAATTTTTGCGGGCCAGGTTGTGACCGGCACAGGGTCGCCGTTTCCGGCCCATTCGGTGATGGCCGATTCGATAGCCAGCCACAGATTGTTCTCGCGAAACTCGTTCGAGACGGTCAGTTGCTTCGGGCGCGGACGTTCGTTGCCGCGGCTCCACAAACTGTTGGCCGAGTCGCAAACCGAGAGGAAGAGCGCGCTGAGCAGTCGCCGGCGCTCGGGAGTGACGCCGGGCGAGTCGAGGCGGTTGATGAGGGTGGCGAGAACGTAGATGGCGCGCGGCCCGTAGACCGAGAGCGCTTCTTCCGCGTACTCGCGGTCGGGATCATCGGGCGGGGCGACGCGTTCGATCAGGCGGGCGCGATGCAACGCGGCGGAATTGGCGACCTCGCGGACGCGGTCAATGTCCGAGAGGTTGACCGGCCGCTCCCCGGCGTCGCCGCAATGCGGACATTCGTAGAGGCGTGCGAAGGGCGCGTTCTCTCCCTTGCGCCAGAGGAAGGCGCGGGCGGGGATTTCAGTTTCGCACTTGGCGCAGGTTGTTTGATAGAGGGATTTGAGATGGTCTTCGAGTCGTTCGTTCCCCTTTTTGGTGATGGCGAGATCGGCGAGCGCGGCCTTGAGTTCGGACTCGCTCGGAGCGAGGGCGGCCATTTCGAGCAGGAAGCGCGTGATGGGATTGTTAGCCGTCACGAGGACGCGGTAGCCCCTTCGCGCCGCCTCGACCGCCAAATGGGGGGCCGCGCCGAACGGGTCGAGGATCCAGGCCGGGGGCGAGGCATGAGGCGGAAGCCAGTCGGCGGCGATGCCCTCTTCGAGCGGAGGCAGGAAGCGAGCCAGGGGGCCGTCGCGGGCGGGAGAGGAGCCGGGAAGGAAAGCGGAGTCAAACAGTCCCATATAAGAAGTATAACGCCGCCGGGGGAAAATGCAAGTGGGTTAGAAGCCAAGATTCTCCAAGAAAGCGCTCGGATAGCCTTTGACACGAAGGTACGAAGACTCAAAGACACAAAGAAAAAACTTCGTGTTTTCGTGGCTTTGTGTTGAGGTTTTCAGACACTCATGAAGAAACCGGGAATCTTTGCCCGGCAAAGATGTCGAACAGTGTGACGGGCGGATAAAGTCGCGCGATGGTGGTGACTTGCGTGAGTTTCCCCAGTTCATCGCGGACCTCGGGGATGCCGCGCTCGTGGTACGCGCCGGAGTATTCGGGGCCGGCGAGTTTGCGACCAATTTTGTAAAAGATATTTTCGGTGGGGCCGGAGATGACCAGCCAGCCGCCGGGCCGGAGCAGTTGGAAGAGATCACGCAGGGTGGTGGGCAGGTCGTCCACGTGCTCGAGCACGTCGAGGGCGGTGATGAGGTCGAAGGAGGCGGCGGGCAAAGAGGCGAGGGGATTCTGCGTTGCGTCGCGGACTTCGATGTTGGAGGGGAAGCCAAGTCGGCGGCGCATGGTTTGGTAAGCGAGCAGGTCTACGTCGAGACCGAGGACGCGCTTGGATTGTTTGGCGAGGAAGGGCAACATGACGCCGCTCCCACAACCAAAGTCAAGCGCTTGCTCGAAGGGCGCACGCGCCTCGATGAAGTTCATGACCACGCGCAGGCGTTGCCAGAAGAGCCAGTTGATGAGCGGGTTGCGGTGCGAGTAGGCCGGGAAGGCGGCCTCGTCGAGGGCGCCGCGTTCGGCCTCAGCCAACGCCGTGCGGATGGCGGCGCGGATGGTTGATTTGTAGGTGCGGAAGTCGGAAGAGTTCATGGGAAACCAAAGATGAAAGATGAAAGATGAAAGATGAAGGATGAAAAAAACAATCCGCTAATCTGCGCCAATCTCCGCTAATTTATTCGCGCAAATTCGCGGGAATTCGCGGACAAATTATAGCGGTGGCGACAGTGGCTCTTTAGGAACGGATTGCAAATCGAGTTCGATGGCGGAGAGCAGGATTTGGATTCCGAGCAGGACCGAGAGGGTGGGCAACATGACGGTCCCGGTGGGGGCGGCGAGGTTGAGGCCGGCGTAGTGGATCCACTTGACGATGCCAAAGGTCAGGCCGAAGAGCAGGAGCGGCAGGCCGGTCAGCAGGTAGATGGAGATCATGGTGAAGTCGAAGAGAAAATTCTTCAACCACATGCGCCGCAAAAACGTGAGGATCAACTTGGGCGGGAATTCGAACAGCACGCGATGGATGACCATGCTCGATGCCTCGTTCTGGTAACGCGCCGGCATTGGCACGTCACGCACGACCGCGCCAAGCAGGTAGAGGTTGCCGAGCATGGAAGTTTCAAAGTAGTAAGTGCTGTCCACGCGGTCGAGGGGAAGTTGCGCCAGCGCTTCGGCGCGGATCGCCACATAGCCGTTCGTCGGGTCGAACATGTTCCAGTAGCCGGTGGCGGCCTTGGTCAGAAAGCCAAGTCCCATGTTGCCGATGCGACGGATGAGCGGCATTTTTTGCAGGGCCTGAAAATCGCGGAAGCGGTTGCCCTTGGCGTAGTCGCACTGTCCCTTTACCAACGGTTCGAGCAACGCCGGCAGGTGACACGCGTCCATCTGACCGTCGCCATCGAGTTTGACCACGATCTGCGCGCCGAGTTCGAGGGCTTTGCCAAAGCCGCTCACCATCGCGCCGCCAACGCCGCGATTTTTCTCGTGTCGGATCAGGACGATTCTCGCGTCGTGCCGGGCGGATTCTTCCACCAACGCGGCGGTCGCGTCGGGCGAGGCGTCGTCCACCACGATGATGTGACGCAGATACGCGGGCAGGTCCGCCAGCACGGAGGCGATCTCGCGTTCCACGCGATAGGCGGGAATCACTGCCGCGATGCTGTATTGATGGAAGTGAGGTTCGCTCGTTGTCATTCTTTCCAGCCGATGTACATGCCATTCATGGCCCATTGAGTCCAAAACGGTTTATATTGGATGCGGCGGTATCCTGCGCGAGACAGGCGTTCGCGAATCTCCCTGCCGGTTAAATAATATTCCTCGCCCTCCGCCATGCCGCGTTCGTTGTCGTGGTCGAGTTTGGTGCCGAAGAGTCGGTCGTACAACCAGATCACCTGATGGACGATGATCTCCACGATCGGCAGGGCCATCGTCACGATGATGTTGCCGCCCGCGCGGGTCACGCGAAACGACTCGGCCAATTCCGCGTCGCGGCTTTCTTTTGGCACGTGGTTGATGTTGGCGAGGAACGTCACCGAGTCGAAGGAAGCGTCGGGCCAGGGAAACTGGGTCAGGTCGGGGAGGATGACGCCGTTTTCATTTTCGGGATACTTGAACACGTCCACGCCGAGGCTGTCCGCGCGACAGAACTCGCTGACGAAGCGATTCGTCCCGCAACCTACGTCGAGACAGCGACCGGTCACCTGCGAGGCGGCGTAGTCGTAACGCTCGGTGGCCTGACAGGAGAGTCCGAAGCGGTCCTCGTGGAAGAGCAGGAAGGCGCGCAGGGGGAAGGTGAGAAAGTCTTTGAACTTTCGAACGGCGGTACGTCGCATGTGCCGATTATAGCCGCAACATCTCTACCATTTACACCGTCATTGCGAGACGCCGGTGGTTTTCCGGCGTCGAAGCAATCCCTGCGTGCGGCGAGGAGATTGCTTCGCCGCTCCGCGGCTCGCAATGACGACGCGCAGGGGGTCGCTTCGGGGAGATCGCCCTCGCAACGGCGCAACCGGTAGGAGGAAATTCAGATTGACTGTTCCAACACAACATAACCATACGGTAATAGCTTGACTCGTTCTTGAACAATGGCTTGATTCACCCCAACGAGCGGAATCCAGTTCCCAGGCGCGTCCACGTGAGGCGAGGCTTCCCATTGCATAGGCGTAGGGCAACCGTCGCGCTGCCAAAGAAAATCGGGCATGGAACGAAGTATATCATCCCGTTTTTTTAACATTAATGTTACAATCCCCGTCGTCACCCCGTTCGTGCGGAACATCCTATGCCTGCCTCCGAACAAATCCTGCTTGTAGAAAACGACCCGGATATTTGCGACTTGATTGCCCGACAGGCCCTCCAGCCTCTCGGCTATCAGGTGAGTTTGGCGAACGACGCCGGCTCGGCCCTCAAGCAAGCGGTTCAGACTCCCCCCGATTTGGTCATTGTCAACCTAAACCTGCCCGGCCTGAGCGGCAAGGATCTGTTGGTGGCCCTCACCTCGCAGGGAGTGGAAACTCCGCTCGTTGTGCTGGCCCAAAAGGGACAGGAGCAGGATATTATCCAGGCCTTCCGCCTCGGCGCCACCGACTACCTGGCCTGGCCGGCGCGCGACGCGGAGGTGGTGTCGGTGGTGGAACGCGTCCTCAAACAGGGGCGCGAGAAACGTTCCCGCCAGGGACTCGACGCCCAGATCAAGCAAATGAACGAGGAACTGCATCGCAAGGTGCGCGAGTTGACCACCCTGGTCGCCATCGGCAAGGCAGTGGTCTCCATCACGGATCGCAAGATGCTGTTCGACAAGATCGTGGAAGGCGCGGTGCAAGTTTCGGGGGCCGATATGGGTTGGCTGCTCCTGCGCGACGATCACACCAAAATGTTCGTCCTCACCGCGCACCGCAACCTGCCCCAAGCCTGGGCCAAGAAGAGCGGCCAGCCGCTCGAAGATGGAATCAGTTCGCTGGTGGCGCTCTCCGGCGAGACCCTGCTCATTCACGGCGGACCGCTTCAAAAATTTAAAGTATCGGTGTTGGGCCAGTCGGCCGCGGTGACGCCCATCAAGGTGAAGCAGGAAGTGATCGGGTTGATGGTCAACGTGCGCAAGGCGGCGCATCCCTTCGGCGCTGTGGAACAGACCCTGCTCGAAACCGTGGCCGATTATGCCTCGATCTCGCTGGTCAACGAACGTCTCTTCCGCGCTTTCGAGCAGACGGTTGAGTCGGCTCGCGCCGGTGAGAAACACCAAAACTTGATGTTCGAGGGCCTGCGCCGGGCAGTCTACACCGAATTGCAGGGCATCCGCTACCCCCTCAGCCTGCTCTTAACAGAAAAACTGGGCGATCTCAACGAACAACAAAAAGAGGCTCTGGCCTCGGCTGAAGCCTCCATGCAAAGGCTGGCGGGCGCTATTCAAAAGTCCTCCCCGCTTGTAAAATAGGTTCATCCGCTTTTCTATGGCAAAAAAAGAATTGATCCTGTTGGCGCTGGATGAATCGCCTTTCCGCGAACTTGTCAAACGCGCCCTCCATGCAGCCGGATACGAAACCGCCGAGAGCTCCAACCGCGCCAGCCTCCAACGCGCCGTGCAAGAGACCTCCCCCAGCCTGTTGTTGATCGGAGAGCGGCTCGACGGCGAAAGCGGGATGACGCTGGCGAGGGAGCAATTGGATCGTTTCCCCACCCTGCCCATTTTGCTCTACGTGGAAAAAGACTCCGGAACCGTCGCCAAGGAAGCGCTCGCCGCCGGGTTGGCCGGGTACCTCTTCCCGCCTCTGCGCACCGACGATATCGTCTCGGCTGTAACGCGCAGCCTGACGCGCGCGCGTCACCTGGGCGACTGGGTCCGCCGCGAGGTCAAGAACACGACCGCCTCGCTCCAGCGTCAGATTGGCGATCTCGAAGCGATCTTCAAAAATATCGGCGACGCCATCCTCATCATAGATAAAGAGGAATGCATCCTGCTGGCGAACGAATCCATCCATAAGGCCTTCGGCGTGCCAGTCGAGTCGCTGCTTGGCAAACCGATTTCCGCCGCGCTTCCCCACCCCGACCTGCTGGCCTTGCTGGCGCGCCCCGCATCGGAGGAATTGAAATATCACGAGATCAACATGGACGATGGGCGCGTCTACAACGCGCACCTCACGCAGATTCCGCGCGTCGGTTCGGCCATCACCATCCAGGATATTTCCTACCTGAAGGAACTTGACCGCATTAAAAGCGACTTTGTTCACACCGTTTCGCACGATCTGCGTTCCCCCCTGACCTCCGTGCTGGGCTACGCCGAGCTGGTGGGACGCGCCGGCCCCCTGAACAACCACCAGCGCGAGTTCCTGGGCCGGCTCCAATCCAGCGTGCAAGACATCACCGCCCTGGTCAACGACCTGCTCGACATTGGCCGCCTCGAAGCCGGGTTCGACACGCGCCGCGAGATCGTTCAACTGGAAAACATCCTCACCTATACCGTGGACATTCTCGCCCCGCAGATCAAAGCCAAAGAACTACGCGTGCGCGTGGATCAATCCCCGCGCCTGCCGCCTCTCAAGGCCAATCCCCTGCGCCTGCGCCAAATGCTCGACAACCTGATCACCAACGCCATTAAATATTCCAACCCGGGCGGCGACATCCACATCTCCCTGCGTTCGGAGTCGAACCAGATCATCTTCCAGATTACCGACAATGGAGCCGGCATCCCGCCCACCGACCTGCCGCGCGTCTTCGAGAAATTCTACCGGGGAGAAAACGTGCCAGATACCGTAATCGGCACCGGCTTGGGATTGGCCATCGTCAAATCCATTGTGGAAAGCCACCAGGGACGCGTGTGGGTGGAATCGAAACTCGGGGAAGGTTCCTCGTTCTTTGTGGTTCTTCCCATCTATGAGACCTCCGCCCCTTAACCCAAATCGCGCGCAAGATCAAAGCCGCCCTGCGAGGCGGCTTTTTGTTTGGCCGGTTAAAAATGCCACCGCCGGTGAGGAAACCGACGGTGGCGTTCGCCAAAGGAGGAGACAGTGAGGAGCATATTTGGAGGTGTCGTTGTTCCGTCTCCAATAGGGATGTTAGCCGATTTTTCACTTGTCAGACAGGGGAAAGTGTCACAGATAACTAGTGATGTTTGTCACAAACTCATTGCATGTTGTTCGATAAACTGACGCGCCGCCTCAACCGCCTCCCCCTCTCCCCGATAGGCCGCCACAGACAAACGCGGGTCGGGGTTGCCGGTGATGGAACAGGCGAAATAAACGTTCACGAGTCCTTGCGCGGCAAACGCGAAAGAATGGACTGGCTCTGCGGGGGCTTCGGTTGCCCAACGCCAAGTCTCCCGCTCGTGCGCATACTGTCAATCTCCATGCTCAGGCGCATCCAGTCCTCCACCAGGATCACAAAATGCGGCGTCTTGTCCTTGAAGAAGAACGAAGAAAGCAACATCCGCAAAATGTTGGGCGGAACCGGCCAGCCGGTCAGTTCCAGAATGAGGGCGGTCTTGCTGGCGAGCGGGGCGATCACATCGCGCTTCCAGCCGCGCGCCCGCGCAGGCGGAAAGATCGCGCCCACCTCGGTCGAGGTGGTTTTTCGCAGGCGTTTGTAAGAAATGTTGAACTGCAAAAACGGCGTGACCAGTTTGATGTGCGTCGGAAACGCCTGCACATAGGCAAACGACCGTAAGATCAACAACATGAGGGTAAAACCCAGCGGCGCCCCGCTCAAAAGCGCCAGTCCCTGCCAGCGCGGAACGAAAAAGCCCCCCACCAGCCAGGGATGCGCGCGCGCGGCCGAGTCCAGGTACACCGGCCAGGCCAGCAAAAGCAGGGACAGGCCCAACGTCAACGTGACCGGCCACCAGCGATTCATCATGGCGCGGTAAAACAATAATGGAAACCGGCGACCGGCCCTGGCCACCTCACTCCTCCTGCCCGGGCCGGAACGACGCTTCGCGCGCCGCCCCATCCGGATTGCCGATTAACTGATCGCTCAAACGCCCAATGGCTTGCTCAAGATGTTCGCCGCGCAGACTGAAGGTGATGTCGCCGCGCGTCTTTTCGATGATGCTGCGCGCCACATCGGTTTGGCGGCGCAGACCGGCGGTGATGGCGTCGGGATAATCCATCGTCACCAGCGCGTCGTAGATATCATCCATGTGACCGAGCAAACGTTCGGCCTCGGGAGAATACCCGTGACGCAGGATGTCGAGCGCGCGGCGGCGCAACTCGCCCACCACTTCCGCCAATCCATTCATGTACGTGGAGCCGATCACATCCAGTTCTCCGGGCGTGGGCAACGGCTGACTTTGAATCAGCGCGCAAGTGACGTTGGCCTCCACAAACTCTTTCAGCGCGTCTTGGGTGTAGCCGGCGAAGTACAGGTCGGGGTAGTCTTTGAGCGCGGCGCGCAAGGTTTGGGCCAGGGAACGCGCCTCGGCCAGCTGGCCCGCCAGACCGTCGGGCGAAGCGTTCACGTCAATGCGATGCGCGGCGCGGATGGCGAGCGAGCAGGCGCGCGTCAACTGCCGCGCGCAGGCCAGGGCCTGGTCGCGCGCGGCAGTGCGGGCGTCGAAATCCTTGCGGATCTGTTCGGCGATGGATTCGAGCTTGTGCATTATTCTTTCTTTTCGTGGGGAGGTTCGGGCGGGGTGTGCGGACGGAACAACTGGTCCGCGAGCGTGGAATTGACCGGCAGAGTGATCTCGCCGAAGGCCGTCTCGAAGCGCGAGATGTTCTCGCCGAGCGCCTTGTAAAACAGTTTGGCGCTGAGCGGCGACATGACCACGCGGGCGCGCACCACGGCTTTATTTTCGCCGGGCAACGCGTGGGCGATGTCAATCACGATGTCGGCGGGCGAGTGTGAGATGCGCGCCATGTTGCCGTAGGTGACTTCCAAATCGGGAGGCACCTCGAGGCCGATGGCGACACGCGGGTTGGCTGGCATGGTCCCTCCTTAGAACGGAATGTTGTCTTCGCTGGGAAGCATATCCCCTGCGTCCGCCGAGGCCGCCGCGCCGCCTCCCTCGCTTTCCTGGCGGGAGGAGAGGAAGCGCACGGTGTTGGCGGTCACTTCATACGACGCGCCCGCCGTGCCGTCCTGCTTCGTCCAGACGCGCGGACCGCCGGTGGCTTTGTCGGGAGTCAGGCGCCCTTCCACTAAAATCTTCGAGCCTTTCTTGACATACTGGTTGCACACTTCGGCCGTCTTGCCCCAGGTAGACACGCGAAACCAGATGGTCTCTTTCACTTGTTCTCCGTTCGACCCGGTGTATTGACGATTGGTGGCCACCGAAAACGAAGTGACCGCCTGGCCCGAGGGCGTGTAACGCATTTCGGGGTCCTTGCCGACATTGCCGACGATGATAAGGTTGTGATACATGGGGAATACTCCTTTGCGTTTGAAATACCCGCCGCTCCACGGCGGGGACAATGAGACAGGGGCATTTTACCCGATAACCCAAATAAAGCGCGTACATTCAAAACGGGAAATGGTAAACTCACAGCATGTCCACCGCCATTGCCCACCCGAACATCGCCCTCATCAAATACTGGGGCAACCGCGATAACGCTCTGCGCCTGCCTTCGAATAGTTCCATCTCGATGAACCTGGATGGACTTTTCGCGCGCACCAACGTCACCTTCGACTCCTCCCTGCGCGCCGACGCGTTGACCATCAACGGACGCGGCGTATCGGGCAAGGGCCTCGACCGCGTCTCGTTCCTCCTGGACCTCGTGCGGGCCGCGGCTCACACGCGCGACTCAGCCTCCGTGACGAGCGAGAACAACTTCCCCACCGGCGCGGGCGTCGCCTCCTCGGCCGCGGCCTTCGCGGCCTTGGCCCTGGCGGCCTCCACCGCGGCGGGACTGGACCTGAGCGAGGCGCAACTCTCACGCCTAGCGCGCCGCGGCTCCGGTTCGGCCGCGCGCTCCATCCCGGGCGGATTCGTGGAATGGACGGTCGGGACAGGCGACGAGGATTCGGTTGCCACATCCATCGCGCCGCCCGAACACTGGGACCTGGCCGATTGCGTGGCGGTGGTCAGCGCGGGACACAAGAAGACCGGCTCCACCGAGGGTCACGCCCTGGCGGGGACGAGTCCGTTGCAGGCCGCGCGCCTGGCCGATGCGCCGCGTCGCCTCGACCTGTGCCGCCGCGCCATCCTCGAACGCGACTTCGACTCCCTCGCCCAAATCGTGGAACTCGACTCGGACATGATGCACGCGGTGATGATGACCTCCTCGCCCGCGTTGCATTACTGGGAAGCCGCCAGCGTGACGGTGATGCAATCGGTCCGCAATTGGCGCGCGGAGGGATTGCCGGTTTGCTACACCGTGGACGCGGGACCGAATGTCCATGTGCTGTGCCCGGCTGGGGTCCGGGATGAAGCGGAAAAGAGATTGCGAAAACTTCCGGGAGTGATCAACGTTCTGTCGGCGCGTGTCGGCGGGCCGGCGAGGTTGGTGGAGAAGTAGAAACGAAAACGGTTGCGCGCTCGTCGGAAAAACGGTAAGATAAAGACAGGAAGTGAGCCATGTCCGCCAAGATCAGGAAAATTTTGAAGGAATTGAAAAAAGGGCTGACCGCCATCTATGGCGATCAGTTGAAAGCCGTCATCCTGTTCGGCTCGTTCGCGCGCGGCGAGGGAAAACTGCCCGATTCGGATATTGACGTGATGGTTGTGTTGAAGGGCGAGTTCGATTATTGGCAAACGGATAAACGCTCGTTGAAGTTCGTCGCCGACCTGTCTCTCGAACACGATGTGCTCATCTCCACCAAACTTGTTTCCGAACGAAAATATGCCGAGAGTGGATTTCCTCTGTACATCAATGTTCGTAAAGAGGGTATTCCTGTTTAATTGCAACGGGAATTTTGTGTCAAAGCAAGAACATCGCAAGTAAAGATGAAGTTGGAGGATAGACATGGCAGACTTCAAATACGATGTATTCATCTCCTACAGCCACAAGGATGAAGGGTGGGCTGATAAAGTATTGCGTCAACGTCTTGATGACGCTGGTTTTAAAGTCTGCATTGATTATCGCGATTTTGAAGCGGGGAAAATGGCATTGCTCAACATGCAGGATGCCGCCAAGCAAAGCAAACATGTTGTTTTGGTTTTGACTCGAAACTGGCTCAATAGCGAATGGTCGCTTTTTGAAGCATTGATGGGTGGAACAGAAGACCCTGCTGGATTGCAGAAGAAATTGATTCCTTTACTCTGCGAAGATGGAATTCAAAAAGACATCAATCCTTTCATTGCCATGAGAACCTGGGTGGATTTCACACGCAAAGATCGTGAAGACATTGCATGGAGACAACTTTTCGATGCTCTCGGCAAACCTGACGCTTCGATTCCCGCAAAACCGAAACCGTCTCACTGGTTTTACGGTCATCGCTACGGTGACTTGGCGACATTCACTGGACGAGAAACAGAACTCAAGATGCTCAACGAATGGTTGAGAAACGACAAAGACAACCTGCTGATGCTGCGCGCCTTGGGCGGATTTGGCAAATCCGCGCTGGCGTGGACGTGGTTCAACCGCGTGGATCGCGAGCAATGGCAGACGGCGGTCTGGTGGTCGTTCTATGAAAAGGAATCGGGCTTTGAGAGTTTTCTATCCGAGACGCTGAAACATCTCGGCGTGGAGGTCAAACAGTCGGCGCGGCAGCAGGTCAATGATCTGCTGGAAGCCATGCGTGGGACGAACATCCTGATCGTGCTGGATGGCTTCGAGCGCTTGCTGCGTCAATACGGGCGGATGGATGCCGCGCTGGTCAGCGATGACGAGGATGCCGAGGTTGACCCATCCCAGCGCGATTGCTCCTCCCCGCTGACGGAGACCTTCCTGCGCGGCTTGAGCGGCGTGGGGATGAAGTCCAAAGTCTTGATGACCACGCGCCTGTGTCCGCGCGTTTTGGAG
>CAZVAX010000095.1:8835-14426 GCA_964625215.1 uncultured Anaerolineaceae bacterium | reverse complement strand
TCGCTTGTGCCATCATCTGTTGGCGCAAATGTGAAGTTTAGAGATAGGTTCTAAACGCTTATGCCAACATCACTGGTTGAAGGCGAATCCCTCCTGGCTGTGGACGTCGGCGCGACGACCACACGCGCGGTCCTCTTTGATGTCGTGGAGGGCAGTTACCGCTTTGTGGCGATGGGGAGCGCGCCCACCACAGTCGAAGCGCCCCTGCGCGATATCGGCCTGGGCGTGCGCGAGGCCATCGAAAGCATTCAACGCGTCACCGGGCGCGTCTTTCTGGACAAGGAACGCCGTCTGGTGACGCCCGCGCAGGCCGATGGTTCAGGCGTGGACGCATGCGTGGCGACGATCTCCGCCGGGCCGGCGGTCCGCGTGGCCATCGTCGGCCTGCTGACGGACATCTCGCTCGAGTCGGCGCGCCGCCTGGTGGAAACCACCTATGCCCGCGTGGTGGAAACGTTCAACCTGCACGATCCCCGCCGCGCCGACGAACAAATTGACGGTTTTCTGCGCGCCCGCCCCGATTTGGCGATTATCACCGGCGGCACCGACGGCGGCGCGGCGCGTTCGCTCAAGAAGATGGTCGAAGCGGTTGGCCTAGCGTGTTTCGTCATGCCGGCTGAAAAACGTCCCGCTATTTTGTTCGCGGGAAACCAGTCGTTGAACGATGAGATCAAAAGCCTGATGGCTGGACTGACGCCCTCCCTGCATTTCAGCCCGAACGTCCGCCCCTCGCTCGAAACCGAGGATCTCGAACCGGCCGCGCGCGAACTGGCCGACATGCTCATCGCCGCGCGCAAGACCCAACTGCGCGGCGTGGAGGAACTCGAATCCTGGACGAAGGGACACATCCTGCCCACCTCCTACGCCGCCGGACGCATGGCGCGCTTCCTTGGCCAGATGACCGGCGCGGCGGGAGGCGTGCTGGGCGTGGATATCGGCGCCTCTGCCGCGACTGTGGCGGCGGGTTTCAACGGCAAACTCAGCCTGCACACGTATCCGCAGTTTGGGCTGGGCGAGCCCCTCAGCCAATTATTGCAACACACCGACATCGAGTCCATCATGCGCTGGCTCGCGCTGGATATTCCGGCCCCGGCGGTACGCGATTACCTGTATCAAAAATCCCTCTATCCGTCCATCATCCCGGCCACGGTGGAGGAACATGCCATCGCCCAGGCGATCACGCGGCAAAACATGTACCTGGCGA
Source organism: uncultured Anaerolineaceae bacterium (assembly GCA_964625215.1). Lineage (GTDB taxonomy): Bacteria > Chloroflexota > Anaerolineae > Anaerolineales > Villigracilaceae > Denitrolinea. The sequence continues at coordinate 13,222 of CAZVAX010000095.1, read as the reverse complement.
TGCAGGACGCCCGCCGCGATTTTCCCAGCGACGCGCGCGCCCTACGCCCCGACCTGATGCCGGTCTTCGAATTGATCATCGCCAGCGGCGGCGCGCTCGCCGACGCGCCCAGCCTCGGCCAAAGCCTGCTTCTCCTGCTCGACGCCATCCAGCCGGCGGGCTTCACTCACATCATGCTCGATCGGGGAAATCTGCTGCCCCTTTTGGGCGTGAGCGCGGAATTGAACAACATCCTGCCGGTGCAGGCGCTCGAATCGGGCGCGTTCCAAAACTTGGGGACGGTCATTTCAGTGGCGGCGAACGCGCCCTACAACACGCCCGTCCTGCGCGCCCGGTTGGTGGACTCGAACAAGAACGAGTCGACCATCGAGGTCAAGCAGGGATACTTGGAAGCCTTCGCGCTCGGGCCGGGCGAATCGGCCGCCCTGACCTTGCAACCCCTCAACCGCGCCGATGTGGGCTTCGGTCCCGGACGCGGCCAGTCGTTGACGGTGAACGGCGGCGCGTTGGGCGTGGTAATCGACGCGCGCGGCCGTCCCCTGCGCTTCACCGAAGACCCGGTGCGCCGGCGCGAACTGATGAAAAAATGGTTGTGGACGTTGGGAGGCTAAACCGATGCTCGCGCCAGTCACTCACATCCTTCCCCTTGCCACCGTCCTGCGCGAACGCGTCCTGCCTGTGCCGGGCGTGGTGAATGTGCGCGTCAACCAGCGCGTCTCCGCCACCGACGTGGTGGCCGAAGCGCGCTGGGCGCGCGAGCATATCCTGCTGGATGTGGCGCGCAAACTCGGCCTCTCCGCCGCCGCGGCCGACCGGCTGATCCGCGTGAAGGAAGGCGATGAACTGGCCGCCAGCGCCGTCATCGCCACCGGGCGCGGCTTCTTCCCGCAGGAGGTCCGCGCGCCGCGCGAGGGACGGGTGGTGGTGGCCGGCGGGGGTCAGGTATTGATCGAGGTGGGAGAGGTCAACCTGCAATTGCGAGCCGGCATCCCCGGCCTGGTGACTCAAGTCATTCCCGAACGCGGCGTGATCATCCAAGCCTCGGGCGCGCTGGTGCAGGGAGTGTGGGGGAACGGGCGCATCGAAATGGGACTGATGATCAGCCTGATGGAAAACCCTGAAACCGCGCTCGAACCCAACCGCCTCGACGTGAGCCTGCGCGGCACGGTCATTTTGGGCGGCATGTGCCGCGACGCCCAGGCCCTGCAAGCCGCGGCCGAATTGCCCGTGCGCGGACTGATCCTATCGAGCCTGGCCCCGTCGCTCATTCCCGCCGCCATGCAAATGCGCTATCCCATCGTGGTGACCGAGGGCTTCGGCGCGCTGCCGATGAATCCGGTCGCCTACCGATTGCTCACCACAAACATCAAGCGCGAGGCCACGGTCAACGCCGAGTCCTTCGACCGGTATGGCGGCGCGCGCCCGGAGGTGATCATCCCCCTGCCGGTGACGCAGGAGCCGCCCATCCCCGAAGACGCCGTGTCCTTCGCGGCGGGACAGCAAGTGCGCCTGCGCGCCGCGCCGCATCGCGGACAGATCGCTTCGTTGGTGGCGGTGCGTCCCGGCTTGAGCGTATTGCCCAGCGGCTTGCGCGCCCATTGCGCCAACGTGCGCCTGGAGAATGGCACAGTGGCGCTAATCCCCCTGGTTAACATGGAAGTTGTGGGATAATTGTGCTATCATAACGCGAGGAGTGTGACCCATGAGCGACAACTTTGAACAACCCACGTTTGGCGAGGAAGAGGCGCCGGAAGAAGAGGCCAGCAACAAGAACTTCTGGATCGGCGTCGGCATTCTCGGAGGCATCATTCTGTTATCGGTCGCCTGCCTGGCGGTATACGCGATCTATTTCCTTCCCAAACAGACCGCCCAGCGCAACAACCAGGAGGCCACCCTCGTGGCGCAGAACGTGAGCATGAACGTCACGCTCACCGCCATGCAACATGAGGCCCTTCTTTCGCAAACTCCGCCAGCCACCTTCACTCCCACCGCGACGAATACCCCGCCCATCCAAGCCACCGCCACAGCCACCGGCGCTGTCCTCGCTTCCACTGTGGACCCCCAAACGGCTACCGTGATGGCCGCGCAGACTCAGGCCCAGGAGGCGATCAAAACCATCACCTTCCTGCCGAGCGTCACGCCTCCGGCCTCCCTCCCGGAGGGCGGTATCGCCGAGGAACTTGGCGCCACCGGCCTGGTGGTGATGGCCATCGCTTTGGTGGCGGTCATCCTGCTGGCGCGACGCATGAGAGCCGCTCCCGGCGCGCGCTAACCTATTCAAGAGAAATGAACAGACCCTGAAGCCGTAACTTCAGGGTCTTTTTTTTCGCATTCAGGATGAACATCCGGCGAATCGCGGAGCAATGACGCTTCTCATGGAAATTGGATTCTTGTACGATGGAGAAAACCATTTCAAGGCAGGCCGCCATGAAACTGCAAAACCCCTTCCTCCAAGAGTCTACACGCGCCTTCGTGGATGAAGCGCGCAAGACCCCCGGGTATTCTTTCCTTGATCTCTTGCATGGATATATCTACATCCGCTGGCCGTATTTCTACATCGGCGTCGGCATAGGGACTCATCCTGCCGCGAAATGGCTGGTCCCGCTGGGCGGACTGGTCAACAGCCTGATCGTCAAAAAGAAAGCCGACGAGCCTGAAACGGACGAGGTGGGTTTCGCGGACACCTATCACGGCAAGGCCGTCCCGTTGGAGGCCGCCAAACAATTGGTGACGATCAACGAGGCGATCCGCATCCCCGACCTGGAGCAGGTGATTCCCTACAAGCGGGCGCGCTCCATCGTCATGCAAAACCCCGACCGCATCGTGGCCCTCGACTGTCCCTGCCGGGCGGCGCGCGAAAATCCCTGCCTGCCCCTGGATGTGTGCCTAATCGTCGGCGATCCGTTCGCGAGTTTCATCCGCGAACATCAGCCCGAACGTTCGCGCTGGATCACCAGCGACGAGGCGATCGCCATCCTGCAGGCCGAAGACGAGCGCGGACACGTTCATCACGCCTTCTTCAAAGACGCCATGCTCGAACGCTTCTATGCCATCTGCAATTGTTGCGATTGTTGTTGCGGCGCGATGCAGGCCCAGCGAAACGGGGTTCCCATGCTGGCCTCCTCAGGTTACATCTCTACCGTGGACGAGGATGTGTGCATCGGTTGCGGCGACTGCAACGAATTCTGTCAGTTCGGCGCGCTGGAAGCGACAGACGGAGTCAACCGCGTGAACTACGAGAAGTGCATGGGATGCGGGGTGTGCGTCGGCAAGTGCGAGCGCGGCGCGTTGACCCTGCAACGCGACGACGCCAAAGGGATTCCTCTGGAGATTCGGGCGTTGATGGAGGAGGCCGGGAGGGCGGGGTAAAACGACAGGGCTTACGGCACGTTGATGATGTGACCGGTGAGATGCGCGGCGTGCGGATTGCACAGGAACAGAACCGCGCGCGTCATCTCGGCTGGGACGGTGGCGCCCACGTTCTGGAAGCGTCCCAACCCGCGCCCGATGGCATGCACGCGAATGTTGTACGAGAACAGTTCGCGCGAAGCCTGGCGCGTGAGACCCACCAACCCAAACATGCTGGCGACGTACGCCGCGCGGTCGAGCGAGACAGTGCCGCCCGAAAGCGACGCCAGGTTCACGATCACGCCGCCTCCCCGTTCGCGCATGACCCGCGCCGCCGATTGGATGGCAAGGAACGCGCCGGTCAGGTTGACATCCAGTGTGCGATGCCAGTCCCACTCGTCCATATCCAGGAGGGGGACGTGCGGCTCGACCGCGGCGTGTGTGATCAGCACATCGAGCCGGCCGAAGGCGTCTTCCACATCCTTGATCACGGCCTGCACAGCCACCTTCTTGGCCATATCTTCCACGTAGGCTTTGACTTTTGCGCCGCGTCCGGCCAACTCGGATGCGAGCGCTTCCACGTTTTGCGGGGAAATATCGTTGATGGCGAGGGCGGCGCCTTGCGCGGCAAAGACCTCGGCCACCAATCGCCCGCTCCCGCGCCCGGCCCCGGTGACGAGCACAACTTTGTCTTTATACTCCATGAGACCTCCGAAAAAAAGGGAACGATTCAGCGAGTCAACTGTCCATAGCCAATCACCGGCAGAGAGGAACATCGCCCTGGCTGGAGTTGGCGTTGAGTTGCAAACCGAGGTAAGGCGAGGGATCGTAGGTGTTGTTGATGTCGAGTTCGTTGCGGAAGTTTCCCTGGCCGTCGTCGCGAACAATGGAAAAGTGCAGGTGAATCCCGGTGGGATTGTTGGGATCGCCGGAGTAGTTGCCCTGGTAGCCCAGCAGGGTTCCCGCGGCCACAAAGACTTCGCGCGTGCCGGGCGGAAAATCGGCCGCGATGTAGGAGGTTCCATTCTGGTTCGCCATG
>CAZVAX010000095.1:0-8825 GCA_964625215.1 uncultured Anaerolineaceae bacterium | reverse complement strand
AGATCTGGCGTCCGGGTTGGAGCGGGTCGTTGGGCGCGCGCTGGATCACCGAGGATTTCCAGTCGCTGAGACGCGTCAGGTAGCCGTCGTAGGCCGCGTAAACGGGGGTGACGCCTGCCTCGGCGCCCGCAAAAATGTCTATGCCCTGGTGGCGGTGACCGATGCGAAACGAGTCGTCCCATAGGAATCCGACCATTCCGTCGGTGGGAAAAAGAAAGGGGGCCGATCCGCATCGGGTCCGCGCGGCCATTTTCCAGTCGGGGTGCGAAGCGGGGTCGCGTAGAAAGTCCCATACGTGATTGGCGCGAGCGCCCGAGGGAGTCATCCACCGGTAGATCAGCGTCCCGGCGATGATGGCGACGACGATGAGAACGATGAAAACGGCTCGTTTGGGCATTCGGGTAAATTATACTCCCGCGCCGAATTTCTCTAACGTAAATCCGACGTTGCGTTTTCGCCACTCCAACGCGGCGGGGCTATCATGGCGTCAATTCGATCAACAACAAAAGGAGCGACCCATGACCCTCTATCTTCAGTCTTACCCGGTTCGTCACCCCCGTCGCTGGATGCGCATGGCCGACCAGCCTGCGCAACACGCCCTCGCCGCCGACGTGCGCGACGAGGAGGAAGCCTTCGTGCTGACCGCGCTCGTGCCGGGCCTGAAAGCCGACGATCTGCAAATCAACATCCTCGAGGATGTGGTGCGCATCGAAGGCGAATTCAAGCGCGAGGACAGCGAATACCTGATGCGCGAACTGCCCGCCGGCCCTTTCCAGCGCGCCCTGCGCCTGCCCGCCGCGGTCAACGCCGAAAAGGCCGAGGCCAAGATCACCGACGGCGTGCTCACCCTGCGCCTGCCCAAGGCCGAGTCGGCCCTTCCGCGCAAGATCAAGGTCGCCGCGAAGTAATCATCGCGTTGCGCGCATCAAGCCGCAGAGACACAGGCCGCGGAGATTCTTTCTCCGCCCCTGTGTCTTTTGGTTTAATGCGCGGCGGCCATTCGGCCAGATTAGCGGACTCTCATCCCGCGCAGGTACGCGACAAAGTTTTGACATATAATCGGGGGCAATCTCGACTTTGGAGTTATATCCCGTGCGTCATTCCACACCTTCCTCGTTCTTTCCCAGGGCCGGCTTGATCCTGCTTTTGAGCCTGGCCCTCGCCCTCAGCAGTTGCGGCCCCAAAGAGACTCCCCTCCCGACTGAATTGCCCACCTTCGCGCCGACCATCACGCCCACCGCCACGCCCTCCGCGCCGCTGGCCATTCTCGTCCTCCCCGCGGACATGGACCCGACCACATCGAACGTGTACCAGTCGGCGGTATATCAATTGGCGCAGTCGGCGGGATATCGCTTCCAAGTGCGCAATAGCCTCACCCAGGCGGACCTGGAGCCTTCGTTAAAGATCGTAGTGGCCTTGCCACCCGATCCCGGCATCGTGACCCTGGCCGCCGCCGCCCCGCAGACTCTCTTCCTCGCGGTGGATATTCCCGGCGTCAGCGCGGGCGGAAACATCAGCGTAGTCGCCACCCAGCCCCGCCCCGACCTGGTGGGGTTCCTCTTTGGGTACATCGCCGCCATGGTTACACCCGATTGGGACTACAGCATCGGCATGATCGTTCCCGAAGGCGACCCGAACGCGCAACTCGCGTTTGCCGCCTTTAAAAACGGCATGATCTATTATTGCGGCCTCTGTCAAAAGAAAAACCCCTACGCCTATATGGATGAGTACGGACAGGTGATCGAGTATCCGGCGTATATCAGTATACCCGCCGATGAACAACCCTCGCTCTATACCGCCTATGCCGATGTGTTGCGCCGAAGCAAGAAGGTCTCGTTGATCTACGTTTATCCAACGGTCGCGACTCCCGAATTGCTCAGCTACATCGGCTCGCTCGGACTCCTGACCATCGGCGATACCACGCCGGACCCGCGGCCGGTCTACTACGTGGCGAGTCTTCGTCCCGACCAGGCCAAGGCCATCCAAGCCGCCTGGGCCGACCTGCTGGCGGGCCGCGCCGGCATCGCCTACCAGCCGCCCTTCTCCCTCACGGACGTGGACCCGAGCATCCTCACGCCGGGCAAACAGCAACAAGCCGAGCAGGTGTTGGCCGACCTGCTGGCCGGACGGATCGCCACAACCTCGCCGTAGCGATCTGTCGGATAAACGCGAATAAGCGCAGGAACTGATGCGCGCCTCCGCCAAATTCGATCCGCGCTCGCTTCAACCCTGACCCTGAAACGAAGAGGCGACCGCCCCAAACGGTCGTCTCTTTTTGATTCCGCTAATCGGCGGGCGAGGTCTGCGCAGCGGGAGGGGACTGGTCCGCATGCAGGCGGTTAGCGCGGCCGATGAGCGGCAGGGCTGGGGCGAGGAGCAGGGCCGCCATGCTGATCGCGGCTCGAATGGAGGCGAGGCTCACCGCCGCCGCGACCGGCCCGGAGACGACCTGACCGATGGCGCGCGGGTACGCGTCGGCCACCACGCCGGTGGGAACCTCGAATAGCAGGACGGTCAATTCGAGGGTCGTGCCGACCAGCACGAGTTGCAAGCCGGAGAGATGGGCCACCGTCGCTTCGTAGAGTGAGGCGACCACGAAGATCATGCCAAAACTCAGGCCCATCATGAATTGCAGGGCGAGGTAGAGTTTGTAGGCGTTCATTTTTGAAATCATGGTTTACCGCTAAGAAGAGAGTAGAAAACAGCGTACGCAAAGCCTGTCTGACTCAAAATACCGGAAACACGTCTGAGAGGCGCTTGGGGAAGAGAGCGTTCAACAGGACGCGCGCGGTATTGTGTTCGTAGTAGCAATCCTTGAAAGCGTAACGCAACTCTTCGAAACTGCGGTAGCCAAACAGGAGTTGCAGGAAGACGCGGTCTGGGAAACCCGCGTCGCCTTGATTGTGGTCAATGGCCGGAGTCCACGGCTCGACAGTTTTGAGTCGCCCGCGCGCGAAGACCATCCGCAGGCCGTCGCGATAGAAACTGACCTTCAACTCGCCCGAATATCCCGCCGCCAGCGACGCGGCCAATCGCTTCTCCAGCGCGGGCGCGATGAGATGGAGAAATCCCGGCAGGTCGGACACGCGCAGATAGTAGGCGTAGGGCTTGCATTCTGCGGGCAGGTTATCGCCCAAAACTTCGTAGGCGGGATGCGAGGAACCGAGCATGAACCCAAACGAGGCGCGCGGTTTTCCTTCGCGTTTGGAGTAGCGGCCTCCAACCTCCCACAGGTAACGCACAACCGCCGGGGTCACATCGAGCCAGGAGATTCCGGGCGCGAGTTCATAGCCGAGCGCAGTCAGGCCGGTGAGGCCGAGGAAGGGCGAGTGCTGGAAATAACCCACGCGTTTTCCGCGTGCGTCTTCGATGACGCGCAGTTCGAAGTGGTTCACGTTTTCGCGGCTCTGCGCGTTCAACTCATAGGCGAGGACATCCACGCCGCGCAGGCAGGAGATGGCGTAGCGTTTCTGCGCTTCGGCGTATACGCCAGCGACGAATTTCAGGTCGGCCTCCATCGCGGGGCGGATGCGATAGCGCTCCTTCTCTCCCTTCTTCAATTTCGGGACGTGCGGCTCGAAGCCGAAGCGGCTACCCACAAATTCAAGCGCCATCTCGTAGCCGAACTGACGATAGAAGTAGGGAATGCCGGTAATGACCTGCGCGGGCATGTTTCGCTCCGCGCACCATTTGTGAATCTCATCGAACTGGACTCGCGCCAACCCGCGCTTGCGATACTCGTCAATCGTGCCGACGAGTTCAGGCCGGCCCACTCCAAAAGGAATCCCCTCGTAGGTCCAGGTTTGGGGGATCAAGTTGAGCGAAGAGACGATGCGTCCGGTGGCCGTCTCCTCCACGATGGTGAAGTCGCGCGCGGTCATCGTGGGATGGGGTTTGGCGAGCAGGTCACGCGTCCAGGCGGCGACGCGGCGCCCGTCGGCGGGATCGCTTCCGTGCATCTCGCCGTTGAATCGGGCCAGCGCGGCCGCGTCGCGTGTCGAGGCGTGACGAAGGATCAGCCCGTTTCCCAAGTCGCGAATGTGCAGGTTGTTTTGCATGGGTTGCCGCTTTCCGCGACGCCCGCGCAAAACGGGCGTCAGCGTTTCAGAAGTTGTTCGAGTCGGTGGATGGCCTCTTGAGGCCCTGTGAAATGGACGGCGGACATGCCAACCGCCCGCGCGCCCTCGACGTTTTCAATGAAATCGTCAACGAGGACGGCTTCGTTCGGACTCACCCCGAGTTGATCCAGCGCAATGTGGAAGATCTCCGGCTTGGGCTTTACCACGCCCGCCTCCGCGGAGATGACGATGGCGTCGAAGGCGTCGTCGAATTTATTCTCCACGAGGTAGGCGCGCAGGTCGCCCCACGCGTTCGAGATCAGGCCGGTTTTGCAACGCGCCCGCAGGGTACGGAGGAACGCGATCAGGTCGCGGTCCACCACGTCGCCTGCAAAGAATTCGTCGCGAATCTGGGGGGCTTCGGAGGGCGCGCGCTTCAACGCGCGCGTCACCGCCGCCCAATGCTCGTCCGCGCTGACCTGTCCGACAGACGCCTTGCGGCTGGTCTCGCTTTCGAAGACCAGCCGCACGAGGTCGTCATAATCCATGTTCAGCCGTTCGGCCAAGCGCTCGCGGGGAGCCTGATATTCCGTGCGGACAATCACCCCGCCCAGATCGAAAAAAACGGCGCGAATGCTCATACAAGAGTCGCGGCTTACTTGCGGCCCTTCTTGACCTTTTCGAGCGCTTTTTTGCCGGCGCCTTTTTCCTTATCGTCGCCGCGGCGTTTGGCGTTCTCTTCCTTGGTTTGCTGGGTGGCTTCGCGGGCGGTCACAGTCACCACGGGCGCGGCTTTCGCGGCCAGGGCCTTTTCGAATTCCTCGCGCTTGGTGCGGTTGGCCTTGCCGCATTTCGGGCAGGCGACATCGAAGAAATCGAGTTTCGTATCGGTCATGGTCTTGACGGCGGCTTCTACGGCGGCCCGGTCGAGGGTGATTACAGTTTTGCAGTTCCAGCAGGTGACTTCCATGATTCAACTCCTTGTGAGATTATGGTGGTGAAGGAAAAAACGGGAAGCGCGAACCGATCCCCGCGCTCTTTTGTGAACACAGTTACAAGTATATGCTGTTTTGCCAGAAATGGCGTTATTTGCTCTTCGTTTTCTTGGCTGGTTTGGCGGCAGGTTTTTTGGCCCTGGCGGGCGCCGGTTTGGCGGCTTTCTTCGCCGGTTTGGCTTTCGCCGCCTTGGCCGCCTTCTTCTCCGCGGCTGATGAGTGGCGCTTCTTATGGGCTATCGTCCCCGCCGACTTGGGAGCGGCTTTGGCCGAAACAACCGAGGTCACCGCCGCCAGGGTCAGTTGTTCCTTCTCGCGCTGGGCGGCCTCGGCCTCCAGGGTGCGTAGTCCCTCCTGCCAGCCAGGGGTGAAGATGCGCAACCGGTCAATCGAAACCGGGTTCGAGCGGCGGCAACGCGGGCAGAAGGCATCGTAGTGATGCATACCCTCGGCCTGCAATTTCTGGATGGCGGCCAATTTTTCCATCCGGCTTAAGGTGAAGGGGGTTTGGCAGTAAATACAACGCAGGTTCATAAGCGCCTCCGTAATTGATGGGGTTAGTATAGCCGATTTTGGATTCCTGCCAACCCCTTTTGTGCATGAATTTCAACGCTCCGCGGCATTTTACATAAGGCCTATACGAAGTCGTCCGTTCCTCTGAGACCCAGAAGGGAGGAGGAGGCCCGGAATCAGGCCTCCTCCTGTATTTCGCGGCCGGGGCGGAGTTCCTTTTCATAGACCACGTACTCGCCAGCCACCTGCATCCCGGCTTTTTTGTATAGACGAGTTGCCCCAGTGGGGTTCGAGGCGTCCACGCCCAGGCCAACGACGGTCTTGCCACGCCGGAAGAACTCGCCAAACGAGTGGATGAGCAGGGCCAGGCCTAGTCCCTGCTTGCGCCAAGGGCGGCGGACACCCAACGTGCCAACCCAACCAATGTCATTGCGATAACGGCACTGGTTGAATCCCGCCACCTGCTCCCCATCCCAGGCGACGAACCACAGCGACGGGTCAAAATCGGCGCGACCGTGTTTGCGGAACTGCCACGTCTCGAACGGGATGACTTGCGGACTCCAGCCATCCTGAAACGTCTCCTGCTCCGCTTCATACACGGACCGACTATCCGGCTCGGGCCGAAACGGGCGGAGTTCCACCCCCTCCGGCCAGACCGGCGCGGGAGGCGGCTCCGTCAGGTTGATCTCCATCCGCCAGTGGTAGCGGACGGGGTTGTAGCCCTCGTTCTCGTGCATTTGTCGCGCGATCGCGTCGGCTTCGCTCATGCTCATGCCATTGCGGATGAAAACGCGCAGGTCGGGTTCGGCCAGTTTCATTTCTTCGCGGGCGCGGGCTTCGAGGGCGCGCAACAGCGACGTGCCAATACCTTTGCCCAGGAAGTCGGGGTGGACGTATCCGTCGCCGTCGAGCGAGGCGTGCGCCTGGCGGTCATTGAACTCCTCGAAGCCGACGACGCGTCCATCCGGCGCGGCAACCACCCACGCGTCGCGTTCGAGCGTGAAGCCGGGACTCTGCCATTCCACGCGCAGTTCCTCGGGCGAGGGGACGATCACCGCGTCGCCGTTGGGAGCGCAGACATCGTAGATCAATTGCCGAACCGGTTCGAGGTCCGACCATTGAGCCGGGCGGAGGGTATATCCCTTCGGAAGCAGGGTTGATTCATTCGGGGCGGAGAAGTCGCCCATTAAGTCAAAGTTGACTGCCATATTGTTCCATCCATTCTGAGCGCAGAACGCCCATCAAAATGCTGTCCCAGCGGCGGCCATCGCGATTCAATTCGCCGCGTATTCTTCCTTCCACGCGGAAGCCGGCCTTTTCGTAGGCGCGCATGGCGCGCGGATTGTATTCAAAGACGCCCAGGGTGACGCGATGCAGGTTGAGCTCGAGGAAGGCGTAGCGCAGGATCGCGCGCATGGCGTCGGTGCCATAGCCCTTGTTCCAGTCGGCGCGATCGCCGAGGCCAATTCCGACAAAGGTATCGCCGCAATTCCAGCGCAGGCCGCCCAATCCGATCTCTCCCACGACGCGATCGTCCGCAAGGGTGCGAATGCTGAAGCCGAAGTAGGTTTCTTTTTCGATCTGCTTTTCGATCCACTCCTTGCGAGCTTTTGCGGAGAAGATGATGGACGGGTCGGAATCGAGCAGGCGGATGCGCAGGCTGTCGCGGTCCCAGCGATTGAGCAAGGGCGCAAGTTCTTCAGGGTTCACAGCGGCGAGACGGATAAGTTCGCCGCGAAAAATATCTTTCATGTTGTTCTCCAATCTTTCACTATTCGTTCGCACGCGGTTGCGATGCGCTGGCCCGCCACTCTTCGGCGAGCAGGCCGTAGTCGAGGAGGTCCCAGCGGCGGCCATCGCGGCCGAGAGCTTCGCGGCGACGCGTTTCCTCCACGAAACCGAATTGACGGACGAGCGCCAGGGCAGGCTCGTTGTATCCCGCGATGCTCGCGCCCAGCCGGTACAGACTGAGTTCATCGAAGGCAAAACGCAGGAGCAGACTCAAGGCCTCGCGCCCATAGCCTTTGCGACGGTCCTCGGGCGCGCCGATGCCGAGCCGGACCCAGCCGCAGGCGTTGCTCCAATCGATCCATTGGATCACCGCCAGACCGATCAGCCGATCGTCGGCACAGGCGCGGATTCGGAAGGGAAACACGTCGCGTTTTTCATCCGCTTCCTTTTCCAGTTCCTCGTACTTCTTCTTGACCTGGGAGGGCGGCATGGGGCGGACCGGTTCGCGGTACATCAGGCGCATGAACGAGGCGTCGTGCGTCCAACGCGACTCGATCTCCGGGTCTTTTTCATGGTCAATCGGGCCGAGGCGGACAAGATTGCCGTCGTAAAGTGATTTTTCGAGCAGGGCGTCCATAAGAATTCCTTTTGCATGTCTCCCTCCCGTTTTTCGGGAGAGGGACCGGGGCGTTGCCCTGAGCCAGTCGAAGGGTGAGGGCAGGGCGACAAAAAACGGCCACGGGACTCGCCCGTAGCCGTCGGGGAAAACAAAACGGCCGCGGGCGTGAGCGCTCCCGCGGCCGTGACATTCAAACCGTCACTTCATCCAACAGGCGCACTCCGAGAAGGCAAAACGGCGCCGGCATCGGCGCGGAAATTGCACACGAACGAAACTTGCTTCACCATTTCGGAATGCTCCTTTCTTTGAAGATGAGCGAAGTTTATCATCAGCGTTTTGAATACGTCAAGGCTCGATTCGTGTTGAGCATCCTCCTTCTCCCAGTTGCGCGAACAGGCCATTGGCCTTATAGTCGGATGGACCGCCTCCTCATAACTATTTAACCGGCAACCTACCCACCCAGGAGCCTCGATGTTCTACAGTTGGTTCTCCTTCCTCCGCTCCCCAGATGAAAAGCCCAAAGTCACCAAAGAACTGCTTTTGCGCGTTCTCTCTTACGCGCGCGGTTACTGGTGGCGCATCGCGGGCATGCTCGTCACCATCCTGCTCTCCACCGGACTCTCCCTGCTCACACCTCTCGTCTTTCGCAACATGATTGACGTGGTCATTCCCGCCAAGGATGTGAGAGGCATCGTTCTGCTCGGCGCGGCGTTGCTGCTCATCCCCGCGCTCACCGGCGGCATCAACGTCTATCAACGCAGGCTGAACGCCATCGTCGGCGAGGGCGTCATCTACGACCTGCGTTCGGCCCTCTTCGCCCGCCTGCAACGCATGTCCCTGCGTTTCTTCACCAACACCAAAACCGGCGAGTTGATGAGCCGCCTCAACAACGACGTGATCGGCGCGCAG
>CAZVAX010000094.1:0-14909 GCA_964625215.1 uncultured Anaerolineaceae bacterium | reverse complement strand
GCTCAGTCCCTGGTGGCAGAGGTGATATCCTAAGTCTAATGGAGGAGGGTGAACTCCCGACGAAGCAATCTCCTAGTCGAACGCGGGGATTGCTTCGTCGTCGCTCCGCTCCTCCTCGCAATGACGTGCTATTGGATCTAAATCCACTTCAAGAAACCCGCAAAGACGATTAAGGCTACGATATCCACCGCCCACAGCGCGCCGACAGTTTGCACCTTCTGCTTGAGGGTCGGCATGTCGTAGACCCAGAAGGCGAAGACAAAGAACCATAGGTAGCCGAAGAGGAAGATGAGCAGGGGGAAACTGCGACCCCACCACGCATAGTCCCACGTCAACGCGTCCGCGGAGTTGAGCAGGTACTCCACGAAGACGCAGAAGATCGAGCCGAAGATCGCCACCGCCCAGCGATTGGGCAGGCCGAGGTAGAGCGTCTTCTTGTCGGGGGCGAGCATCTTCGACCAGATAATTCCCGCCACGGCGAACATGAACATGGTCTCGATGTTGAGTCCCACCAGGATGAGATACGCGCTGGGACCAGGCTCGGCCCAGATCGGCGCGTAGCCCGTGAATTTGAGCACGAGGCTGTTGACGATCTCATTCAACCAGTCCGCGCCCCAAAAGGCGAGACCGGCGAGAACGATGTTCCAGTTGCGCTTCTCCGTCTCCACCACGTAGACGTAGAAGATGAACGACAGCAACGGGATGACGTACCACTGGAAATCTTTTGGGTCGCGTAAGTGCGACAAGGCTTGCAACGCAAAATCAGACATGGCGCCCTCCGAGGCAAAATCTGTTTTCAGCCACGGATTTCACGGATTTTCACTGATTGGAAAAATCCGTGCCAATCTGTGTAATCTGTGGCAAAGGATTATGGAACTCAATCAAGTATAGAACGAAATTCGGATTTTTGCCCAACCTTTGTAACCCAAAAAACCGATGAATGGCTTGCGCGGCAAGGATGGAATTCACTAACCGCCCGCGCCTTTTCGTGCTAAAGTGAGACCCAAAGCCGTACACGGATTACGCGGGTTGCACGGGGTCGCACGGATTTTTTAATAATTTTCGTGTTTATCCGCGTAATCAGTGAAATCCGTGTACAAAAAACTGGAGACCCTTCATGTTCAATGATTTTCAGCATGCGCGCAAGTATGTGATAGACAACCAGATCGAAATGGTTGACCTCAAGTTCTGTGACCTGTGGGGACGCTGGCACCACCTGACCATCCCGGCCAGTCAATTCGAAGAGGAGTTGATGAAGAGCGGCGTCGGTTTTGACGGTTCGTCGGTGGGACTCAAGTCCGTCAAGTCCGGCGACATGGTTTTGATTCCCGATCTTTCGACCGGCTTCATTGACCCCTACTGGGAGTTGCCCACGCTTAGTTTCATCAGCGCCACCTACGAAGCGGACACGCACGCCTCGTTCGCCAACGACCCGCGCAATTTGGCGCGCCGCGCCGAGGAGTTCATGCAAGCCTCCGGCATCGCCGACGAGAGTCGCTGGGGGCCGGAGTTCGAGTTCTACGTCTTCGACAGTGTCAGGTACGAGTCCGGGGTCAACCGCGCCCGCTACGAGGTCGTCAGCCGCGAGGCGGATTGGAACAGCGCCGAGGGCGGTCACGGTCATTACATCCCCATGCACGGCGGCTATCACGCCATCCCGCCCAAGGATCAACTTTTTAATCTACGCGCGGATATGTCGCGCCGTTTGGAGGCGATGGGCGTGCCGGTCAAGTATCACCACCATGAGGTCGGCGGCCCCGGCCAGTCGGAGATCGAGACGCCCATGATGGGACTGATCCAATCGGGCGACGCGACCATGAAGATCAAGTACGTCACCAAGATGGCCGCGCACGCCCGCGGGCAGACCGTGACGTTCATGCCCAAGCCGCTGTTTGGCGAGGCCGGAAGCGGCATGCACTTCCACCAACATTTGTTCAAGGCGGGCGCCAACCTGTTTTACGACAAGGACGGGTACGGCAGTCTCAGCCAGGAGGCGCTCTGGTACGTGGGCGGACTGCTCACCCACGGCGCGGCTCTGCTCGCGCTGACCAACCCGTCCACCAATTCGTATCGCCGCCTTGTGCCCGGCTTCGAAGCGCCGGTGAACGCCTTCTTCTCGCTCGGCAATCGCAGCGCGGCGGTGCGCATCCCAAAGTACGCCAACCAACCCGACACGGCGCGCATCGAGTTCCGCCCTCCCGACGCGACCTGTAACGTGTACCTGGCCCTGGCCGCCATGCTGATGGCCGGACTGGACGGCATCGCCAAACGCCTCGACCCCACCCAGGCCGGGTTCGGCCCTATCGACGCCAACATCTTCGCCTGGAACGACGCCCAACGCGCGAACATCAAATCCCTGCCCTCCTCCTTGGACGACGCCCTCAAAGCCCTCGAAGCCGACCATGACTTCCTGCTGGCCGGCGAAGTCTTCAGCCCAGAACTCATCCACCAATGGGTGGACTTCAAACGCATGCAGGAATATTTCCCAGTGCAGAATCGTCC
Source organism: uncultured Anaerolineaceae bacterium (assembly GCA_964625215.1). Classification (GTDB taxonomy): domain Bacteria; phylum Chloroflexota; class Anaerolineae; order Anaerolineales; family Villigracilaceae; genus Denitrolinea. The sequence goes on along the minus strand of CAZVAX010000094.1, from coordinate 12,407 downwards.
GCACCCGTATGAGATGAGCCTGTATTTTGATGTGTAGGGAGAAAGCGTAAAACGGAAAACCTCCGCGCCTATGTGGTCGTGGAGGTTTTCATCATTAGTCAAGAACCGGCGAAATACCTTGGCCAAAACCGCTGTCTCTTTGAAGGGCGCCACTGAATTGCCTCATACAAATTAGTTGTTTTGTATGATACGCCTTCTCCAGGAATAAATACACAATCATCTCGCAAGCAGTAGTAGAGTTGATTCCATTTTGAAATAGAGAATTCCCATTTCGCCACTTCAACTTCATATTCGGCCTTAAAAGGTTTATCAATTTTTATGAGCCACTTCACTAGTTTAACAATCAGGGCTATATACAGGATTGACCCCAGCCCATATCCAACTCTCTCAACCGGAGAAAGCTGAATCGCTGGAAGGATCGCCGCAATTCCCACAAAGATTACAAGGACAGTTAATATTATCGGAAAAACTGCCAGACCAATAAAGTTGCTATATTCTCTATCAGGTTTTCGTGGAGGCATTAAATTTCTGGCAAGATTTGACTGTTGTGTGGCGCTATAACTTTCATAGGTTGTACTTGATTTAAGGCCATCTCCATCTTGGGAGATGCGCGACACCGGCATTTGCCCACTGACTTGATAGGTTCCATGCTGAACTATAGCAGAGACTTTTGACACATTATCTATTCTATGGCATTTGGGGCAATCCAAGTCTGAAGACGGCAGATGTGACACTACATCTACCTTCCTTGATATCTGATGTATTGGTTTTGGTTTGCCGCAATATGGGCAGAATTGGAAAGTATCATCAAAACTTCCACCGCAACTTAGGCAAGTAGGCATTATCTCTTCTCCATTATCAATCAATTTCCTGTAAGTTTACCGCAACCAGCAGAAAATGAACCAGACTTCTCCGCGCCACCTTGACCACGGAGGAGTCTGGTTTTGTTGTGCAAACCTACGCCGTCGCCGGGACAGCGCGTCGCGCCAGTGCAAATTTATTCTTTGGCAAATCGGACTCTGGTCTCGGTCACGACAACAAAGCGTCCCTGTAACTGGTCGGCATAATTTTCCAGCAGACTTCCAAGCACGGCCACTTTAACCGGCGCCCTTTCATCATCCAGGCGCAACAAAATCACGCCGTGGTGAGGTCTGCGCTCGCGGAATACTTTTTCGCCAAAATCCTTGTCATTTGTGATCAGGATCCAATTTTCCGAAAAGGCTTTTTGCACGATCTCATCATCATTCATTCCCCGCGCGGATTGATACACAGAGAATATCTCGTGTCCCTGACTGGCCAGCCAGTCTGCCACAACCGGCCCGGTGGACTCATCCACCAGGAATCGCATTTACGCGCTCTCCACCGTCAACGGCATGAAAACCGTGTTTTCAAGCGTCTTACTGGCGAACAGGATACAGGCTTGAATATCTTCGAGCGTCAGGCCTTCATATTCCCCGATAATCTCCTGAGCGCTCTGGCCATGCGCCAGTAAGTTCAGGATATATTCCACGGTCAGACGCGTTCCGCGAATGACGGGCTTGCCTGTCATCACGTTCGGGTTATTGCTAATGCGTTCCAGTAATTTTTGATCTGTCATGGCTACCTCGTGTTACTGTGATTATACAGCAATAGGCGGGCTTCAAGTTCATCGACGCGAGTTTGTCTCAACCAGCAGAAAACGAACCAGTCTCCTCCGCGTCACCTTGACCGCGGAGGAGTCTGGTTTTGTTTGGCAAACCTACGCCGCCGCCGGGACAGCGCGCCGCACCAAACCGATGATACCCTTCAACACGTCAACCCCGCCCGCGATCATGCTGATCACCAGCGCGATCTTCACGCCCTGCGCGGCCAGTGTGGCGACGGTCTGCGCCGCGTCCGCGGACATGCCCATGCCGGTCATCAGCGCATCGGGCGTCAGGTGGATGATCGAAGGGCCGGTCAGCATGGCGTAGGCCAGCGCGATCCCACCGGCCTTGATGGCGATCCAGAACCAGCGCGTCCCAGCCTGCCAGCGCATCTGTTGGAGCAGGATCAGGTTGCACCCGATCTGCATCGCCCACAGCAGGTTGATCCACGGCATGTACGAGAAGAACGCATCCGAGAGAATTGGCACGAAGAAGGATTTGTCGTCGGTAAACCCGTAGATTCCGATGTACTCCGGGTAGACGTTGAACAGGATCAGTCCCAGCACGGTGAAGACCACCTCGACGATCAAATTACCTTTGATGATCTCGTCGGGCTTTTCCACTTCGGGCAGGTCGCGCGGATTCCATTCCTTTGCTTCCTGCTTGCTCTCGAACTCCAAATTCGGAGCGAACCGCTGGATCAGGGCGAATACCAGCACGATGTTCCCCACCGCGGCCATCATGCCTGAGAAGTACTGGCCGAACGAGTCGAGGATCGTCTGTAACACCGCAGTTGGGGCGGCATCGCCGCGCGCCAGGTTGAGGCCCAGTCCCACCAGCGCCAGCGCGGTCAACACCACGAAAACGATCTGCGTTACCATCCAAAACATCGGGAAGAGTTGCGGCCCGATCAGGTAGCGTTCCGGCAGGTACGAGGCGGCCACCTTTTCGGGTTGGCCATATTCCTTCAACACGGCGACGATCATCGCCTCGTCCACTGCGCGGCCATCCTTCTTGCTCCGATCCTCGAGCATATCTTCCAACGCCGAGCGGATCTCCTTCTCGATGTCGGCCCGCGACTTCTGCGGCAGGCGGCGGCCAACTTCACGAACGTAACGGTCTATGAGATTCATTTCATTCTCCTTTTTAAGTAACCTGCGTAGCGGGCGTTCTCTAACGCCAAGCGCGCAAGAGAGCGCGCATTACGCGGTACGGTTATGCCAGCATCTTCTTCATAACAGCCACAATGCTGCTCCATTCCTCTTTCAGCCGCGGCAGGGACTTCTTCCCCTCCGCGCTGATGACGTAATACCGACGTGGACGCGCCTCTTCCAGCTTCCAAACCGACTCGAGCGCCCCCTGCGCTTCCAACCGACGGAGGAGCGGGTACAGCGTCCCCTGGTCCACCTCCAACCCCCCATCCGACAGACTCTTGAGCAAGGAGTAGCCGTACTGCTCCTCGCCCAGTTGGGCCAGCACCGCCAGCACAATCACCCCGCGCCGCAACTCCAAAATGACATTCTCGGAAAGTTGATCTGACTTTGCCATATCTCTTATCCTTTGCTGCAATATACTGTATTATGCACAGTATGTCAAGAGGCAAGTATTAGGCCATCTATCGGGCAAGCCTGAAAAGCCTAAACACAAAGGTCGTCAAGTCAACAAAGGAAATACGCATGAAGGTAAGGTTTTCCTTTGCGCCACTTTGTGTCCTTTGTGGTTAAAGACAAACAAAACAGCCCCCGGAAACCCGGAGGCTGTCGCAATCACCATTTACTATTTACCAATTACCAATCACCCCCGGCTCAACGTCACGAACACCATCGGCTTGCGCTTCGTCTGGTCAACGAGATAACTTTTCACCGCCGAGGCGATCTCCTTTTCAGAGTCGACGCCGCCATCGTTGACCACCTGCATGACGCGCCGCCGCACCTCGGGGATGAGTCGCTCGGCGTCCTCCGGCGAGACGTAACCGCGCGTCAGCACTTCCGCTTCGTGCAGCAGACGCCCCGTGAACTTGTCCACGCTCAGGTCAATAATAACGATTCCGTTGCGCGCCAGTTGCTCGCGCTCCTTCATCACGTCATGGTCAATGTCGCCGATTGACTCGCCGTCCACGAACACGTAGCCGCCGGGGATGCGCTCGCCGAGGGTCAACTTGCCGTTGCCCAATTCCACGATCTGACCATTTTCAACCACCACGATATTTTCCGGCTTGACCCCCACCTGCTCCGCCAGCCAGGCGTGTCGCTTCAATTGGCGCAGTTCGCCGTGGATGGGTAGAAAGTGTTTCGGCTTGACCAGGTTGAGTAATAACTTCTGCTCCTCCTGACTCGCGTGACCGGAGACGTGTACTGGCGCGATGGCGTCGTAGATCACGTTCGCGCCGAAGCGAATCAAGCGATTGATGGCCCGGCTGATGGTCTCTTCGTTGCCGGGGATGGGATGGGAGGAGAGAACGATTGTGTCGCCGCGCTTCACATCGAATTGACGGTTCGAGCCGGTGGACAAACGTCCGATGATCGAGGAGGGTTCGCCTTGCGAGCCTGTGACCATAATAATGACTTTGTTATCCGGCAGGTTGAGGGCCTGGTCAATCGGGACGAGCGTCTCGTCGGGGACGAGCAGGTAGCCGAGTTTGCGCGCGATCTTGGCGTTCTCCACCATCGAGGTTCCCGCGAAGGCCAGTTTGCGCCCGCTCTTGAGGGCGGAGTCGGCGGCTTGCTGGATACGCGAGATGAGCGAGGCGAAGGTCGCGATGATCACGCGTCCCGGCGCGGCCGCGATGACCTGGTCGAAGGCCGGCCCGATGACTCGCTCCGAGGGGGTCCAACCCGGCCTCTCCGAGTTGGTCGAATCGGAGAGGAGCAGGTCAACGCCGCGTTGGGAGAATTCCGCCAGTTTGGCGTAGTCCGTCGGCCAGCCATCCACAGGCGTGTGGTCCAGTTTGAAATCGCTCATATGGATGACGAGTCCCGCGCCGGTGGTGATGGCGAGGCCGATGGCGTCGGGAATCGAATGCGAGACGTGGAAGGTTTCGATCTGGAACTTGCCGATCTGCACTTTCTCGCCCGCTTGCAGTTTTCGCAGGTCGGCCTTGGTGTAGCCGTTGCGCGCCAGTTTCACGTCAATCAGGCCGAGGGTGAGCGACGTGGAATAGACCGGCACGGGGATTTGCTCCAGCACGTGGCGGATGGCCCCGATGTGGTCTTCGTGGCCGTGCGTAATAACGATGCCGCGCACCTGCTTAACCTTGTCGAGCAGGTATTCGAAATCGGGGATGATGTAGTCAATGCCGAGCATGTCGTTCTGCGGGAACATGATGCCGGCATCCACAATAAGAATATCGCCGCCAAATTCATAGGCGGTCATATTCTTGCCAACCTCTCCCAACCCGCCGAGAGGAATGATCTTTAGTTTTTCCTTCTTACTCATAATTTTGGTTTCACCACGATTTTCAAATATTATCAGTACTTCACGAAAGCGCGTATTAGGCGGTCTCTACCGCCATATTTGCGCAAGAGAGCGCAAATTACGCGTGACCTTCGTGAACTACTGATTATTATCCGCCATGGGCGGTTAAGTTCAACGAAGAAAAAATCCCCGGAGAAAATCTGCCGGGGAGGTTAACGTGCGACTTGGTTTGTGGTCACGAAAACTGCCAGAGGCAGGGAAGTTCAACGTTGCGAGCGGGAGTATAGCAGGTTTGGCGCGCTCGCGCAATGAGCAAAATGAAACGCAGCGCGGCTTTCCCGAGCGCCGGGAGTAAAATAGGCTTCACCATGTCGCGCATCGAAGCCCTCTTCATACTCCCCTACATCGGTTCCCTGTTTCTCTCGCTGGGCGTGATCGGCTACACCTGGCAAAGGCGGTACGTACGCGGCGTATCCGCCTTTATTTGGTATACGATCGGCCAGGCGATTTGGATCGCCAGTTACATCCTCGAATTGTTGGAATCCAATCTGGGTGGAAAACTATTCTGGGACGGCCTGCAATGGATCGCCGGCGCGCTGATCGTGTTCGCCCTGCCCATTTTCGTAACCCGATTCACCGACACAAAATTTCGCGGCCAGCAAACCGCTATCCTCCTGTCGCTGGCCGCGCCCCTGATCCTCTCCGGGTTGGTCGTCACCGACGCGTTTCATCACCGAATCTATCCCGACCCGCGCCTGGCTCCCGGCGAGCCATTCGACGAGCTCGTGTACAGTTTCACCCCCATCGTGTATGCCTTCGCCGCCTATAGCTACATCGTGGTGGGAGCCAGCGTCTCCATTTTGTTTCGACAATACGCCCGCTTGCAGACGCTCTACCGCGCCCAACTCGCGATCATCGCCATCGGCATCTGCATCCCCGCACTCGGCGCCATGCTGACCCTGTCCGGGCTGAAACTGGCCCCGCAGCGTGACATCAGCCCGATCGCCTTTGCCCTGGGCAACCTGCTCATCGTCTGGGGGCTGTATCACTATCGCGTTTTCGAAGTACTGCCTTTCGGCCGCGACAAAGTATTCGAGGCCATGGTGGAGCCGGTGGTCATCCTCGACAACCAGCGCCGCATTGCCGACATCAACACCTCCATGCTCGACCTGCTCGGACAAAGCGCAGCCAACGTGATCGGCAAACCGGCCAAAGAAGTGTTCTTAGATTTCCCCATCCCCATCCGCCTCTACACCCACGTCTCCTACGCCCGCGCCGAAACCACCTTCCAGGTGCGCGGCAAGAACGTCTACTACGAAATGACCGTCTGGCCGCTTTACGATTCGAATCGCAACATGACCGGCCGCATCTACATCTCGCACGACATCACCGCCTTCAAGGAACTCGAAAGCGAATTGCGCGACCTCAACCAACGCCTCGAACAGCGCGTGGACGAGCGTACGCGCGAACTGGCCGAAGCCTACGACACCACCCTCGAAGGATGGGCGAAAGCCCTCGAACTGCGCGACAAGGAAACAGAGGGCCACTCCCGCCGCGTCTGCGACCTGACCGTGCGGTTGGCGCGCGCCCTCGACATCCCCGAATCCGAGATCGTCCACATCCGGCGCGGCGCCATCCTGCACGACATCGGCAAGATGGCCATCCCCGACCACATCCTGCTCAAAAAGGGAAAACTATCCAGGGAGGATCGTCTCGCCATCGAGCGGCATCCTGAGATCGCGTTCGCCATGCTTAAGCCGATTCAATTCCTGAACAACGCGCTCGACATTCCCTATTGTCATCACGAGCGGTGGGACGGCTCCGGTTATCCGCGCGGGCTGAAGGGAAGAGCCATTCCCCTGGCGGCGCGCATCTTCGCCGTCGTGGATGTGTGGGACGCGCTGCACAGCGAACGGCCTTACAAGAAAGCCTGGTCGCGCGAACGCATCGTCCGCTACATGGCCGGCCAGGCCGGGATACTCTTCGACCCGCGCATCGTGGATGTCTTCCTGCAACTCGCGGAAAAAGGCGAGATATAATCAACTCATGCGAAATCAGATCTACGTCATCGGCCACGTCAACCCCGATACCGACTCCATCGCCTCGGCCATGGGCTACGCCTGGCTCCTGCGCGAACGCGACGGACTCGACACCCTGGCGGCGCGCGCCGGCCCGCTCAACCCTCAATCCGCTTGGGTTCTCAAAACCCTCGGCCTCGACGCGCCCCTCCTGCTCACCGACGCCTCGCCGCGCTTCGAATCGGTGATGACTCGCCTCGACACCCTCCTCCCCGCTTCAAACCTGGGCCTCGCCTGGACGCTCGCCAGTAAAACCGGCGGCCTCGCCCCCGTCGTCCACGAAGACGGGCAACCCTTCGGCCTCATCAACGGCCTGAGCCTGTTCAAATACTTCACCGAGATCCTCGGCCCGCGTCCCGGCGACACCACCGTGCGCGAAATGATGTCCGCGCCCTGCCGCGACGCCGCCGACACCACCGTCCCAAAATACGCGGCCAGCGCCCACATCCGCGACGTTCTCAACAAGATCCTGCGCGGCGACCACGACGATTACTGGGTGGTGGACGAAAACGGTCGCTACCTCGGCATCGCCCGCCAGCGCGACGCGCTCAACCCGCCGCGCCTCAAGATCATCCTCGTGGACCACAACGAGCCGCGCCAGGCCATCGCCGCCCTCGAAGAAGCCGAACTCCTCGAAATCCTCGACCACCACCGCCTCGGCAACCCGCATACCCACCAACCGATTCGATTTACCGTGGACATCGTCGGCTCGACCTCCACCCTCGTGACCGAACAAACCGCCGAGGCCGGACTCTCCGTACCGCCGCCTCTCGCCGGCACGCTTCTCGCGGGACTCCTGGCGGATACCCTCATCCTGACCTCTCCCACCACCACCCCGCGCGACAAAGACGCCGCGCAACGCCTGGCGCGCTGGGCCTTCGTAAGCGGGAGTCCGCTCAAAGGCGAGACCATCGAATCCTACGGCAAGAAAATCCTATCCGCCAGCGCGGGCCTCTCCAACCGCAAACCCGAGGAAGTCGTCAGCACAGACATCAAATCCTTCGAGGCGGGCGGATTCAAATTCGCCGTCGCCCAAGTCGAAGTGACCGACCTCATGCAACTCAGCGAACACCTTGCGCCGCTATCAAAAGCCCTCGACGACCTCAAAGATAAACGCGGCCTTGACTTCGCCATCCTGCTCATCACCGACGTAGTGCGCGGAACCAGCCGCTTGATCGTCTCATCCAACGCGCCGCCCATCCTCAGCGACCTGCCCTACCCTCCCCTCCCCGACGGCGCCCGCGACGCGCAAGGAGTCGTTTCGAGGAAGAAACAGTTACTGCCGGTGGTGTTGGGATTGCTGGAAAAGTAGCCTTACCACGTAGTAACGACTTCAGTCGTCCAACCACGCGGCGATGAACTGCGATAGAATCAAATCGAGAAACTTCATGTTGCCGATTAAAACCAAAATCCACCCGACCGGATTCCCGCCTGTGTCAAAAACCCTGCCGCAGGCGATCAAGCGACTCGCAGCCGCGCTCCAACCCGAAAAGATCATCCTGTTCGGGTCATACGCATACGGTAATCCAACGTCCGACAGCGATGTGGATTTGCTCATTATCAAAGATGGCGATAACAAACAAACTTACAAAGACGCATCCCTGACTCTCTACCCGCGCGAATTTCCAGTTGACATCATCGCCAAGACGCCCAAAGAAGTCGAAGAGGCGATGAAAGGCGGCAAAGATAATAGCTTTTTCGTGCGCGAAATCATCAATAAAGGAAAAATCCTTTATGACCGACATCAAAGAACTTAAATCCTGGATTGCAAGCGCGGAAGAGGATTTTGCAGCGGCGAAAGCACTCCTCGTACAAACAAAGCCTCTCCTGTTTGGGTCGAGTTTTCACGCCCAGCAATGCGCTGAAAAATATCTCAAGGCTTTGTTGATCTTGAAAGACGTTGACTTTCCAAAAACCCACGATCTGGTCACGCTTGATTCTTTGTGCAATCAGGCGGGCATTTTTACCGGTTTTGACCCAATGCAATTGATTGACCTCTCTCGACATGCAGTCCAAACGCGCTACCCAGGCAATCAACCAACAATTGAGGAAGCGCGCGAAGCCATTAAATTTACGCGAGCGATTCGTCGCTTTGCGCGAACAGTATTAGGATATAAGAAATAAGCCCTTGGAATCATGTCCCTCCCCAACCTTGACGGTAAATACTTCTCCGGCAAACGCCGCAAGAACCTCTTCCGCGAAGAGCGCAAGGCGCGACTCCCCGTCGCCCTAATCCTCCTCGCCGTGATCGTCATCGCGATCTTCATCTTCCCCGTCACTACCGCGCCAGATACCACCTTCCATGAGCAGGTAGTCTTTTCGAGCACCCTCACCCTCCCGCCTCCCACCCCAACCGAAACGCCTCTCCCAACACCCACCTCCATCCACGGCGGGCGGATCGTGTTCACCTGCACGCGCGGCGACTGGAACCAGATCTGCATGGTCAACGCGGATGGAACCGGCTACGTGCAAGTCACCGATAACGGCAAGAACAACTACTACCCCACCTTCACACCCGACGGCAAAGGGATCGTCTTCGCGACCAATATCGCGGATGGTTTCGACCTGTTCGCTTATATTTTCAGCGAAGCCAAAACCATTCAATTGACCTACTACATCGGCAACGCCTTCTCGCCCAAGTACTCTCCCGACGGCCAACAGATTCTCTTCCTGAACCGCGCCAAGCAAGGCCCAACCGCCATCTGGATCATGGGCGCGTTGGGCGAGAATCCCCGCGCGCTATACGCCGGCCCCAACACCATCGTCGGCGCGGACTGGTCGCCGGATGGCAAATCCATCGCCTTCGCCATGCAAGCCAGTCAAACCACCGGATACGAGATCTACCTGCTCAACGCCGAAGACCCGGCCCAATATCCCACGCGCATCACCAAGGCCATCGAAGGCGTGACGGGGAGCATAGATTGGTCGCGGGACGGCAAGTCGCTGCTGCTGTGCATGGGTCCCGCAGGAGACAAAAACGTCTTCCGCCTCGACATCGCCACCGGCCAGGCCTTCCAACTCACTTTCGGCGGAAACAACGCCTCCGCTTCCTACTCCCTGGATGGACTCTACATTGTCTACAACTCGCTTCGCAATGACGGTCAAGCCGACCTCTTCGTCATCCATGCCAATGGAGGCGGCGAGCGCATGTTGGTGGACAATCCCGAACCCGATTGGCAACCACAGTGGGGGCCGTAAAATGCATGGCGGGATGGGGTAAAATGTAGACATGGATACATTCTCGGACATCCGCAACAAAGCGATTCCGTTGTTAAAACCATACGTCAGCCGATTGGCGGTGTTTGGTTCGTATCGACGCGGCGAGGCTACGCCTACAAGCGATATTGACTTGTTAATGACGCTCAAACCATCCAACGCCCGCCCAAAGTTGGGTTTTTTCAAGTTGATCGAAATTGAGGATGAATTACAAAAAGCCCTTGGGCGCCCCGTTGACTTGGTCGCGGACGATAGCCTTAGCCCATACATTCGCCCCTATATCGAAAAAGAAAAAGTAATCATCTATGAAGAAGGATGACACCGTTTACCTGCGCCACATCCTCGATGCCATCGCGTTGATCGAAGAATATGTAAAGGATGTATCCGAAAATGAGTTCCTTTCGCGCTCCATGACAAAGGACGCGGTAGCGCGGGAAATTGAAATTATCGGCGAGGCGGCCAACAGCATCTCTGACGAATTTCAAAGTGAACATCCAACTTTGCCCTGGAAGAAAATGACTGGCATTCGCAACAAAATCATTCACGAATATTTCAACGTAAATTTTTCTGTCGTGTGGGACACTGTTCAAGAAGATATTCCCTTGCTCAAAGAAGCAATCACTAAACTCCTCGCCACATGAAATCCATCTACCAGGCCCTCGCCCAACTCGAACAGACGCGCGAACCCGCCGCGCTTTGCACCGTGGTGAAAAGCTCCGGCTCCACCCCGCGCCACACCGGGAGCAAAATGCTCGTCTACGCGGACGGACGTTTCATCGGCACAGTGGGCGGCGGCGACCTCGAACATCGCGTCATGGACGAGGCCTGGATGTCCCTCGCGGACGGCGAGCCGCGCTGGTTGCGCTACAACATGTCCGACCCCACGCGCGGCGACCCGGGCGTGTGCGGCGGAACTGTGGAGGTCTTCGTGGAACCGATTCTTCCTCCGCCTCTCCTCGTCGTCATCGGCGCGGGGCATGTGGGCAAGGCCGTGGCTCATCTCGCCAAGTGGCTGGGATTCCGCGTGGCCGTCAGCGACGACCGAAAAGAATTCTGCAACGCGCAGACTGTCCCCGACGCGGACGAATTCCATCCCGTCACGATGGATCAACTCCCCTCGCGTCTCAAACTCGACAAGCGCACGTATCTCGTCCTGACCACGCGCGGCTCCAACGTGGACGCGGCTGGACTCGCCCCCCTGCTCGACTCGCCCGCCGCCTACATCGGGGTCATCGGCTCGAAGCGACGCTGGGCCACCACCGTGAAAGCGCTCAAAGAGCAGGGCGTTCCCGAGGAAAAGATCGCCCGCGTCCACTCGCCGATGGGACTCGAATTGCAGGCCGAAACGCCGGAGGAGATCGCGGTCAGCATCATGGCGGAGGTGTTGCTGGTGCGGGATAAGGGGACGGGGAAGGCGATGGGAGGGAAGTGAGCAGTGATCAGTCATCAGTTTTCAGGAGTCAGTGAATGGAAGTAGCCCGAAGGGCTTTGTATGTGAGATTCATCCCCGGCGGATTCCGTCCCCGCCGCGCGGCCGGCCCGACGCGAGCGCGCGAGACGGCCTCATCCGCTCCGAGGTCGGAGGAGGAAGCGTGACGGCGGGCGGCGCGACGTTCGCGGGTGAAATTCGTAATGAAATTGTGTAAAACGACGCTTGTAACCTCAAGTTCCTTCGACTATAATCAAATCGTTAATTCAAAAAGGAGAACCCATGGCTAGAATTTTTGATGTCATTGAATATCCCAATGAGATGGCCGATGAGATCGTCCATCGTTTCCCCGAAAGCGGCATCGGCGATTTCCGCATCGGCTCGCAGGTGATCGTGCGCGAGAGTCAGTGGGCGGTGTTCTTCCGCGATGGGAACGCATTGGATGTGTTCAAGGCCGGACGCCACACCATCACCACAGCCAACATCCCGCTGTTGATTGATTGGATCGGCAAGGCCTTCAACGACCGCACCCCCTTCCCCGCGGAAGTGTATTTCGTCTCCCGCAAAGAATTCGCCAACAAGAAGTGGGGCACGCCGCAACCCATCATCGTCCGCAACCCGGGCATGGGACTGGGCGTGGCGCTC
>CAZVAX010000093.1:0-15053 GCA_964625215.1 uncultured Anaerolineaceae bacterium | reverse complement strand
CCCGTCTTCCTTTTTAGCCTGCCAGAAGTAACAAGTCTTGTACGGTAGAGAAAATTAAAAACAGTTACTCCCCAGACGCCTGAGGAGCAACATGAGGTCTTTCTTCTCAAGAAGCGAGTTGTAGATACCTTGGTTGAACGGATAGAGATCGATAGAGAACGAAATCTACATGTTCAAATTCGGCTGAATCTTCTCGATATCCTTAGAAAAGATGCCCGCAACGAAACTAATGCTGGGGTACAAAATTCTGAGGGCGAAATTTATACCCGTATACGATCATCCCCCGCTCATCCCCATCGTCCCTCATCTTCCTCGTGACCATCTCCACGGGCATGCCGATCTGAACCTGTGCGGAGTCCACGTCGGTGAGTTGCGCGGTGACCATGGGACCCTCATTCAACTTCACGAGCGCCACGGTGTAGGGCGCGTTGGCGTCGTAGCCGCTGGGGGCTTCGTAGATGGTGGTGAAAGAATAAATCTTGCCCTTGCCGCTGAAGGCAAATAATTCCTTGGCTTCGTGATGACATTCGGGACAAATATCGCGCGGTGGGAAAATCTTCGCGTCGCAATGCGGACAAACTTCACCCATCAAGGCATATCGTTGTTTTTTGAGTCGCCAGTGTCGAGGGATTTCCATTTTATCTCCTGTCGTATGCGCCTATTCTATCGGGGGCGACTCTCAATCCCTATCAGGCTTAATCCCTTACAAGAATGAGAGCGATTGCAAGTTTATCCTTCCTTGTCTACTCCAATTTTTCCAGGATGTGGACCACCGCTGTGGATGCCGGCCCGCCGAGCGACTGAATCATCCCGAACTTTGCTCCCGCCACCTGGCACGCTCCCGCCTGACCCCTCAGCTGGGTCGCTGCTTCGACGGCTTGATAGACTCCCGTGGCGCCGCCTGCAAAGCCGCGGGCTTTGAGTCCGCCCATCGTGGCACAGGGCAGGTTCGATGTGAGGGAGACGCGGCCGTCGGCGGCCATCTTCCAGCCCTGACCGCGGATCGCAAATCCAGAAGATTCGAGCGAGAGCGCGGCGTAAATCGAAAAGGCGTCGTGATATTCGAAGAAATCAATCTGGTCGAGGGTGATGCCCGCCTGTTTGATGGCGCGACCCGTGGCGAGGTAGGCCGCTTCAAAGAAGAGCGGATCCTTGCGGTCGTGGAGGGCGAGTGTGTCGGATGCGGTGGCGGAGGCGGAAATTTTGACGAGAGGATGCGGCCAATCGGACGGGAGCAACTCGCGGCGAGTCAGAACGAGGGCGGCGGCGCCGTCGGCGTTGGGGGCGGCGTCGAACATGTTGATCGGCGCGCTGACGGGTTCGGCCTTGGCGTACGTCTCGGGCTTGATGGCCTTGCGGAACATGGCATGCGGATTGCCCGCGCCGTTGGCATGCGCGGTGAGGGCGAACCCCGCGAACCCATCGGCGGGGACGTGGTATTCGTGCATGTAGCGTTTCATCAGCAGGGCGGCCTGCGCGGTGGGGGTGAGACCCTGCACGGATTCGTAGTCGCTGTCGGCGGCGGTGGCGAGGGCCTCTTCCACGCCCGCGCCAACCTGGTCGGTCATCTTCTCCACGCCGACGATGAGCGCCATGTCAACGAGTCCGCTTTTGATGGCGAGGTATCCCTGACGAAGCGCGGCTCCGCCCGATGCGCCCGCGGCTTCCACTGTGACGGCTTCGATGCCTGTCAGTCCCGCGAAGTCGGTCAGCAGCGCGCCGAGGTGCGCCTGACGCGAGAGGTTGGGCGCGAGCATGTTGCCCACGTACATGGCTTGGGGTTTCAATCCGCCCGCGTCTTTGAGCGCGGCTTCGATGGCGGTGAAGGCGAGTTCACGGAGACCAATGTCCCAGTGTTCGCCTACGTCGGTTTGGCCGAGGCCTGCGAGGATGATGTCTGTCATGGATAAGTTCCTGTTGGGAGAGGGGAATCGGGAATGGGGAGTCGGGAGTCGGCGTGAGATTAAAGTTGATTGCCCGATTCCCGAAGTCCGATTCCCAGTGTACCGACTCACTTCATCGTAATCTTGCCCCTCATCCGCGCATACGTCGCGTAATCGATCTCCGTGCGGCGGGCGATGTATTCTTGTGTCTTCGTGGCTTTGCCTTGACGTTCGGTGATCTTGTCGGTGACGGTGAGGTCGAAGGCGTCGGAGCCAGCGCCAGAGCCGAAGGAGGCGAGCAGGATGCGGTCACCAGGCTGGGCGATGTCGAGAACCGCGGTCAGTCCGATGATGGACGAGCCCGAGTAGGTGTTGCCGATCACGGGGACGAGCAGTCCAGGCGCGATCTGTTCGGGGGTGAATCCGAGCATTTGCGCGGCGCGCTGCGGGAACTTGGTGTTGGGCTGGTGGAAGACCGCCCAATTGTAATCTTTGGCGGTGACGCCGAGCGCCTCCATCAGCGCCTTCGATGACGAGGTGATGTGATGGAAGTAGGCGGGTTCGCCCGTGAAGCGGACGCCGTGCTCGGGGTACTTCTGGTACTCGCGCCTCCAGAAGTCGGGCGTGTCGGTGACGTAGGAGTACGAGGCATTGATGGTGGTCAGCGCGTTCTCGGCCGCGCCGATGACGAAGGCCGCGCCGCCCGCCGCGGCGGTGTATTCGAGCGCGTCGCCTGGCTTGCCCTGGGCGGTGTCCATGCCGATGGCGAGGGCGTAGTCGGCCATCTTCGAGCCGACGAATCCCATCGCGGCGACGATGGCTTCCGTCCCCGCTTTGCAGGCGAACTCCCAGTCGCCCGCCTGGATGCTGGCCGACGCGCCAATCGCTTCGGCCACGACGGTGGAGCTGGGTTTGACCGCATACGGATGCGACTCAGACCCGACCCAGATGGCGCGCAACTCGGTCGGGGCGATGCCCGCGCGGGCGAGGGCGTTCTTGGCCGCTTCGATGGACATGGTGATCACGTCTTCGTCGAAGCCAGGGACGGCTTTCTCTTTGATCGGCAGGCCAGCGCCTTTGCCGCCTGTCCATACGCGCGCGACTTCTTTCGCGGGTAGACGATAACGCGGCACGTACGCGCCGTAGCCGATGAACCCGACGGGTCGGGAGGGACGGAGGAGGGTGGGGGAGGAGGGAGTGGTCATTTCTTCCTGTTTTTGATTCATGTTACAAAATGATGGTTAAGGAGTAGCAGTAACTGTATGAAGAATATATATCTGATTTTCAGATATGCTATAAGCAGCATTCGGAGTACCAGAATAGTTTGAATAATCAACGAGAAAAATTAGGTTTGGTTCTGTCCAAGCGTATGTGTAATACATATTTTTTTCAATGAGCAATTGAAGCGACTGATCTTCTATATTGAGAAGGAAGACGGAATAATCCCCAGCGCGATAAGTCTGTGTAAGATTATCAAATCTCACTGTTGTAAACGCTATCTGTTTTTCATCGGGAGACCAAATGAACCGTCCGAAAACATCGGAGTCAATTTTGGGTAAATCAACAACTTTTTCTGTCTCATTTGCAAATTCAAAAATGTGAATTGTTTTGTCTTCTCTATAGACGATGAATCGATCACTTGGCGAGAAAGCCGCCTCAACATCCATTTGTGTGTTGGCGATATCTCCAGTTCTGAGGTCAAGACGGTAAATATAACGACCTGGAAAATTCTCGTTAAATAACCCAGGTCCATCTGCGTAGGGATAGGCTGAAAAGTACAAATAATTTCCATCTTTCGACCAATGCTCGACCTGCAAAGACCCAAAGTAACGTGGACAACCGCATTCGCGAAGTGTCTCTGAATAAATTCCATAAATTTCCGAGTAGAAAGGAGTAACCCATTTCGTATTTCCGCTAATGCTGACAACATTAAATCGAAAATCTAATTTATCTGTTTTATACTGATTATCCAAGGTTTCAGGGTTAATTGATTCGAGAATTGCCCACTTACCGTCAGGTGAAAAATTACCCTGTTGTAGATACATATAATACTTAGGAGGATAGTCTATAGAAAACTTCTCGGCCAACTGTTGTAATAATGGATTAACGCGGTCTCCTGGTGGAGTTTGAGTAGGGGTGACAACGAAAACCAAAGTTGGTAATTGATTTGGCGATCGTACTGGAGTTTTACTGGGGGGAACAGGCGTATTGGTTGGCGCTTGCGTTGAAGTTGGCGCGATTTGAGAGCTGCTGCAAGCAGAGAGAATAAGCAAAATCGAAATAGCGAGAAGAATTGTTCGTTTCATAGGATTCTCGTTGGCTTCAAAAACCTGACATGTCTCCACAGGTGTCCGATGATTGTGGCGGGTGACCAGCGGATGGGAAGCGGATAAGCGGATGGAAGGCGGTGTATCCGCTTATCCGTTTGGAATCCGCTGGTCATGGTCACGTCACTTCTGTTCGGGCGGCCTCCAAAGAAATTTCTGGATATGCGTTTTCCAGTCTGTCAACTTTTTGGGAGGGAGGATGCGCCGATGTTCCAATCGCTTGAGTCCGAAATTGAGTAACAATCCCACAGGGGACTGCGTGGCCGCCAGATAGCCAATCGTCTGGGAAACCTCGAGATTGGTTAACTGGTGGGAAAGGGCTTTGATTTCGACAACAACCGTTTTCTCAACCCAGTCATCAATGTACAACTTTCCCAGCCAGACATCGCCGTCGTAAATATCCAGCGCGTATTCATCTTCAACCGACATGCCGTCCGCTCGCATTTCTGCCGTCAACGCGATTTGATAATGTTTCTCCTTCAAGCCTGGTCCCAAACGATTATGCACGCGCATTGCCGCACCGATGATGCGATAGGTGAGGTCTGAGTGAGGAACGTTTGGGTCGAGTGGCATAGTTTTCCTTTCAAATTACGGCGGGCGACCAGCGGATGGGAAGCGGATTAGCGGATGGAGGCGGCGAATCCGCTTATCCGTTTGGAATCCGCTGGTCACAGTCACGGCATAGGTGAGATATATCAGTTTTTATTCTACATCCCAAAACTTCGACGTCAACCCAACCTGCCTGAAAATCTCCGCAACCTGTTCGCGGCTTCTTCCATGATAATCCAGTGACAGGCGCTCCCCGTACCAGAGTTTGGACAGTTCCCAGACTTGCTGGAGGGTCAGGGCTTCGCCGCGTTCAAGGTGATTTCGTTGCCGCCACTTTTCGATCCGTTCTTCCGACTGGAAGAGAAGCATGGTCGCTCACGTGAAGACCAGGTCATCATACCAGCGGGCGAAGGGTAGGGGGAAGTGGACGAGTAATTGGTAATTGGAGATTTGTCCGTCTTTGATTTCTAACGAGACTTTCTCATTGCTCTCTGTGCAAACCGCGTCAATGATCGCGTCGGCGTGAAGTGCGGCGGGGATGCCGAGCATGTCCCAGGCGCAGTTGGCGAAATAGGTCTTTCCGTTCGCGTGGACTTTGAAGTCCGTCGGAACGCCTGAGAACGGCCAAGCCATGCGGACGGTCAATGTCTCTGGCTCAAGGAAGATGGCGTGGCGATCCGCTAATTCCTTGTAAAGCGCGCCCGCCTCTTCCGCGCTGATGTTGAAGTGCCGCGCGGTCTCGTCCACGCTCGGAGGGAGGGTTGTGTCCACGAGGTGGGAGTAGATGAAGTGTCGTACTTGCCAGAGGAGGGTGTCGGTCATGGTTGGGTCACAAATTGAAAAGATACAAAACTTCTTGCATTGAGACATAATCCCGCCCCACAACATTTGCCTTTTCAATTCCAATATCCTTGCCCAGCGCCTGTAATTTGGTCATATCTTCTTTTTCGGGATGAATCTTTACTTCAAATGCCTGTTGCTGATTAAGGATAAAGTCAATTTCGACACCGTTCTTTCGCTGGTAATACTGAACATTTCCTTTTTGGTGGAGATTCCAATATACGGCGTTTTCAAACAAGGCTCCTTCATCCACTTGGGCAAAGCGGCGGACAAGCCCTGTATCACACACGTAAAGTTTGCCCGCTTTGCGGATTTCAACATCTTTGTTCGTCGTAAAGGGCGTCACGACTTTGATGAAATACGTTCCTTCAAGAAAGGCGAGATATTCATTTACGGTCACACGGGTAATTCCCAACGCGTTGGCGAGTTTTTGAATATCTAATCGTGAGCCAACGCGTCCCATCAGGAGGAAGAGCAAATCCCTGATTTTATGGCTTTTACGGAAATCGCTCAGTTGTACAACTTCCAGTTGATAGTAGGATGTAAAAATGTCGTCGAGCGCGGCCAGTTTTTCACTTTCTGTCGTTTTTAGAACAACTCCAGGGAAGCCGCCATATCGCAAGTACTCATCCATAAAATTTTTGTAGGTGTTATAAAAGGCCAGGGATATTTGCGTGGATGTGTCTTCATTGACAGGCGCTTGTTTCATCCGCAGGAATTCGCGGAACGTCAAAGGGTAAAGTTCAAAGATGTATTTGCGCCCCGCCAATGATTCCGAAAACTGGTTTTTCAAATAGAAACTGGAAGAACCGCTCAAAACAAACTTGATCTGATAGGTGTCCAGTAGATACTTTACGATGGAAGGGAGTTGCTTCACCCATTGGATTTCATCCAGAAAAACGTATGCCCGCCCTTCTTTTTTCAATCCAAGAAGTTCGAGATTCTTTTTGATGGCGTCGTAATCCACTTCCTGAAAGTAGATTTGGTTACGGGGGTTTTCCAGATCCAGGTAGAGTTTGTTGGTTGAGTCGATCTGGTCATAGATATATTTGAGAAGCGTTGTTTTTCCGACGCGTCTCATGCCTGTGATGACAATCGCTTCGGGCGAAGGCAGAACAGGTTCTATTTCGGTGTAGATGTCTCTTTGGATTATCATAGTTCTACTATACAAAAAGTATTACTTTTTGTCAAGTATGGTATACAAAAAGTAAAATTACCTACTTTCCAACAACTCCCTCACCAACTCTTCCGCTCTATCACTCCTCACCACCTTCTCCGCCACCATCTGCGCGGCGACCTTTTCGATCAGATCACCGCTCGCGCCTGCGGCGATGGCGACCTGCCGCGCGTGCAGGGACATGTGTCCGCGCTGGATACCTTCGGTGGCGAGTGCGCGCAGGGCGGCCAGGTTTTGCGCCAGTCCCACCGAGACGATGATCTCGGCCAGTTCGCTGGCGGTTTGGACGCCCATCAGTTTCACCGCGGCTTGTGCCGCAGGGTGGACTTTGGTCGCGCCGCCGACGATGCCCACCGCCATCGGCATTTCGAGCGTGCCGACCAGATTACCGTCCGCGTCTTTGCCCCAGGTGGACAGCGACGTGTACTTGCCGTTCTTCACGGCGTAGGCATGCGCTCCTGCTTCAATGGCGCGCCAGTCATTGCCCGTGGCGATCACCACCGCGTCCACGCCGTTCATGATGCCTTTGTTGTGCGTCGCGGCGCGGTACGGGTCAGAGTCCGCGAACGCCCAGGCGGCGATGATACCGTCGCGGACTGTCTCGCCTTTGAACGACTCGAATCCCACGGTCAACTGGCTGACGGGGATGGTGCAACGGGCGCGGGCGAGACGTCTATTCGCGAGGTTGGACAGGATTTTCAAATGGACTTTGCCGCGTGTGATGGCTTCGATCTGCGGGGCGAGTTTTTCGCAGGCGGTGTTGACGGCGTTCGCGCCCATCGCGTCGCGCACGTCATAGATGAGGTGGACGACGAGGAAAGAACCGATAGGCGATGATTCGATAATTCGAACTTCGAGATCTCTTGCGCCGCCGCCGAATTTTTTCAGAACGGGGTCAATCGTGTCCGCTTCGGCGAGCAACTCGGATTTCTTCTCGTAGATTTTCAGCCGCGCTTCTTCCACGTTCGGCAGGTTGATAACCTGCATTTGCCCGATCATGTGCGGCGCGGAGACGGTGGCGTGGAATCCACCGCCCGCGCGGGCGAGTTTCGCCATGAATGAAGCGCCTGCCACCACCGATGGTTCTTCAATTGCCATCGGGACGAGGACATCGCGCCCATTCACTTGGAAGTTGAGTCCGATTCCGAGGGGAAGCGCGTGGAGGCCGATTACGTTCTCAATCATGTGGTCGGCGGCCTCAGCGGAGAGTCCGCCCGGGCTCCACGCGGCCAGCTCGGGCGGAGTCAGAGGCGAGTTGTCGGTCAGTTTGGCGCGGCGCGCGTCGAGGGTCAGGTTGTAGAATCCGGCGATGCGGGAGTTCGTCATGGGATGTCCTTGCTGTGGGTATTGTATGGAAGGCGTCTGCCAAATCCTATCAGAAATGCGCCAAGTTTTCGAGCGGGATTCCAGTTTTGCGAATTTACGGCGAACTCGAACGATTATGGATATAATTGTCAGAATAGAGGATATGTCATGCTTTTAACCCGCGAGGAATTACAGGAACGATTGATTGCCCTGCACCAGGCAAGTTTGGAGTTGGTGGAGGATGTGTCGCTGGAGACGTTGTTGAAACGCATTGCCACATTGGCGTGCGAGCAATCGTCGGCGCGCTATGCGGCGGTGGGCGTGTTGGATGAGACGGGAAATTTGAAGCAATTTATTTCGGTGGGAATGAGCGATGAAGAGATCAAGCGTGTTCCTCACACACCGCGCGGCAAGGGCTTGATCGGGTCGCTCATGGACGCCGAGGAGCCGATCCGCCTGGCGGACCTGACGAAGGACGCGCGCAGTGTGGGGTTTCCGGCGCACCATCCGAAGATGCGCTCGTTTTTGGGCGTGCCGATTCGTTCGGCGGACCGGCAATTGGGTCAAATTTATCTCACCGAAAAGATCGGGCAGAATGAGTTCACGGCGGACGATGAGAAGATCATCCAGATGCTCGCCACGTATGCCGCGGCCGCCATCCAGAATGCGCGCTTGTACGAACATCTCAAGGAACGCGACGCCGCGCTGACTCGCCGCAGTCAGGATGCCAGCCTGTTGAACGATATCGCATCCACGCTGACCTCCTCGCTCGAACTGGATGAAATATTGAACAAGACTCTCGCCCTGGTGATAAATTACATGAAAGTGGAAGCGGGCGAGATTTTTTTACTGGAAGACGACAAGCAGACCCTGCGGATGGTCCTGCATCGCGGACAGGCCGCCGAGGCTTTCTGGACCAAGAGCCGGTTTCGCGTTGGCGACGGCCTCCCCGGCCTGGTGGCGCAGACGTGCGAGCCGATCATCAGCTCCGACCTGGCAAGCGACGGGCGCTTCCGGCGGGACGCGGTGGTGCGGGCCGGTTTTCATCAATTTGCCTGTCTGCCGTTGAAATCCTCCGGGAACATGGTCGGCGTTTTGAATGTGGCGACGCGCAGTCAAGCGCCTTTCGACGCGCGCGACATTCAATTGCTGGCCGCGGTGGGAAATTGGGCCGGCTTGGCCATTGAAAACGCCCGCTTGCACACGAATGCGCGGCGGTTGGCGGTGCTGGAAGAGCGCGAACGCATTGGCATGGACCTGCACGACGGCATCATCCAGTCCATTTACGGGGTGGGACTCTCGATGGAGAACATCTTTCACTATGTAGACGAAGATCCTGTCAAGGCCAAAGATCGCATCAAGCAGGCGGTGAACAGCCTCAACCAGGTGATTCGCGACCTGCGTTCGTACATTCTCGACCTCCGTCCGCGTCAATTGGAGGGGGAGAGCCTGATTACGGGGCTAAAACGCCTGGCGGCGGAGTATCGCGCCAATACGCTCGGCACAGTCACGATCTCCGGGACGAAAGCCAACTTGGGCGACCTGCCCCAAGCCCACAGTTTAACGCTATTCCACATCTGCCAGGAGGCGCTGGCGAACGCGGCCAAGCACGCCGGCGCGAAACGCGTCAACGTGAACGTGTGGACGACGGATGATCGCGTGCTGATGGAGGTGCGCGACAACGGCAAGGGCTTCGACGCGGATAAAATGAACAAGTCCATCGGTCACGGACTCGCCAACATGCAGACGCGCGCCCGCAGCGTGGGCGGCGAAGTGGATATTTCCTCGCAACCGGGCGAGGGAACAACCGTCCTTGCATGGGTGCCGCGCGGTCCCGCGTGACAATCGGCGCATGAACTTAACTTTTTTGCAAACGAATCACCGGAACGCGCGTAACACTAGTGGGGATACTACAAATAATTCAACCCCTCTTTTTTTAAGGCAAATATGCGGATATGGCGTCGTATGACGCGAATATGCCTATATCTGGGGGTGTGGATAACTTTAAGTCGCACGTTTGGCTGAAACGGACGTTCTATGCAACAGGCGCGTTCGCATCCGTTCATAATTTTTTCTTTAACATTGACTCACCTTAAAAAAGGGAATGTTTTTAGGATAGCGTAGGCTTTTAGTGTTGTTTTTTCGCGGGGTTATCTGCTAGAATGCAGTTGTCCATCAGAGCAACATCCCGAACGAAACGATTATCAAGTCAATACAGTTTCAGCTAAGCCGCAGTGGTTAGGCGGGTTAGTTCAATATACCCTATGTACTTGTTGGAGAGAAGTTATGAATGCCGATACAGCCTGGCAATCCGTGTTGGGTCAATTACAGATGGAGATGCCCCGGGCGTCTTTTGATACTTGGGTGCGCGATAGCAAGCCGTTATCGTATGAAGAGGGCGTGATGACGGTGGCGGTACGAAACGCCTACGCGCGCGATTGGCTGGATTCGCGCCTGGCCGACACGGTGAACCGGATGTTGGTGGGCGTGATGAACTCCGACGTGGCGGTCAACTTCGTGGTCGCGACGGAGGGGGAGGCGGAAACGTCCGCGACGGCCGGGCCGGACGGGGGTCCGGTTGAAGCGACGACTGTCGAGCCGCGCCCGCGCAGTTCCACGCTCAATCCACGCTACGTCTTCGAGACGTTCGTGGTGGGCGCGGGCAACCGTCTGGCGCACGCGGCCTGCCAGGCCGTGGCCGAAAAACCGGCGCGGGCCTACAATCCGCTATTCCTCTACGGGGGAGTGGGGCTGGGAAAGACCCACCTGCTCAACGCCATCGGCAACGCCTGTCACGCGCGCGGGCTGAATGTGCTTTACGTTTCGTCGGAGGAATTTACCAACGACCTGATCTCGGCCATCCGCACGCACACCACGCAGGCCTTCCGCGAAAAGTACCGCTCGGCGGACGTGCTGTTGATTGACGACATTCAGTTCATCGCCGGCAAGGAGTCCACGCAGGAGGAGTTCTTCCACACGTTCAACACCCTGCACGGACAGGACAAGCAGATCATCGTCTCATCGGATCGGCCGCCGAAGTCTTTGGTGACGCTGGAGGAACGCCTGCGCTCGCGCTTTGAGTGGGGCCTGGCGGCGGACATCCAACCGCCCGATGTGGAGACGCGCCTCGCCATTTTGCGCTCGAAGGCCGAACGGACCGGCCGCTATGTGCCGGATGATATTTTGCAGACCATCGCGCGCCGCGTCCAATCGAACATTCGCGAACTGGAGGGCGCCCTCAACCGCGTGATCGCCTTCGCCGACCTCTCCGGTTCTTCCCTGACGATTGACCTGGTGGATGTGGCCCTGGCGGACCTGCTCCCCCAGCGCGGCGACGTGCGTCCGGCCCAGGTGGTGGAACTGGTGGCCCGCAAGTTCAACCTGAGCGTGGACAAGTTGCTCGGCCGCGATCGTTCGCGCGATGTGGCTTTGCCTCGCCAGATCGCCATGTACATTTTGCGCGAGGAGTCCAATTTCTCCCTGCCGCAGATCGGCGAGGCGTTGGGCGGACGCGACCACACGACGGTCATGTATGCCATCGAGAAGATTTCCAATGAGATCAAAGGCGACACCGGCTCCAAGATCAGCCGTGATATTATGGATCTTCGCCGCCAGTTGTACGGTCAAGCCGCGGCGATGTAGACCGGTTTGAAATGGCAACCGCCGACCTTCGTTGTGAGGCTCGGCGGTTTTTGTTTCGCTTTGGAATCCGGAAGTTCTACTTCCGGCTCTTCCCAAAGTGAAACTTTGGGATTCCTACCTCGTTGATTTAAACCACCAGACTTCGCAAGGGGGTTTTGGAGAGCAGATAAACTCCGGTCAGTGTGATTCCAAAGATCAGCGCGGGGTAGAGGAAGGCCCACAAGATGGGGTCGAGGAGCGCGCCGAGCGGTTTGAGCAGGTCCAACACGAGCAAGTGGGAGACGTAAACGCCAAGCACGTAGGGGGCGAGAGGCGCGAGGCGCTCATCCAGTTTGGTTTCGCGTTTGGCGGCGAAGGCGACGAAGAAGGCCCCTATCCCGTAGGGGATGGAGGCGAAGAGGTAGTCATGGCGGATGGGGAGGAGGGTCCAGTTGGCCCACAGGAAGTACGACTCCAGCCCGAAGAGCAAACACCCGCCCACGAAGAGAATCCACGCCAGCGCCGGCCCAACCTTCCACTGCTTGACCGATATGAGAACGCCGATGGCGAAGAAGAGAACGCTGAAGAAGATTCCATTGCGGGTGTTGAAGATCAGGTCAATGCCGAGGGGAGTGAGTTGGTACGAGCCGCCGAGCAGACCGATGATGTATAAGACGATCCCGAAATTCAGAAAGGAGTAGCCTTTTTTGTCGAGCGGCCAGAGCGCGAAGAGCCAGATGGCCAGCGACATGGACATTAAAAACCACAAGTGGATGCGCGCCCCGCCGAAGAGCAGGTCGAGCGGTTCTTTCCTTGCCATTTGCAGCACGGACTGCGGGTTTTCGATGGCGTAGATCAGGCTCCAAACGAAGAAGATCAGCAATAGTTTCTTGGAATAGTTCCAGGCAATGGAAAGAACTTTATCCGGCTCGCGCGTCATTTTTGCGCCCACGAAAACCCCGGCGACGATGAAGAAAAATTGCATCGTCCAGCGCACGGTCAGGTTCACGCCCAGTTCGATGCCTTTTGCCAGGATCGTCTCCGGTTTGATGTCGTCGAAGAATTGCGAATGCGCCCAGATGATCCAGTAAATGGCGAAGACGCGGAAGAGGTCAATTCGTTTGAGACGCATGGGAGACTCCTGTGAGTGATTGCCGAATTATATCCTCCCCCTTTCCCTCTTTCTGGTATAATCCCGCCGCTCCCGTCTGAACGCTGGACGGGACACATCTTGCCTGGGCGGGCAACGTACGCCCAAATCCACACGCTTGCGGACCTTCCAGCGCGTGCCGCGGACCGGAAACGGACGCGGTCGCTGGCGGGGATGAAGCAAGCGGAGGCCAAACGCTAGGAGGCAGTTTCCCATGGCCGTCATTTCCATGAAAGCCCTGCTTGAGAGCGGCGTTCACTTCGGACATCGCACCAACAAGTGGGACCCCCGCATGAAGCCGTACATCTTCACGGAGCGTAACGGCATTCATATCATTGACCTGCAACAAACCGTCAAGTTGTTGAATCAGGCCTACAACGTCATCCGCGACACCATTGTGGCTGGCGGAGTCATCCTGTTCGTCGGCACCAAGCGCCAGGCGCAGGAGACGGTGAAGGAAGAGGCGATCCGTTGCGGTATGCCCTACGTCACCGAACGCTGGCTGGGCGGCATGCTCACCAACTGGGCCACCATGCATCAACGCATCGAGGAATTGGAGCGTCTCGAGCAGATGCGCGACAGCGGCGAGATCACCCGCCTGACTAAGAAGGAAGGCCTTCTGATCGGTCGCGAGATTGACCGCCTGCTCACGCGTCTCTCCGGCATTCGCGCCATGAAACGCGTCCCCGAACTGATCTTTGTGGTGGATGTGGGTCGCGAAGACGCGGCTGTCCACGAGGCCAATTTGCTCAACATTCCCATCATCGCGTTGGTGGACACGAACTGCAATCCCCAGCCAATTGATTACGTGATCCCCTCCAACGACGACGCCATCCGCGCCATCAAGTTGCTGGTTGCCAAGATTGCCGACGCGGTTCTCGAAGGCAAGGCCCTGCGCAAGGACGAGGAATCCGAAGTCGCTCCGGTTGCGGAGGAGAAGCCCGCGCCCGCCAAGCCCGGCAAGGGACGCAAGGCCCAGAAGGTGGTGGAAGCCGCCGATGTTGACGAGGTTGTTGAAGGTCAACTCTTGGGCGAGTCGACACTGGCCAAATTGAACGTGGCGCGCAAGCCGGAGCCAGTAGCGGCGGAAGCGCCCGAAAAGGCCGCGCCCGCCCCGGCGTCCGCGGAAGAAGCGAAGGTCGAGAAAACGGAAGAGGCTGAGGCCGCGCCTGCGCCGTCCGAGTCGAAAGAGGAATAGAGAAAATGGAAGTCACGACTGAGATGATCAAGGAACTGCGCGCCGCGACGGGCGCAGGCATGTTGGACTGCCGCAAGGCCCTGCAGGAGGCGGACGGCGATTACCAGAAGGCTGTGGATTTCCTGCGCGAGAAGGGCATGGCTACCGCCGCCAAGCGCGCCGACCGCGAAGCCTCGAACGGAGTGGTTGAACTCTATTCGCACGGCAACGGGCGCGTGGGCGTGATGGTGGAAGTGAACTGCGAGACGGATTTTGTGGCGCGCTCGGAACAGTTCCGCACGCTGGCGCACGAGATTGCATTGCAGATCGCGGCCGGCGCGCCGCGCTACGTTCGTGAGAATGAAATTCCCCAGGCTGTGTTGGATCACGAGGCCGATATCGCCCGCGCCCGCACGAAAGAGGAGGGCAAGCCCGATAGCGTGGCCGATAAGATCGTGGCCGGACGCCTCGAGAAATTCAAGGATGAGGTCGTGCTGTTGCGACAGGCCTATATCCGCGACGAGAACGTAAAGGTGGAGCAACTGGTCATGCAAAACATCGCCGCCATCGGCGAGAATGTCGTCATCCGCCGTTTCCAGCGTTGGGAACTGGGCGAGAAATTGGGCGAATAATCTGTCTGGAAAGGCCAACCTTCGGGTTGGTCTTTTTTGTAGCGCGGCAAGCGAAAACAAATCGAACCGCGGAGAACGCGGAGACCGCCGAGAAGTTATTGATTTTTCTCCGCGCTCTCTGCGCGCTCTGCGGTAAGATCCTCGAATTCAGGCTGTTAGGAGTCAAAGATGAGCGAGATGAAGTACAAACGCGTTCTGTTGAAACTGAGCGGCGAGGCGCTGGCCGGCCCCTCCGGGTTTGGGATTGACACGACGGAGGCGGAGGCGATCGCGGCGCGGGTCAAGGCAGTCCACGCGTTGGGCGTGGAAGTGGCCGTCGTGATCGGCGCGGGCAACCTGTGGCGCGGCAAGCAGGGACTCGACCGCGGCATGGATCGCGCCACCGCCGATTA
>CAZVAX010000092.1:0-15865 GCA_964625215.1 uncultured Anaerolineaceae bacterium | reverse complement strand
ACCCGCTGGGCAGGGCGGGGGTGATGGAAGACCAACTGCTCCCGTCGTAGTGATATATCAGGGGCAGGCTATTCTCACTGTCATCATCGCCACCGCCCACGGCATAGACATCGTTCGCGCCCGAGCCCCACGCGCCTTCAAGGTAGCCTTGCACCCACCCGCCGGGCAGGGCGGGGGTGATGGGGCTGAAGGTGGCGACGGCCAGCGCCGGGGTGACCATCAATAAGAGCAACATGGTCAGGGAAAGAATTTTGAACGTACGTTTCATGGCATTTTCCTTGGTTGAAATTGGTTTTTTGCAGCGATGAAACAGCGATGGGAATATTTTGTTTGCTTCGCTTTATAGTACAGAAGGGGGGGAGAAGTAAAGTGACAAATGTCATCCAGTAACTTTACAAAAAAAAATTGGCGATAAAATTTATCCGAATTGCTTCGCCACAAAAAAAGAGACTGCCACCATGCGGTGACAGTCTCTTCATTACAAAGGATTGGAGGTTACGGAGCCCGCCTCCCCTCGAACGCTACACTGATGACCGGTGACCGATCACTGGTCACTGACTAATGCTCATGCGCCCCATGCGCGTGACCGTGATCCAGTTCCTCCTCGGTCGCGTCGCGCAGGCCGATCACTTTCACCTCGAAGTGCAATTCTTTCCCAGCGAGCGGGTGATTCATGTTGAGGTGAACGATGTCACCTTCCACGCTCTCCACGCGGGCGTAAACGCGCTCGCCGTCGGGCAGGGTCAGTTCCATTTCGAGTCCGGGCTTGAGCGGTATATCGGCGGGGAATTGGTCGCGCGGCGCATCCATGAAAGATTCCTCCTGTTTTTGATGCGATTTTTGCTGATATTTTCGCCAGTATATCTTACCGGTGGGATTGAAACAAGAGAGTAGACCTCTTGCAAAAGTCCGATCATTGAGCGTAGGATTCCGAAAGTCCTATTTTCGTAACGCCTCCTGAAGTAGAACTTCGGGATTCCAACCCCACATGCAAGAGATCAAGCAATTTACGTCGGTTGGATGGAAGCGCGAAAAAAATTTGGCCGACACCAAGGGGAGTCGGCCAAATCATCGTTCAAGTTGACAGGGTTAGAACAAGCCAAGCACCTTGCCGGTTTCGAGGTCAAGATCGACATCGTAGAAGACCGGGCGAGTGGGCAGGCCGGGCATCGTGCGCATCGTGCCGAGTAGAGGATACAGGAAGCCAGCGCCGACCGAAGCGCGGATGTCGCTGATGGTGACGCGGAAGCCGCGCGGCGCGCCCTTGACAGCCGCCTGGTCGGTGAAGGAGAGGTGGGTCTTTGCCATGTTCATGGGCAGTTTATCGAAGCCGAGTTTGGTGAACTGTTCGATCTTGGCTTCCGCTTCGGGCGAGTAGTCCACCCCGTCGGCGCGATAGATCTCGCGGGCGATGATCTCGATCTTCTCCTTGATGGATAAGTTGAGATCGTAGAGGAACTGGAACTTGCTCGGCTGTTCGCAGGCTTTGACGACGGCCTCGGCCAGCGCGATGGCGCCCTTGCCGCCTTCCATCCAGTGACGGGACACAACCGCGTCCATGGCGCCGGCTTCGAGCGCGGCCTTGCGCACCATTTCCACTTCCGCGGGCGTGTCGTTGGCGAAGGAGTTGACCGCCACCACCACGTTCACGCCGAACTTGAGGGCGTTCTCGATGTGCTGGACCATGTTGGGCAAACCCTTCTGGAGCAGGTCGAGATTCTCATCGGTGTATTCGGGCGCGAGCGGTTTGCCAGCCACGACCTTCGGTCCGCCGCCGTGCATCTTGAGCGCGCGCACCGTTGCGACAATGACCACCACGTGAGGGATCAGCCCGGAGTAGCGGCATTTGATGTTCATGAACTTCTCCATGCCGCAGTCCGCGCCGAAGCCCGATTCGGTGATGACGTAGTCCGCCAGTTTGAGGGCGATCTTGTCGGCGATGATGGAGCTGTTGCCGTGGGCGATGTTGGCGAACGGTCCCGCATGAACGATGGCAGGAGTCCCTTCGAGGGTCTGCATCAGGTTCGGTTTGATGGCATCCTTCATCAGGACAGTCATCGCGCCGGCCACGCCGATGTCCTCGGCAGTGACGGCGTTGCCGTCCCGGTCGAGCGCCACAACCATGCGTCCGAAGCGGTCGCGCATATCTTCTAGGCTGGTGGTCAGCGCGAGGATCGCCATGATCTCGGAGGCGACGGTGATGTCATAGCCCGATTTATGCTCGAATCCCGCCTCCTCCTTGCCCTGCCCGACCGTGATCTCGCGCAACATGCGGTCGTTGATGTCAATGACTCGGCGCCACTGCACACCGCTGTAGTCAATGTTGAGGCGGGCGAAGCGGCTGCGTTCCTCGGGGGTCAGATCGTTCGGATTTGTCTTGTCGATCCCGAGTTTCTTCAAACGGCGGAGCATGGTCGGCGAGAAACTCCGCTCACCCTTTTTGTTGGGCGGA
The DNA here is from genome assembly GCA_964625215.1 of uncultured Anaerolineaceae bacterium. Classification (GTDB taxonomy): domain Bacteria; phylum Chloroflexota; class Anaerolineae; order Anaerolineales; family Villigracilaceae; genus Denitrolinea. The sequence continues at coordinate 13,413 of CAZVAX010000092.1, read as the reverse complement.
CAGAGCGCGTCGAACAGTTTGTTGTCGTCGGGGGTGTTGGCTTCGTGCATGATACGGGCGTCCAGCGCGGCGGCGCACAGGTTATGCGCGGCGGTGATGGCGTGGATATCGCCGGTGAGATGCAGGTTGAAATCCTCCATCGGGATGATCTGGCTGTAACCGCCGCCGGCCGCGCCGCCCTTGATGCCGAAGGTGGGACCCTGCGAGGGCTGGCGGATGACGGTCATCACGCGCTTGCCGAGGTGCGCGCCCAGCGCCTGCGAAACGCCGACCGTGGTGGTCGTCTTGCCTTCGCCGAGCGGGGTGGGAGTGATGGCGGTCACGTCAATGTACTTGCCGTTCTTGCGCTTGGCAAGACGGTTGAGGATTTCGAGTTTGATCTTGGCCTTATACGGCCCGAAGAGTTCCAGTTCGCTTTCCTTGATCCCCAGTTCCTGGGCGATCTGGAGAATGGGTTTGAGTTTACCGGCCTGCGCGATCTCGATATCGGACGGTACAGGCTTGAGAAGTTTAATTTTGGTGGGGGCGTAGGGGAATTTCGGGGCGACTTTCTTCCCCTTCGTGGACGATGTGGCCGCGACCTTCTTTTTGGTCGCGGATTTCTTGGGGGCGGGTTTCTTCGCCTTCTTGGTTGCCATGGGTTACTCTCCTTGATTTGGATTTGCACCCTTAATGTTATCGAAAAATTTCACAAATAGCAATGGATTTCCGTCACTGATTTGTCATTTTATGCACAAATAACTGTCCCCACCTGCTCTCCCGCCAGCACGCGAGAGAGGTTCCCGGCCTCCTCCGCCGAGAAGATTTCCGCCGTCAGCCCTGGAATTTCGCGGGCCAGCTCCAGCATCTGCTCGACTTTCGCGGCCATCCCGCCGGTGACGTCCACCGAGGAGGAGCCGCCAATCCCGGCTCGCATCGCCTCATACGATCCGAGACTGATTCTGCTTACCAACCTGGTCCGCGTCGGGAAGTCTTCCCACACGCCCGCCTCCAGCCCGGCCAGCAGAATTCTGCTTGGATGCAGTTCGCGCGCTAAATGCAGGAACAAATCCTCCGTCGAAAGGATCGTCCCGCCGCGCGCCTGGTCGAAGATCACATCCCCGTACACCACCGGAAGCAGGCCCGCCTCCAACGCCGCCCGCAGCGGACTCAAATCCCAGCGCGCTGCCTTCATGTCGCGCGCGGTCACTGCCGCCACCGGCGCGAGCGCCACCGATGGAATCCCCGCGGCGCGCAAGGCCTCCATCACAAAGCGATTCAACCGCGAAGCCTGAAACCAAACCTCGGCGAAGCCTTTCCAATATTTACTTCCCTCTCCCTGTGGGAGAGGGGCCGGGGGTGAGGGGCTGATTCCATCGCGCGTCCCATACTCCTTGGCCGCGGCGTGACCGAACGAGCCGGAACCATGTCCGAGAAGCAGAGGCCCGACAGAGGTCCGGCATGAAGCGATTTCGTTTGCCAGCGCGGCCAGTTTGTCGAGTCGCGGCGTGAAGGGTTTGTCTTTGTCAGTGATGAGCGATCCGCCCAATTTGAGGAAGGTGAGCGCGGTCATGCGTCGAATGTAGCATAGCCGCGAACACTGGTCAAGCGTCCCATGCTATAATTTTTGCGTGCCTCTCACCGGAACCAATCTGCCAAGTGTGATTTTGCTCGCTTCGGGCGTCGTCTGCCTGTTGATGGGATTGCGCGCCATCCAACTCGGACTCCGCACCGCCTACTTTCGCCATCGCCGCGATCGCATCGTAGCCGGTTGGTGGTTGGTTGGGTCGGCGGCGCTGTTGATCGTGGTTGGACTGCTCGTGTTCCGGGTTGGCGATCCGCTGTTTTCCCTGCCGCGGCCCCTCTTCACCTCCACGCCGCAAGCCGCCCCCAGCGCAGACACATCCACCGCCACCTCGCGCGCGCTTTCCACCCCGTTTCCCACACAGACCCGCCCCGCGCCGTCCACGCCCACCAGCGCGCCCATCCTGCCGTTATCTATCGAAGCGCTCATCACCAGCCAGGTAACGCCCGGGCCGGATGCCGCCATCGCCGAGATTCGTTTCTCGCCTGTGATGGATGGGCAATTGGCGCAAAATCCCAGCGCTCGGTGGCGCAACCCGATCCGCCAAATGTACGCGGCCTTCAAATACAGCGGCATGACTCCCGGCGCGCAATTCACCGCGCTCTGGTTTCGCGACGGGCAGATCGTTTATATTGACACCCGGCCTTGGGGCGGTGGACCGAGCGGGCGCAGTTTTTCGCTTTGGCAACCCGAACAGCCGTACGACCTTCTGCCCGGCGCGTACGAGGTGCAATTTTTTGTGGGACATCAATACCTGACCTCCGCCGCCTTCACGTTGACCGGCAAACCGGTCCAACCGACTCCCACCCTCACCCCCCGGCCCTCGCGCACGCCCTCGTTCACCCCGACCTCAAGCCGGATTCCTTCCATCACGCCGACTCCAACGCCCACCAGCACGCCGCGTCCGACCTCCACCGCCACGCCGGTTCCACCCTCGAAGACTCCCTCGCCGACTTCCACATTCACATTCACGCCGACGTTAACGTTCACTCCCTCGCGCACGCCCACACCGACATTTACCTTCACCCCCACGCGCACGCCGACATCCACGTTTACCTTCACTTCCACATTTACCCCCACGCGGACCTTCACGCCGACGGTCACATTCACGCCTTCGCGCACGCCCACGCTGATCTACACGGCCCTGCCCACCGACACGCCCCTCTACCAAAAAGTGACGGTCTACTTTGTGGATAGCCAGCGTCTCGCGGCGGGACTGATTCCCCCCGAAGTTGGAGTCGCGCGTTATACCGCCTCGGCCAACGACCCTCTTCCCTTCCTGTTGCAGGAATATTTCAAAGGTCCGCGCGACGCGGAAACGCGCAGCGGCTTGATCGCCATCTACAACGGGTTCACCGGTTACAGTCGCTTGTCCATTGAAGACGGTGTGTTGCGTATCTATCTCAAAGGCGCGTGTGAGTTCAGTCCGCAGGGATACTCGATTGCGCAGGCGCTCATCGCCAATCTCAAACAATTCCCGCAGGCGCAGTTCGTGAAGATCTACGACGAGAACGGTCAAACCCGTTCTCCCTCCGGCCGAAGCGACTCGGCCCCGGCCTGCCTCGGATTTTCGTCCCTGCTCGATCCCACGCGCACGCCTACAACCGACTCTGTAAGATAGGCGGTGGGTTTTTAAAATGGCGGGAGAAAACCCCCATTTTCAGCATGATACCTACACCGTTTAGGGGACCCACTGGGAGAAAACACGCACGCGAACCAATAGAACACCCCGAAGTGGGAAAATAAATTGACCCACCGAGAATGTTACAAACACTGGAAAAGTTGCTTATTGAATAACACGCGAGTTTGACGTATAGTTGGAACGACGGGGAACATTTCGTTTTCCGAAGCGTCCTCGTTTTATCTTGACCACAGACCACGCCGACATTCTCCTGTGGCAAGGAGGAGAACATGAAAACACGTATTGCGTTTGTCCTGCTCGCGCTGTTGAGCATTGTGCTGGCGGCCTGCGGCTCACCTGCCGCAACAGAAGCGCCCGGTTTGTTTTTGGGTTCCGGGGGAGGCAATGCTCCCGCCGATCAAGCCTTCGCGGTGGAAAAGCCCGCCCTGGAGCCGGCCGCGGTGGAGGCCCCCGCCCCACAAGCAGACGCGGCATTGGCGGAAGGCGCGGTCTACAACACCGGCGCGGAAGCGGGCGTTCTATCCTATGATCGGATGATCATCAAGAACGCTGAGATCAACCTGCTGGTCAAGAACTCGGAGGCGGCCCTGGACGGCGTCACGCAATTAGTGAGCGATGTGCGCGGCTACATCGCCAGTTCGCAGACGTGGTACGAGGAGCATGGCGGGGTGAACTATAAGTACGCCACCCTCACCATCGGCATCCCAGCCGATCAATTCGAAACCTCCCTGCGCCGCCTGCGAAACCTGGCGATTCGCGTCCTGAACGAGACCGCTTCGGGCCAGGATGTGACCGACCAGTACGTGGACCTCCAATCGCAGTTGACCAACCTCGAGGCCACGCGCGACCGCATCAAATCGTTCCTCGACCAGGCCAAGACGGTGGACGAGGCGCTCAAGATCAACGAGCAACTCTCGGAGATCGAGGGACAGATCGAAGAGATCAAGGGCAGGATGAATTATCTCAAAGATCGTTCGGCCTTCTCCACGATCACCGTCTACATCACGCCGGACCTGCCGCCCGCCACGCCCACGCCCAGCCCCACGCCGCGTCCCACCGCCACGCCCATCCCGTGGAAGCCGGGCGAGACCGCCAAGGAATCGTGGGATACGCTGACGGTCGCGTATCACGGCATCATTGACTTCCTGATCTGGTTCGGCATTGTCCTGGTTCCCATCCTGGCGCCGTGGATCTTCCTCGGTTGGCTGGCTTGGCGACTCCTCTCCCGCCGCAAACCGAAGGCATAGATCGTTCCCTAAAAACAACAAGACGGCCGCAAGGCCGTCTTGTTGTTTTCTCACAATTTCATGCGCCACAAATCCACCGGTTCATCATATCCCTTGACCGTTTCGCGGAAAAACACCGACCCGCCGATGGGTGGACTCTCCTTCAACATCGCGCCAACCTCCGGGTCGTTGTAGATGGGCGCGAGAAGATCGCCTCGCCACCCAAAGAAAAAGCCGCGCGACGCGGCTTTTTCGAAACGGCAAGCCCATTAATACACTTTATCGGAAATACGCTAGACATCTTCTTCTGCCGCGAATTACGCGAATTTCACGAAAATGTTCAAAAAATTCGCGCAAATTCGTGAAATTCGCGGCTGAGGCTTTAATTCCGAAGAAGTCTAATATTGGAAATCTTTGACCTGCGGCTCATCCAACAGGTGTTGAACGAATTTTTCGTGTCCGTTCGATTTGCCAAAGACCACCCAGCGGCAGCGCAATCCGTTTTCCTCCTTGAAGTATTGCCGGATGGCAGATTTCAATCCCAGTTGTTCCATGCCGGCTTCGACCCGGGCCGCTTGTTCCCTCCCGCCAACGATTGTGGCCTCGTACACGCGCTCCTCGCGGATGCGGTCCACGGCGTGCTCGAAGGCAGGAAAGACCCACAGCACCAGCAGGGCAAGAAAAGTAACCGACGCGCCGAAAAGATATTCGCCCGCGCCGAAGGCCATGCCGATGGCGGCGGTCAGCCAGATGGTGGCGGCGGTGGTGAGGCCGGCCACGCGCATCCCGTCGCGCAGGATGGCGCCCGCGCCCAGAAAACCGATGCCGGTGACGATGTTGGCGGTGATGCGACCCGGGTCTTCGTCTCCGCCGATTTTGTAGGAGAGAATCGTGATCAACGCCGCGCCCGCGCCAATGAAGATCAGTGTGCGGAATCCCGCCGATTTGTCGCGGTATTCGCGCTCCAGACCGATCAGTCCGCCCGCGAGCATGGCCGCGCAAATGCGGAGGATGTCTACGATGACGGGGTCGGTTGTGTTCATGGATCGCTCCTTGTTTTGTGGATTATACTCTGACCGACGCGGCAACGCGCGTTGAACCGGCTTTCCCATTTCATGCTGACGAAGGAATCCGAGCATGTCGAACAAAACCGTCTGGTCTTCGGAGGAGGGGGATTTGAGGAAGATGAACCTCACCCGCCTCACCCCTGGCCCCTCTCCTGTAAGAAGAGGGGAGTCATTGCCCCCGCAGCAACAGACCGCCTATCTGCACCGCGACAAGGCCGGGCGCGGCGGAAAGGTGGTGACGCTGGTGAAAAACCTCGCCCTCTCGGAGGAGGATTTGATCGCGCTGTCCAAGCGTCTCAAACAAGCCTGTGGCGCGGGTGGGACCGTGAAGGATGGGATGATCGAAATCCAGGGCGAACAGCGCGAGAAGATCGCGGAAACGTTGCAGAGGTTGGGGTATAAGGTGAAGATCGCGGGTGGGTAGCCTTGTGAACAATTCGGCGGGGAATGTGTCATTTCTCACTTGACCCTTCTCTCCTCCCGTCCTACAATTCAATTCGCCTGACAACTTACACCACGCGCGAAATGCGCGCGACAACATAGGAGACCTACCATGTCCGATTACCTTGTCCGCGGCAACCTTGCCAAACTCGATCCAGATGTCTACGAATTGACGCAACTCGAAGCCGAGCGGCAAGCCCGCAAGTTGATCTTGATCCCGTCCGAGAGCCAGACCCCGCTTGCGGTTCGCGAGGCGCTGGCTTCGGCTTTCCAGAACATCTACGCCGAAGGCTACCCCGATGAAGAGTCGCGTTGGATGACCGAGGAGGAGATCCTCGATTATCCGGCGCGGCTTGCTCATTATCGCCGCAACGGCGACCCGCGCTATTACAAAGGCGTGGAGTACGCGGACGCGGTGGAGGCGCTGGCGCGGCGGCGCGCGGCGGAGGCGTTCGCGGCGAACGGATTCACGGCTGACCAGATTTTTGTGAATGTTCAGGCGCTTTCGGGTGCGCCCGCGAATAACGCGGTGTACCAGGCGCTGGTCAATCTCGGCGATACGATCATGGGACTGAACCTCCTGCACGGCGGACATCTCTCGCACGGCTCGTCGGTGAATCGCTCGGGCAAGTGGTTCAAGGCGGTGCATTACACCGTGGACGCGAAGGAACGTTTGGATTATGACGCCATCCGCGCGCTGGCTTTGGAGAATAAACCCAAACTCATCATCGCGGGATACTCATCCTATTCATGGGTTCCCGATTGGAAGAAGTTTCGCGAGATCGCGGACGAGGTTGGCGCGTACTTCCTGGCGGACATTTCGCACATCGGCGGACTGGTCGCGGCGGGAGTCGTCCCTTCGCCGATTGGGATCGCGCATGTGGTGATGTCTACTACGCACAAGAGTCTCGACGGTCCGCGCGGGGCGGTGTTGATGACGACCGACGCGGCGATTGCGAAGAAGATTGATAAGGCAGTGTTCCCTGGCGAGCAGGGCGGGCCTCACGTCAATGTGTTCGCGGCTTTGTCGTTGACGTTCAAACTGGCGCAGACCAAGCAGTTCAAGAAGTTGCAGGCGCAGACGATCAAGAACGCGCAAGCGATGGCGGATCAATTTATGTTGCGTGGGTTGCGTGTTCCGTTTGGCGGCACGGATTGTCATTTGGTGAATGTGGATGTGACGACCGTCGAGGGCGAGGATGGGACGAGACTCAGCGGCGATCAGGCGGCGCGCATTCTCGATATTATCGGCGTGGTCGTCAATCGCAATACGATCCCTGGCGATAAAAATTCCGCTGATCCTTCGGGCATTCGCTTGGGGACGCCGTGGATCACCCAGCGCGGTTTCGATGAGAAGAAGACGCGTGAGTTGGCGAACATCATGGCGGATGTGTTGCTGGCTTGCGCGCCGCATTCGGTGGATACGCCACACAAGGGACGCGTCCGCCGCGCGAAATTGGATTTCAATGTGTTGAACGTTGCCAAGTTGAGAATCCGCAAGTTGGCGGAGGGCGCGGGGATTGATTTCAAGTACAAGGAAAGTGGGTATCCGCATTTTTACTACATTGATGATGAGCCAGTAGGTCGAAATGGAATTTCGACTTACGAGTTGCGCGGCAAGCGCGTGAGGCAGATGTTGGATTACGCGGTGTCGAGTGATTTGTCCACGTTGAAGAAGGGAGGGGCGCAGGCGACCTCCATCACAACACCCAAAGGTGGGACGGTGAAGGGGACGCTCGTCAAGGTGGATGATTTCACCTACCAGTTGCAAGTCCCTGTTGCGAAGGCGGGCGTGGTGGGGACGTGGCTGAGGGATCTGTCGGACGGGTATGTGTCGTTCAGACTCGATGGCGAGAAAGATTTCGACGCGAGGAGAATGCCTGGGGCGTTTGTGGTAACGGATACGAAAGCGGATAAACGGATTCGGGGAACGGATGGGGAAGCGGACAAACGGATGGGGATGGGCGCGGGGAAACCTGTCAGCGAGGAAAAAGTTTGGTTTATCGGCGACCCCGCGAAAGGTCAGAAAGAAGCGAAGGCGGCGTTTGAGTGGGTCGAGCCAGCAGAGGTTCTCCGTCGCACGAAACTGTTTGAAGTCCACAAAGCCAGCGGCGCGAAGGTCATCCCGTTTGCGGGGTGGGAGATGCCCGTCTGGTATACGTCGGTGGTGGAGGAACATCTCGCCACGCGGGGGGCGGCGGGACTGTTCGACGTGTCGCACATGGGCGTGTACGAGGTGCGGGGCGCGGACGCGGCGTCGTTTTTGGATACGATCTGCGCCAACGATTGCGGCGGGTTGCTGCCTGGCGAGAGTTTGTACAGCCAGTTCCTGACGCCCGACGCGGATGTGATTGACGATACGCTGGTTTACCGCCGCGCCTGGGACAAGTACCTGGTGGTGGTGAACGCGTCGAACGATGACAAGGATCGGACGTGGTTCGAGGCGGTGCGGGATGGGACGGTGAAGATTGATAACGCCAAGCCGTGGGCGCGGACGTACGGGTACGAGGCCGAGATCCGCAACTTGCGTGACCCGAAGGCGGGCGCGGACATGCGGATTGATATCGCGTTGCAGGGGCCGCGTTCTCGGGATGTGTTGATGGCGATGGGGGTGGATGAGGATACGAGGTTACGAGTTACGAAGTTACGGAGGACGGAGTTGTGTGATGCCGTCGTGGGAGGGTTTGATTTGATCGTGTCGCGCACGGGTTACACGGGCGAGAAGATGGCGTTTGAGTTGTTCGTCCATCCCGAGCGCGCCGTGGACTTCTGGAACGCGATCCTGAAAGCGGGCGAGCCATTCGGAGTCAAGATGATCGGTTTGGGCGCACGCGACTCATTGCGGACGGAAGCGGGTCTGCCGTTGTACGGTCACGAGATGGGACTCGGCTCTGGCAAGTTCGGTGAAAGAGATTTGGGTGTGGCTCACGGCGGATTCGGTTCGTATGTGAAACCGTACAAACCTTACTTCATTGGACGGGAGGCCTACCTTGCCCGCGAGAAAGAACGCAAGGGTGTGGTTGCCCGCTTCCGCTTCGACGAACAGCGCGTCCGCATGGCGCACAACGGCGACCCCGTGGTATCCACGAATGGCGAGCGGATCGGCTGGGTCACTTCCTGCGCGGTGGACGCGGAGAGATTCTTGACGGGTCAGGCGTATGTGGAGTTGGCGTATGCGAAGGAGGGGACGGCGATTGGAATCCATCAGGGAGGGGCGGTGGATAAGGCGTCCACGGCGGCGAAGGTGGTGTCGAGGTTTCCGAAGGGGTAAGTGGTAAATGGTAATTGGGACGGCCTGCTTGTCTCCTTCAGGGGGAGGGAGGGCAGGCTGTCCTAAAACCCGAATTAATGTTTCTATTGACTTAATGCCTGTGTGCTGTAAAATATACGTACCCCCCTGTCCCTTCGGGGATAGGCCGCGAAGCCGCTCCCTTCTGGGAGTGGCTTCTGCTTTAATCAGTGAGGTCATCACAGCCTATGACAACCAGAGTGTACATTGACGGGTTCAACCTGTACTATCGCGCCGTAAAGAACACGCCTTATAAATGGCTGAACTTACGGAAGATGTGCGAACTGATTCTTCCCGAATATCCAATGGGAAAATCAAGTACTTCACTGCAAACGTGAGCGCACGAAAAACCGATCCCGACCAGCCGACGCGTCAGCAAATTTATTTCAGGGCGCTGAAAACAATTCCCGACTTTGAAATCATCCGAGGAAAGTTTATATCCAGGGATAGAGCCATGCCTTTATCGAAGCCGATCTTTGGCAATGGATGGCTGGTCAGGTTTGCGCGAAAGATAGTCTTGAAATTGGGTCTTGACGACTCGTTTCTCGACCGCCATAAAATCGTGCTGGTGATTTACACAGAGGAAAAAGGTTCCGATGTAAATTTGGCAACGCACCTGCTGATTGACGGGGTTGGAAAAGAGTATGACTCTGCCGTGGTTATCTCAAACGACTCCGATCTCGAAGCGCCCATCAAATATGTGCGGGATGTTCTCAAATTGCCGATCATCCTCATGAATCCAGACGAAAAATCAACAAGCAAAACTTTGGCACGCGCGGCTTCGTCCGTCAGGCAGATACGAAAAGGCGTGCTTGAGGCGAGTCAATTCCCCGAGAAGATGACGGATCGCGCGGGGACGTTTCATAAGCCTGAGGCGTGGTAGTATCGGGATTAGCGGAAATTGGGACGATCTGAGGGGAGGCTGTCCCTTTATGAATCGTAGAACAAATGATATATTACGGCTATGAAGACATCTGCCATAGATTTATTCTGCGGCATTGGCGGGCTTTCTTATGGATTAAAGAAAGCGGGGATACCTGTTGTCGCGGGTGTGGATTTAGACAAGTCATGCCAATACGTTTATGAGCAAAATGTTCATGCCGATTACATTTTGAAAGACATTTCTAAAGTAAAGGGGAGAGAATTAAATAAAAAATATTGGCCAGATGATGAACAAGTAAAGATTCTGGCTGGTTGCGCTCCCTGTCAACCATTTTCGACTCACTCGAACAAAATCAAAAACAAGAAACAAACAAAACGATGGCGACTGATTAGTGAATTCAAACGATTAGTAAAAGAAACCAAGCCAGATATCGTAACAATGGAAAATGTTCCCAATCTGGCAAATCAAAGAATATTCAAGAATTTTGTCGCCTTTCTAAAACTAAGCGGCTATCATGTTTCGTATTCAAATGTATATTGCCCCGATTATGGAATCCCGCAGAAAAGACGGCGATTGGTTTTGCTCGCGTCGAAGCATGGGGAGATTTCCCTGATTCCCAAAACGCATTCCGAGAAAAATTACGTCACTTTGAGACAGGCAATCGGAGACCTCCCTCCAGTTGGGGCAGGTGAGATTTGCAAAAGTGACCCATTCCACAGAACAACCAAACTTTCCGATATAAATTTACGAAGAATGAAAGCGTCCAAACCAAACGGAACTTGGCTCGACTGGAGCGATGATCTAAAACTGGCCTGCCATACAAAAAAAACAGGTTCAACGTATAAAGCCGTGTATGGCAGAATGTCTTGGGATGAACCATCTTCAACCATTACCACCCAATTCTACAATTTTGGAACTGGGCGATTTGGACACCCAGAACAAAATAGAGCATTGACGCTCAGAGAAGCGGCATTGTTGCAGACGTTTCCTAAAGGTTACAAATTTTACGAGAGCGAAGACGCCATATACATCAAGCGACTGGGTGTCTACATCGGCAACGCCGTTCCTGTTGATTTAGGTTTTGTAATTGGAAAATCAATCAAGTTGCATATCGAGGGACATCATGGCAAAGGCTGAAAACCAGTTTACATTCGAAATTTCCTTGAGTGTTCTGAATCACCTGGGGAGAAATCTATATCGTAGTTTTATGACCGTGCTTGGAGAAGCGATTTCCAACGCGTGGGATGCTGATGCTGAGAATGTATGGATTTACATTGACAGAGAGAAGAATTCTCTCGTTGTAAAAGATGATGGGGTAGGAATGACGGCGGAAGATTTTCAGGATAAATTTCTGAAAATCGGGTATTCAAAACGGAAAGAAGGCTCAAAGTCGAAAGGCAAGAAAAGACCTTTTATTGGCAGAAAAGGCATAGGGAAAATTGCGCTTTTATCATGTGCTCAAAAAATTCATATTTTGACAAGAAAATCTGCCAACGAAAAATATGTAGGTGGGATCATAGATAATTCTGGCTTAGACGAAGCAATCAAGAACGATCTAACACCTGACAGATATCCACTTGGTGAATTAGACGAGACGATTTTTCAAGCATACATGAAGGGACATGAACACGGGACGATCATCTGCTTCGAGAATATCAGTGATGGTGTCAAAAATAGCATTGATTATCTAAGGAAGTTGATTGCGCTGTATTTTAGATTCTCGTTAGTAGATAAGAGTTTCAATATCTATGTAGAGGAGAATCTCATTACTCTTGATGATCTCGATGATCTGGCAGCAAGAACGGAATTCCTTTGGAAAATCAACGAACTTGACGACCCATATATCACTCAAAAGCTTGTTCCGCCAACCCTAAAGGAAAGCGATAACATAAAAGTTGCTGGAGTATCAAAAGGTTTTATCGCGTCCGTCAAGAAAACAAAAGATCTCAAGGTATTTACTACAGAAGAAAGGATTGGAGTCGACCTATTCGTTAACGGGAGACTCCGAGAGCGGGACATCTTAAGGCATGTTCTTACCACAAAGGTGTTCGAGAGCTATTTGTATGGCCAAATTCATTTTGATGAACTGGACGATGAATTTGATAGATTTACAAGCAGTCGAGAAGGAGTTCTCGCGGACGATCCGAAGTTCAGGGAATTATTGAATATTCTTCAAAAGGAAATATTGCCGCGAATTGCAAGAGATTGGGATCCCTGGAGACTCAAACATAAAGAGAAGGGAGATGATGAAAACACTCGCCTCACCCCAAGAGAGAGAACATCAATAGACTTATTCAATGTAGTTTCAGAAGATTATTCTTTGCCAAGTGATTCTACCCAAAAGAAAAAAGTCGATGGATGGGTGAATGAGCTGACGGAAGATGCCAAGTTTAATTTTTCATCCTATGCGGAATGTTTTATTTCCGAGAATTTGCTTAGAAAATACATCGAGGAGAAGAAAGTCCCACTTCACCCCGACGCTCCTGGAGAAATTGCCAAACTGCGAAAAAAAGAGGGCGAAAATAAGGTGGCTGGAAATATAAACATAGACCTTAGACAACGGGACAACGATCTTAGCTTTCTTGATATGTCCCTTCTTGCAAAATCAGCCGATCCCCAAAGGGGAACTACGAACACCTTGGACATAGACGCAAAACAATATAAGCCGATTAGAGATGCTCTTGCTCACACAGCCTTACTCACTCAAGATGCAAAGGCTAAACTTACAGCAGTGTACCTAAATATCAAAGCAAGAGTTCGTGCTCTGTTATCCAACCCTTGAACGGTTCTATTGTGCCAAGCAAGACGAAAGTGAAAAACAAGAATAAAATCGCCAGACCTGCTCCATCATCTGATGCGGCTCTGAAAAGAATGAAAGCCGCAAAGCCAAGAGATACTGCTCCAGAGAAGGCTCTTCGTTCGGCACTTCACAAGAAGGGTTTGCGATTTCGAGTTGACGAAAAGCCCATCATGGATTTGAACAGAAAGGCAGATATTGTCTTTCGGTCTGCCAAAGTAGCAATTTTTGTTGATGGATGTTTTTGGCATGGATGTCCAATTCATGGGACACAAGCAAAAGCCAATGCTAAGTTTTGGAAAAAAAAGATAAGACAAAATCAGGAGCGCGATGCAGATACAAATAAAGAACTGAAGAAAGTAGGGTGGAAAGTTATCAGAGTTTGGGAACACGAGAATCCAGAGAAAGCCGCAGAAAAAATCTCGAACATTGTTATGAGACGGCGGTTGCCTGTACGCCCCTGAACCATTTGGGAGTCTGCTGGCGGTGAGACCTGTCCATGCG
>CAZVAX010000091.1:0-16337 GCA_964625215.1 uncultured Anaerolineaceae bacterium | reverse complement strand
GCTCGCTCACCATCATCGCCACCTGCCTGGTGGACACCGGCTCCCGCCTCGACGACGTGGTGTACGAAGAGTTCAAAGGCACCGGAAATATGGAACTGTTGCTCTCGCGCAAGCTTCAGGAGCGACGCATCTTCCCGGCTGTAGAGATCGAGCGTTCATCCACCCGCCGCGAAGACCTGCTCCTCGGCCCGGACATCCTGCAGCGCGTTTGGCTCATGCGCCGCATGTACATCCAAATGACCTCCCCCCCGCCGCAAGGCGCCGGCATGGACTCAGCCGTTGCCACCGAAGCCATCGTCACTCGATTGAGCAAGGCGCGCAACAACCAGGAATTCCTCGAAAGCCTCACCGACGATATGTAGCCCTTTCTCGCCCACGGACTCCACAGTCTCCCGACTTTGGAGCATGGTTGCAAAGTCGGGAGACTTTGCGCTCCGCGTACTAAAAACCGAAACCCTATGAGCAAGTTTCTCGAATTTTGGAAAAATCACCGCTTCAACATCGTTTCCTGGCTGGCGACCGCCGCGCTCGTGGCGTCCCTGCTGGGAGGCGCTTTCTGGTTTACCCGCGCCCAGGCTTCGAACCTGCCGCCCGCGGAGCCAACCGCTAATCCCGCCGACGCGCCCGCCGTCACGTTGCCGCTTCCGCCCGTCTCCGGCGCGCAACCGTCCATTGGGCGGCGCATCCAGTTGATCACCAACATCCCCGCCGACCTGCCGCGCTACGAACCGACCCAATACACCGTCCAGCGCGGCGACGCTATGAGTCTCATCGCCCAAAAATTCGGCGTGACGACCGAATCCATCCTGTATAACAACAAGGATGTGCTAAACGACGACCCGCACGGACTCAAACCCGGCATGGTTCTCCTCATCCCGCCGGTGGACGGGTTGTACTATACCTGGCAGGACGGCGATACCATCGAACAAATCGCCAACAACTTCAAAGCCGACCCGGAAGACATCATCGAATTTCCCGGCAACGAAATTGACCTGGTCAATCCCGACGATATCAAACCCGGCACGGTCTTGATGATTCCCGGCGGCTCGCGCGATCTGCTGGATATCGCCTCCCTAGTGCAAAGCGAGGTCAGGGGCAGCAGCAACGACTGCGGCGGCGGCTCGGTTGGCTCGGGATTCTTCTCCTGGCCCACTGTCGGTCCGCACACTATCTCGGGCAACAACTACAGCGCGGGCCACCCCGGCATTGACATCACCGCAAATGAAGGCGACGCTGTGCTGGCCGCCGACAGCGGAGTGGTTACCTTTGCCGGATGGAGTCAATACGGCTACGGCAACATGGTGCAAATTGACCACGGCAACGGGTATGTCACCCTCTACGCCCACCTCACCTCGTACTTCTTCGACAAATGCGACTCGGTCGGCAAAGGCACACAGATCGCCACCGCCGGAAACACCGGCAACTCTTTCGGCGCGCACCTGCACTTCGAGATCCACCTTGGGGGAACGCCGGTCAACCCGTGGGACTACCTCCAATAACGTAGGTACAGCAAACCATTTTCTCGAAGAAAACGGGTTGCTGTATTTTCCAATGAACGCATCTTCCCTCAAAAAGAAACTGGCCTCCCTGCCTCTCGGCGAGTTGCGCTACTACGACTCCGTCGGCTCGACCAACGATCTGGCCCTGGCCTGGGCGACGGAGGGCGCGCCGGATCTTTCCCTCATCCTCGCCAATGAGCAGGCTCAAGGCCGCGGTCGCGCGGGACGCCAATGGGCCAGCCCTCTCGGAACGGCTCTCGCCCTCAGCCTGATCCTGCGGCCCACCCCCGCCGAAGCAGAATCCCCCTCCCTGCTTACCGGGCTGGCCGCGCTGGCCCTGGTGGACGCGCTGAAAAAATACGGGCTTGCCGCGCAGATCAAATGGCCGAACGATGTGTTGCTCAATCGAAAAAAATGCGCGGGGATTCTGGTCGAGTCGGTATGGATCGGCGACGCGCTCGACGCGGCCGTCATCGGCGTGGGAGTGAACGTGCGATCCGGCGCGGTCCCGCCCGCGCGGGGACTCCTCTTTCCCGCTACCAGCATCGAAGATGAACTCGGTCGCGCCGTCAGCCGCGAGGATTTCTTGCGCGACGCGCTTGCCTCGCTGTTGGAGTGGAGACCGAAAATTGCAGGCGGAGGGTTGGTCGGCGCCTGGGAGGAGGCATTGGCTTTTAAGCAAGAGCCCGTTTGGGTCGGGGGCGGAAACGGGAATCGGCAGGAAGGTCAGATCGTGGGACTGGAGTCGGATGGAAGTCTGCGTTTGCAAACATCGCCTGACAAAATCGTGACAGTACATTTTGGGGAAATGCGACTGCGTCCGGCGGTGTGATAAAATACGCCCATGTTTGATGGACTTCGCGGCGACCCGCCCAATTCAGGCTTCGACGATTCGGTGGAATATTTTCCAGACGACGCGCCGGCGCCCCCCGCCTCGCGTCCGAATGCGAGGCGCAAACCGGCCGGAAAGTTTTTGGGGCTGAACGCCCAACAACGCTTTATTCTTTCGTTGTTGCTGATGGTCGCCGTGTGTGTGTTGGGGGCGATGTGTATGCTCGTTTTCGGAAAATTCGTGATCCCATAAAAAACGGCCGGACGCTCCGGCCGTTTTCCATTCCCAGATCAGATCGAAAATTCGACGCCCTCCCACGTGGCGCTTGTCGACGCGTGGATGCGAGGCGTATCGTCGTGGCCCGCCACCCGCGCTTCGAGGTTGTCCACGCGTTGCAGGAGTTCTTTGAGCGTGACGCCGAAGACATCCGGCAAGGAGGCGCGATTCAGATCCGGCGCGTCGGTGGGACAATGAGGCTGGGAGCGGCGAACGACCTGTCGCGGCACGCCGACCATCACAGAATTTTCCGACGCCGATTTGACCGCCACCGCGTTCGCGCCGACGCGGCTGTCACCGCCGATGGCGGGATGACGCTTGCCCTTGTTGAGACTCGTGCCGCCGAGAGTGACGCCGTGTTCGATGCGATTTTCATATAAATGAAAACGCCCCGCGATCACTTACACGCGGGACGTTCATTATTCCTCAACCCAATGCCAAATTACAACAGCTCCGGCTGGGCTTTTTCCTCGATCTCGCCGTTGATCTCCGCCCCGGCCTTCTTCAAATCCTCGGCGGAGATGCGCGCCACCGAAGCGACGCTATCGCCTTCCTGCGGTTTGATCAAGTGGACGCCGCGTGTGGCGCGCCCGGCCTGTTTAACATCCTTCACCTTGATGCGAATGGCGACGCCGTTGGCGGTGATAATGGTCAGATCGTCGTCCTTGTGGACAACACGCGCCGATGCGATCTTGCCGGTGACGGGAATCGCCTTCGGGTCAATTGTGTAATTGCCGCCGGTGGCGCGTCCTTTGGCGGAGTATTCCTTCAAGGGGGTTTGTTTGCCGAAGCCATTCGTTGTGACGATCAAAAGAGAACCGTCCGGCTGGACCACATCCATGCTGGCGACGAGGTCGCCCTTCTTGAGGCGAATCCCCTGCACGCCCGCGGCCTGACGTCCCATGGCGCGGACCTTCTCCTCGCTGAAGCGCAGGGCTTGTCCGTTTTCGGTGACGAGGATGATCTCGTCCTTGCCGCTGGTGAGACGCGCCCAACCCAAGGTGTCGCCTTCATCCAGGTTCACGGCGATCAAGCCCGAGGGCCGGACGGAGGCGAACTCCTCCAGGTTGACGCGTTTGATGCGGCCGCGCTGGGTGGTCATCACGCAGAAGCCGTGCGCGGAGAAGTCGGTCACGGCGATGGCGGCAGTCACGCGTTCGTTGGCGGCGAGCGCGAGAACATTCACAAGCGGGATGCCCTTCGCGGCGCGGTCGGCGTCTGGGATTTGATAGACCTTTTCGGAATAGACTTTGCCCTTATCGGAGAAGAACAGCATCGTGTCGAGACTACGAGCCGGAATCAGCATCACGACCTCGTCCTCCTCCTTGGTGGTGTGACCCATCACCCCGCGCCCGCCGCGACTTTGCAAACGGAAGGCGGAGGCCGCCACGCGCTTGACATAGCCGCGCTCGGTGAGACTGATCAGCACCGCCTCATCTTGAACGAGGTCTTCTTCGCGCAGGTCTTCCTTTGCATCCGCGGCGATCTTGGTGCGGCGGTCATCGCCGTACTTTTCGACCAATTCGTTCAGGTCGGTTCGGATGAGAGACAGGATCTTTTTAGGGTGCGCGAGTAAATCTTCGAGATAGGCGATCTGCGCGGCGACCTGTTTGTGCTCCTCCTCGATCTTCCAGCGCTCGAGCGCGGCCAGGCGGCGCAATTGCATGTCGAGAATGGCCTGGGCTTGCAGGTCGCTCAACTTGAAACGCTTCATCAAGTTGGTCTTGGCTACGTCGGCGTCTTCGGCTTCGCGAATGGTCTTGATGACCGCCTCGATGTTGTTGAGGGCGATTACGTAACCGTCGAGAATATGCTGGCGGGCGCGGGCTTTAGCGAGTTCAAAATTCGAGCGGCGGACGATGACGGTCTGGCGGTGTTCGATAAAAAGTTGCAGCGCCTTTTTGAGCGGAAGGAGACGCGGCTCGGCGCGTCCGCTGGCGTCCGCGACCAGGGCCAACATAATGACGCCAAAGGTGGATTGCAAGGCCGTGTATTTGTAAAGTTGGTTGAGAACCTTCTTGGGCTGCGCGCCGCGCTTGAGTTCGATCACGATGCTCATGCCGCGCTGGTCCGATTCGTCGCGCAGGTCGGAGATCTGGTCAATTTTGTCCTCGCGCACGAGTTCGGCGATGCGCTCGATCAACGCGGACTTGTTGACCTGGTAGGGAATCTCGGTCACGACGATCTGGTGCCGCCCCTTGATTTCCTCGATGTGGGCGATGCCGCGCATGACGATCCGGCCGCGTCCCGTGCCATAGGCGGAGAGGATGCCCTCCGAGCCGACGATCATCCCGCCGGTTGGGAAGTCCGGCCCGGGGACGAACTTCATCAACTCTTCAACAGGGATCTCGTCCATGCGGCTGTAATTGTCAATCAAGTGGTTGATCGCGCCGACGAGCTCGCGCAGGTTGTGCGGGGGGATGTTGGTGGCCATGCCCACGGCAATTCCGGCCGACCCATTGAGGAGTAGGTTCGGGAGGCGGGCCGGGAGGACAAGCGGCTCCTCGAGGGAGTCGTCGAAGTTGGGGCCGAAGTCCACCGTGTCTTTTTCGATATCGGCCAGCATCTCCTCGGCCATCTTGTTGAGGCGCGCCTCGGTGTAGCGCATGGCGGCGGGCGCGTCGCCATCCACCGAACCGAAGTTGCCCTGCCCATCCACCAGGGGGTAGCGCATGGAGAAATCCTGGGCCATGCGCGCCATCGTCTCGTAGACTGCCGAGTCGCCGTGCGGGTGAAATTTTCCCAGCACTTCGCCCACGATACGGGCCGATTTTTTGTAGCCGCTGTTGGCGCGGATGCCCAGTTCGTGCATGGCAAACAGGATGCGCCGGTGGACGGGTTTGAGGCCGTCGCGGGCGTCGGGCAGCGCGCGCGCCACGATTACGCTCATGGCGTAATCGAGATACGCGGAGCGCATTTGCTCGTCAATATCAACCTGGTGAACGGTGCCGATATCCATGAATTTCCTCACAAAACATGCTTATACGCATAAAAAGACACGAAGACAAGGCTTCCGACTTCGTGTCTCGTATAGATGAAGCAGGCGTTTAATTCAAGTCAATTATACCACTCCCCTCCTCATTCAAAATGCCGGGTTTTGACGCCCTGCGCGAAGAATCAAAAGCCGCCCTCTTCGAGCGGCAAAAATTTGAAATTGCGAGTTACCCGCCCACTTTTACGCGCTGGGCCTGCAAGGCAAGCAGGTCCACCTGGGTGCGATTGAAGAGCATTCCGGGGCTTTCCACGCGCAGGTTGGGAATCAAGATGGCAGAGAGGGACGCATCGAAGATCGGAACGAAGTCGCGCGTCCCTTCGGACAAGAGCGCGGAAAAATCGAAACGCCCGCCGGATATCTCCAACTTTCCGTCAATTTCGTAGACTTGGGTGGTCAACCGCACAGGATATTCTGTGACCGACCCAAACCCGCCTCGGACTACCATTTGGGGGCCGAGGTCCTCCCGCCGCGCGACCGCCAACGCGAAGATTTGCCGCTTGAACATCCGAATGATCTCGAAATGATCCACTAATTTGGTGGGCATGTGGATGCGGGCCATGCGCGCATCGTGTACTTCGATATAGGAATGGGTGGGATCGTTCATCATCCCCATGGCGCCATTGCTGGTCACCATAACCTTGCCCACCACGCGATAACTGGAGGTGAGAATATCCACAGGCAGGAAGCGATGGGTACGCGGGGATGATTCCATGGTCATGGGGCGGTTCCTCGAATGGATGGCGATTGAAGAAGGTTAGGATTGATCCTGGCTGGGGGGACGGGAAGCGGGCCTGGGTCGAGGTTGAGGCGGAACGCGTCTGCGTTGGGTTGGATGTCCGGCCTCCGGGTTGAGGATCATGGTCAACCAGGAGATGGCTTTTTCGTCATATTCGCGGCGCCCGCATACGTCGCAAATCCAGGCGGGGAAATTGGGAACGGTAACCAGTTCCTGGTCGAGCCAGGTGAAATAGGTAATGAAGCGCAAATGCATCAGCCCGGACGCACATTCGTTGCACGGCGCCGATTCAGGAGGCAGTGTAGTGGATTCGGTGACAGAGGGATCGCTCATGGTGTTTTCGGATGGGCTTATTATACCCATTTGCAATGGCGGCGGGACTTGCAAATTCAACAGGAAACGCGCCGAGGCAACCCGGGCCTATTTCGCTTTCCAGGGATGTTCCATCAAGCGCGCCTGAATGTCAATCCACTCCTCCGGGCGATCCTTGTGTCCGCGTTTGTAGGTTCCATCGGGATACAACTTCCAGGCGCGCGCTTTTTCCTTAAGGTAGAGATCGAGAACATGATCGCGCAGGTAACGCACATGGTCGGGATGTTCCAGCGGGAAAACTACTTCCACGCGATGGTTCAAGTTACGGGGCATCAGGTCGGCGCTCCCAATATAGATTTCATCCTGCCCCTGGTTGTAAAAATAATACACGCGGCTGTGCTCGAGGAAACGTCCCACCACGCTGATCACGCGGATGTTATCGCTCGCGCCTTTGACGCCAGCGCGCAGGCAGCACATGCCGCGCACAAGCAAATCCACAACAACACCCGTTTGGGAGGCCTCGTAAAGCAACTGAATCATTTCGGGATCAACAATGGAATTGGCCTTGAAGATAAGCCGGGCTTTTTTCC
Organism: uncultured Anaerolineaceae bacterium; assembly: GCA_964625215.1. Classification (GTDB taxonomy): domain Bacteria; phylum Chloroflexota; class Anaerolineae; order Anaerolineales; family Villigracilaceae; genus Denitrolinea. Next base: position 9,097 of record CAZVAX010000091.1, on the reverse strand, counting down.
CGTTGCGGGCGTTTTCGATCTCGCGGCGGACGAGGCGCTCCAGTCCTTGGCGGAGGTTGACGGGCGCGACGAGGAGCTTGCGATATTTTTGTTGCAGGGAATAGCCGGTGAGGTAGTTGAACAAGTCGGTCGCGTCGGCGCCGACGGCCTCGTCGCAGGTAAAGAGGCCGATGTCTTCGTAGATATTCGAGGTGACGGCGTTGTAATTTCCAGTGGCGAGGTGAACATAGCGGCGCACGCTCTCCCCCTCCTGGCGAATCACCAAGCCTATCTTCGAATGGGTCTTCAACCCGATCAGCCCATAGACGACGTGAACGCCTGCCTGCTCCAGTTTGCGCGCCCAGCCGATGTTGCTTTCCTCGTCGAAGCGGGCTTTGAGTTCCACCAGCACGGCCACCTGCTTGCCGCGTTCGGAGGCTTCGAGCAAAGCGTCCACCACCGGAGAATTGCGCCCGACCCGATAGAGAGTCTGTTTGATGGCGAGCACGTTGGGGTCACGCGCGGAGGCGGCGAGAAAATCCACCACAGAGGAGAATGAGTCGTATGGGTGATGGAGCAGGATGTTTTCGCGCCGGATGGCGGCAAAAATATCCTCGGCCTCCTCCACATCCCGAAATGGATTGACCACGCGCGGCTTATATGGAAGGTATTTGAGATCGTGCCGCTCCACGCTCTCGTATAACTGCATTAGATTCGCCAGGCCAAGCGGCGTTTGTTGGATGAACACATTGCTGCGTTTGATCTCCAGGTTTTCGATGAGCAGGTCGCGAATCGAGGCGGGCATGGGCTTGTTGATAGTGACCTGCACCACCGAGCCAAACTTGCGGCGGCGGATGCTTTGTTGCATATTTTCCAATAAGTCGTCGGCTTCGATCTCCTGGATCTCGATATCCGCATCGCGAACGACTCGAAACGGGTGCGCCTCCAAAACCTCCATGCCGGGGAAGAGCAACCCGACATTGGCGGCGATCAACTGTTCGAGCCAGACGAAGTAATGATGATGCGGGATGGTGCCGTCCTTGCGGGCCGCGCCGGAGGAGCGTTTGATTGGAACCAAGCGCGGCAGGCTGCTGGGAATTTTGAGCCGGGCAAATCGTTCGTTGCCTTTGGGGTCGCGGATGACGATGGCGAGGTTGAGGCTCAGGTTTGAAATGTGCGGAAAAGGATGACCGGGGTCGAGAGCAAGAGGCGTGAGAATGGGATGGACGAATTCCTTGAAATACTCGTCCGCTTTTTGTTTTTGAGATTTGGTCAATCGCATATATGGCAACACGTGAATGCCGGCTTTTTCCAAGCGGGGTTGCAGTTTGCGATGGAGGCATTGATACGCTTCTTCATAGAGCTCAAGGGACAATTTTCGGATGGCGGCCAATTCTTCGCGCGGGGTCAGGCCGTCGGGCGAAGACCCGGTGATGTTCGCGTCCACCTGCTTGCTGATGCCCGAAACGCGGACCATGAAAAACTCGTCCAAGTTCGAGCCGAAGATGGACAGGAATTTGACGCGCTCCAGCAGGGGATTCGTCTCATCCTGCGCCTCGGCCAATACGCGCCGCTGGAATTCAAGCAGGCTGAGTTCGCGGTTGATAAAGAGATCGGGAGAGGGAGGCGGGATTTGCTTCACGTTCCTATTCTATATCCTTGTAAAGATTTTTGGAGGGAGCAACCATTCCAGGTCCGCGCAGCGTCCATATTGAATCGATGCGATGGCGAGACGGCAGACGCCGCCTTTCTTGAAAATGAGAGAGGCTGAGGGATTGCCGGCGATCAGCGTCGAAGCGAGGTTGGACAGGTAGGGTTCGTGACCGACCGCCGCGAGGAAGCGCGCGTCGGCGTATTTTTCTTGAATCTCGTGCATGAATCGGTCGGCGCGTCCGGTTGGAGCAAGGTGAGCGGAGGGAATCACCCGACTCGATTCCAGGCCGAAGGTTTTGGCAAGGATGCGCGCTGTTTCGGCCGCGCGGAGAAAGGGACTGGCGAGAATCAGGTCGAGTTCGACGCCCTGGTTTTTGAGTCCCTGCGCGATCAGGCGCATCTTCTTTTTGCCCTCCTCGGTCAAGGGGCGTTGACTATCGTCGGCTTCGGGCGGCGGCGACTCGGCCGCGATGGCGTGTCGAATGAGGTAGAGGATCATGCTGGGTCTCCCAGGGGAAGGGTTGATCCGGCGCGGCGCGCCAAAAGGTGAGGAGTTCGCTTTTGCCTTCGAGAAAGGCCGCGAGCCGCTCGGCGCGACGCGCCTCATAAAAACGGCGAACCCGCTCCAGGTCGAAGGATGAGGCGGAATCGTAATAGTCCGCGATAAATTGCAGGAAGGTTTCCACGTCTTGAATGCCGCCCATCATGCCCTGGTAGTCATGCATCCGCCCGAGATGCGTCGCCGGATAGGCGGGGCAAAGCGGATGAACGATCTCGACGGTGTATCGAAATTTCTTGAACGACAGGCGCAGGCGGTGGATGGTGGATGCGTCCGCTCCATCCACGCGAATGTAATTTTGATTCACTCGGAGAAAAATTGCGTCCGCCAAGGCAAGCAAGGTTTCTGGAAAACGCGGCGCGCGCGCTTGGCTTTCGAGGGAGTCCCCAATCTTTGCGATCCAGCCGGTGGGATCGGAAAGTTTGAGGGCGCGAATTTGGGCGCGCGACTCGCGCAGCAAGCGTTTCTCCCGCTTCGCCAAAATCGCACGGATCGGTTCCAGTTCGGGGAGGCGCGGCCCGGTTTCGATCGCCTCCATTCGCATGACCTGCGTATCGCGCAGATCGTCCAGGGCGTCGAGCAGGGTTTTCAGCCAACGCCGGGATTTTTGGACGCGCGGATGCGGCTCGAGGGCGCGGGCAAGATCCAAAACCGCCAGCAGGCGACGCGCGGCGACGCGCAGGTCATGAACGGCGCTTTCAGAAAAGTCGCGCTGGCAAAGTTTGAGTTGCAGGCGAAATTTTTTCCAACGCTGGTCCAGCGCGACGGGCAGGAAAGCCGCGGCTGGATCGGGCTTGGGTTTTGCGGCTATCTTTTGCATCAGTTTCCTCCGTCCATGCGCATGGCGCAACTGCGGGCAACGGCTCATTCCAAGGCCGGTCAATTCTCAAACGATAACGTCCCACACCATATACATTATACGCAACAAAGTCCGCCAGAATGAAACGACTCCAAACCGGTCGCGTCGGATGAAAGGCGGAAAAACGCCCATTTGAAATCATTTGTTTTCTGCGCTTGCGTATGAATGAGAGCGCAGAAAGGGGACGAATCATGTGCAAGAAAACCCTCGCCTCTTTGGATAACTCACCCTTTGCAGAAGTCGCGTCGTCTGGGGAAATTGACGAAGAAGCTAGCCTCCCCATAATCTCGATCCATCCAAATTAATCCGTCCACTGAAACTTCCGTAAAATTCCGAAACCACCAGGCTTCGGAGTTTTATCGTTCGTGCTATACTCCGTCAAATCGAGCGCGTTTAGCGGTAGCGAAAAACAAGTCTGCGTTTTGACCCCAATCCCCTGGAGGCAATTATGGACGCTACCGCGTATCAACGGCTGGCCGCGACATTGAACGCCCTGCCCAATGGATTTCCGCCCACTGAAGACGGCCTGGAATTGAAAACGCTGGCGAAGCTATTCACGCCCGAGGAGGCGGACCTGGCCGCGCAGTTGAGTCCGTCGCTGGAAACAGTCGAGTCAATCGCGACCCGAAGCGGGCGCGACCCCTCCGAGCTGCGCGACCAACTCAAGGCGATGTCCCGACGCGGGCTGATCGAGGCGGGAAAGATCGAGGGCGGGGTGGGATTCAAATCCCTGCCGTTCGTGGTCGGAATCTACGAAATGCAAGTCGGCGCAATGGACGCGGAACTGGCGCGGCTGTTCGAGGATTATTTCCAAGGCGGGTTCGGGAAGATCCTAAGCGTCAAACCGCAGGTTCATCGCGTCATCCCCGTCAATGAAACCGTACGCAACCCGATGGAGGTGCGACCGTTCGAGAGCGCGGCGGAGATCGTCAACGCCATGCGGTCGTGGGGCGTGCAAGATTGCATCTGCCGCAAACAAAAAGCGTTGATCGGCGAGGGGTGCGATCACCCGATTGACATTTGCATGGTCTTTCACCCGCGCCCGAACGCGTTCGAAAATCATCCCGTCATCCACCCGCTGACTCACGAGGAGGCGATGGCGACCTTGCGCCGCGCGGCGGAGGCGGGACTCGTTCATTCGGTGAGCAACAGCGTGGAAGGGACGCACTACATCTGCAACTGTTGCGCCTGCTCGTGCGGAATCCTGCGCGGCATGGCCGAGTTGGGCATCGCAAATGTGGTGGCGAGTTCGGCCTTTATCAACCAGGTGGAAGAGGCGCTATGCAACGGGTGCGAGGATTGCATTTCCTCCTGCCAATTCAACGCGCTCGCCATGAATGATTTGCTCGCCAGCGTGGACGCTATCCGCTGTACGGGATGCGGCGTGTGCGTGATCCACTGCTCCACGGGCGCGCTCGGCCTCGCGCGGAGGCCGGAGGAGGAAGTGAAGCCAATCCCACAGACGGAGGCGGATTGGGGCGCGTTGCGCCTGGCGGAGCGCGGGCTTTAATCTCTTAAGGGCACGCGCCAAGGAGGTATTTATGACACACCCATTGGTTGACCAATTCCGTTTTACCCGCATTGAACTCCTGCGCGGACTCGAGGGCGTGACCGAGGAAGACGGGGCGCGTCACTTTGGACAGATGAACTGCATCAGTTGGATCGTCGGCCATCTCGCTTTGTACGAACAGCGCACGTTCTTGTGGCGTCCGCAAAACATCGTTTTGTTTCCCAATTTACAGGCAATGGTTGGCTATGGGGCTCCGATGAGCGCTCCATCTTTCAGCGAGATGATGGAGACTTGGCGCGTCATCCGGAAAGCCGCCGACCCGTATCTTGATTCGCTGACGACCGCCATCCTGCTCGCCGATCTACCGCTCAATGGCAAATCGGTCGGGCAGAAAGGCGGCGACGCGTTGCAACGCCAGATCTATCATTTCTGGTTCCATCTTGGAGAGATATTATCCATCCGCCAGATGATCGGGGGAATGGGTTTGCCCGAATATGTGGGCAACCTCGAACAAGAAGCGCCCTATCGCCCCGAGTGACAAAAGGCCTCCGAGCATCGTCTCGGAGGCCTTCATCATCTAGGCTTCGTCGTGCGCCATCATGTCAATGGCGACTGCGATTGCCAAGATGAGAATATCGTTCCGACCTTCTTCGATCTCCACGCCGTACGTGTCCGTGACGTGGAACCATTTCTTGGACACCTGCGCGACCTGCCTGCGTCCCTGCTTGACGGCATACTCATGATCGAGAATGTTGCCCTGGACAACCAGGTCTTCCCCACCCTTGACATTCACATTCCACTTGTCGCGCAGGGGGGCAATGAGCGCCTTCTTGATGATGGCAATATCTTTGCCATCCGGGTCTTCGACGATCATTGTATCTTTGATAGTCAGCAGGCGCTCTTTGATCTGGCACAGCTTCCTGCCATTCATGTCTTCAAAGACAAGCGTCTTGCGGATGCGCAATATCTTGCCATCCACTTTAAAGACGCGTTTTCCATCGGCGTTCTCGATCCAGAAGTCATCGCCGATGGAAATTAGTTTTTGACGGACTTTGTAGCGGGTTGTCATAGTATTTTCCTTTCAGGTTTTTCAGAATTTATTGTAAGTGAGTTCTCCAATAAAACGAGCGGCGCAAAGCGGCAACGGGCATTTACTTGCCGAACATTCTCTTTATCAATGTTTCCAACTTCAACAGGAACTTGATCCACCGACTGTTTGTCATCACACCCAACGTCTTGATGAACTCCTCTCTGTGCGCCAGCTCTTTCGCGGTGAAACTTTCCCGCAATATTTTATCCTTGAATTCCTGCGCGTTACGATTATCCGGGACGACCCACGATTTCACCGGTTCACAGGCAATCTGCTGGTTTTGTCCCCGCACGAAATTCTCGTTCACGACAACGCCCATCCCTTTGAGGCCGAGCGGCCAAGTCGCGTCCACGTTCATATCCCCTCCGGCAGTTCCAGAATGAGGTAGTTATGCACGTCCACGAAGCGGCCATTGGACTGCTCCAGCAGTTTCCGCAGTTTTCCCCTGACCTTTTTCGGGTCAATACGCGCGACGGTCGTGCAGGCGATCAACTTTGATTGGTAACCGAGTTCGGCGAAGAGTCTTTTCAGCAGGTAATGCTTCCCCGAGCAGGTACCGCGCCACTCCTGGATAATAGCGCCGGGGTCGCGCGAACTGGCGCGAATGTAAGGCATATCGCGGACAAGGACAAAGGCCTGCTCAAGGCCGATCTCTTCTTCGGGTTTGAGCAGGCCACGTTCAATGGCTTCCGATTTCAAGGTTTCGAGCAACATGGTTCGCCTGCCTTTCTAAAATAGAGAAATGCAATCCATATTTTCCCACACACCAACGGAGTTGTCATGTACCTCAGGTTGTTAGATTTCCGTGAGATTAATGTAATCTATCCAATAGATATGTGAAATTACACGCTTATCCAGGGTGGTTAGAATGTAAACAACCAAGAAACGCGTTTGCAATCTCAAAAATCGCCCCAATCAACCAGAAAGGAAGTTGAGATGCCCGAACCTACATTCCAAAAATTAATTGACGGCAATCAGCGCTTTGTTGAAAGCAAATCTACTCTGGACGAGTCGGCAAGTCGCCGTATCGAAGTGGCAAAAGGACAGCGCCCATTTGCAATGGTGCTGGGCTGTGTCGACTCGCGCGTCCCTCCCGAGTTGATCTTTGACCAAGGTTTGGGTGAATTGTTTGTAATTCGAACTGCGGGCGAAGTCCTGGATCGGGCGGTACTGGGAAGCCTGGAGTTTGGCGTGGCTAAATTACATATTCCCCTAATCATGGTTTTGGGACATAATGATTGCGGAGCCATCAAGGCCGCAAGCGAAGCGTTACATCACCATGAAAAAGCCGACGCGGATATCCAATTTCTGGTGCAAAATCTCACGCCAGTAATCGAAGATACAAACCGCCTGGATCAAGCAGTTCGCAATCAAATCATTTGCACCGTAGAGAAATTAAAACAAGCCCCAATCCTCAACGAGGCGGTCATGCGGAAAGCGTTAAAAATTGCGGGCGGATGTTACGATCTGGAAACAGGAGTAGTGGATGTAATTATCGAGTAAGATACAACTCGCCCTCCACAGACACGCCCGCCGAAACCCAGAATCCGCCAGGGAATCGAAAGCCCATCCCGTCGAATAACAGGATGGGCTTTTCGCAACCACAAGCCAATTATTTCTTCGCTGTCAAACTCTGCAACTCACTCCGAATGCGTTCCATCACTTTCCCATTCACCCGTCCAAATGCCTTGACCACAACGGACTTGGAAATTGTGTAAATCTTGTCCACGCGGACTTTGCCTGGGTGATTGAGATTACCTTTTTCAAGATCGCTTGAAGTAATCGAAAAACTGTAATCTACTTCAACTGGATTGGATGTCATTGCCACTACAATCAAGTCTGTCGTCTTGTGATTGTAGGCATTGTTGGAAATCACGATCACAGGTCGCCGTTTCTGCGACGAAAGGTCGGTAAACGGGATCGGCACAAGCAGAATATCCCCTTGCTCAGGCATTGTTCCAGTCCTCATCGTCCAGCGGATTATCCCAAAAATCGAGACTGCTTTGCGACGCGTAGAGCAAGTCAGCAAAGGCGTCGCCAGTGTCTACAACGAAGACCGTCACATGCGCGCCAACAGGGAATGGAACAGTCAACTCGACCTGTCCGTCTTTATTTACTTCCACATCATATTTAAGAGCCGTTTGCGCTAACATAGAGAAACTCCTTCTCGACAACGGCTATTATACAACAAGGATGACCTTACCATCCCCTCCACCGACACACCCCCCGAAACCCACAACCCGCCGCACGGACAAGCCCACCCACTCCGAAGCGGACTCCCATTTGCGCGCCGTCCATCCGTTCCCGTCCGTGAGTCCGTGACAGAGTCCGTTGACCACCCCACGGACACGCCCGCCGAAACCCACAACCCGCCGCACGGACAAGCCCACCCACCCCGAAGCGACTCCCATCTGCGCGCCATCCATCGGTTTGCGTCCGTGAGGTGCGATAGCGCTACAAATCCAAAACCAATCGAAGTCCGCTTTCCACTTGCTCGAACAAGTGCGACGGCAATCCTCCCACTTTTTCCGTCAGGAAAGATTTATCAACGGTAATAACTTGGGAAATATTGGCAACCGAATCCTTGCTCAAATGGGTTGCCTTGCTTGGTAGAAGAACATTGCCTGGAGCCTGCGCCAATTTCAAATTGGAAGTCAACACAACCGCGATGACCGTCGCGATCCGACTTTGATTGAACTCGTCGGATTGCACGACCAGAACAGGCCTGCGAAAGCCAGGCTCGGAACCAGTTGGTTCAGGCAGGTTTGCCCACCAGATTTCGCCGCGCTGAACTACCAAGAGTCACCACCCACAGATATCATCTGGATTGTGACCAGTTCAGGCTCGATTTCCGAAGGCTCAGTTTCGTATACCTGATTGAGAATCTCGGTCACATTTCCTTTTTCGTGGGAAATGACATAATCCGAAAGCGCGGCGGTATAAAGATCGCTCAACGAAATACCGAGCTTCTCCGCCAGTTGCTGCGCGGATCGGAAAAGTGGATTGGGGATGGAGATATCAGATTTCATGGTTTCACCTTTGTTGGTTCAAATCAACTGTAAGCACGATTATTTTACATCAAAACCCGCTGGCGCACACAGACACGCCCGCCGAAACCCACAACCCGCCGCAGGGACAAGTCCACCCACTCCGAAGCGATTCCCATTTGCGCGCCGTCCATCCGTTTCCGTCCGTGAGTCCGTGACAGAGTCCGTTGACCACCCCACGGATACGCCCGCCGAAACCCACAATCCGCCGCAGGGACAAGCCCACTCACTCCGAAGCCGTTGGGTTGAGCCTGTCGAAACCACTCCCATTTGCGCGCCATCCATCCGTTCCCTTCGTGAGTCCGTGATAGAGTCCGTTGACCACCCCACGGACACGCTCGCCGTAACCCACAACCCGCCGCACGGACAAGCCCACCCAGCCCCCGAAGCGACTCCCATT
>CAZVAX010000090.1:0-16477 GCA_964625215.1 uncultured Anaerolineaceae bacterium | reverse complement strand
TGGGTGGCCGACATCGTGCGCGGCGCGCAGCCCAAGCCGGTTGACTTCGCGGTGGTGTCGTGTCCCGAATTTTTGCGCGAGGGTTCGGCCATTGGCGATTTCACCAACCCGCATCGCACGGTCATCGGCTCAATGGACAAGGACGCGGCCAACAAGGTGGCGCACCTGCATCTGCCGCTGCGCGCGCCCATCGTCATCACCGACCTGCGGACGGCCGAGATGATCAAGTACGCCAGCAACGCCTTCCTCGCTACGAAGATCTCCTTCATCAACGAAGTGGCCGACATCTGCGAAGCGCTCGGCGCGGACGTGAAAGAGGTGGCGGCGGGGATGGGCTACGACGCGCGCATTGGCAAACACTTTCTCGATGCGGGACTCGGGTGGGGCGGCTCCTGTTTTCCGAAGGATGTCCAAGCCCTGGCCTACATGGCGAAGGAGAAGGAACTCGACACCCCCATCCTCGACTCAGTGATGGACGTGAATTACGAACGCCGCAAGTCCGCCGTCCAACGCACGGCGGAGATGGTGGGCGGCTCGCTCAAAGGCAAGACCATCGGCCTGCTCGGACTGGCCTTCAAACCCAACACGGATGACATGCGCGACGCGCCCTCGATTGACATTGCCAGCGAACTGGTTGAGTCTGGGGCGAAGGTGCGCGGCTACGATCCGGTGGCGATGGAAGTGGCGCGTCCGCTCCTGCCGGCCGTGGAATTCCACAACGACCCGTACGAGATGGCGAAGGGCTGCGACGCGCTGATCGTTGTCACCGAATGGAACGAGTTCAAGCAACTCGACCTCGAAAAAGTGAAAGGCCTGCTCAAGTCCCCGGTCATCTTCGATGGACGAAATATCTATGACCCGAAGACGATGAAAGAGATGGGATTCAAGTATCGCTCGGTGGGGCGAGGGTTTAACGGAAAGTAATCAGTGTTCAGTTTCCAGTGTTCAGTTTCCAGTGACCAGTGGCAGAAGAGCCATTGGTCACTGAATGTAGAGAGGAGAAAATTGTGTCCAACCTGGCACATGCAAAGACTCATCGAGACTTGATTGTTTACCAAAAGGCGAGAGCGGCGGCGCAGGAGATATTCAAATTGACAACCCGCTTTCCGCGGGATGAAAAATTCTCTTTGACCGATCAAGTTCGCCGCTCCTCGCGGTCGGTCGGCGCGCAGATTGCGGAAGCCTGGGGAAAGAGACGCTATGAGGCGCACTTTATCAGCAAGCTGACAGACGCCGACGGGGAACAAATGGAGACTCAACATTGGTTGGAAACCGCGTTGGATTGTGAGTACATTTCCAGGGAAGAAGCAAACGCGCTTCTTGAAAAGTGCGCCGAACTGGGCCGTCTTCTCGGTGGTATGATGGCAAAAGCCGAACTATTCTGCAATCCCGAAGCCCTCTCCATCCGTGAAGAACAAGCCCCCTACTTTACCTCCCCGACTGAACACTGAACACTGAACACTGAACACTGAACACTGAACACTGGATACTGATGACTGAAATTCCCGTCTGCGACTACGAAGGCTCCAACTATCAAACCTCGTTTTGGGACGAGGGCGGGCGCGCCTATGAGGATGCCGCTGAGGCCATCGCGCTCAAATATCTTTTGCCTCCAAGCGGAAAGTTGATGCTGGAAATCGGCGCGGGCGCGGGAAGGAATACGCCGCGCTACGCCGGGTTCGAGCGGATTGTCCTGCTCGATTATTCGCGCACGCAATTGCAACAGGCCCAGGCGCGACTCGGACGCTCGGAGAAGTTCACCTACGTCGCGGCGGACGCGTACCGCCTGCCCTTCGTGGACGGTCTCTTCGACGGCGCGACGATGATCCGCACCTTGCACCACATGGCCGACGCGCCGAAGGCGATCCGTCAGGCGGCGCGCGTGCTCCAGCCGGGGTCGGCGTTCATTCTTGAGTTCGCGAACAAACTCAATCTCAAAGCGATTCTGCGCTACGCGTTGCGGCGACAGGAGTGGAGTCCGTTCACGCGCGAGCCGGTGGAATTCGCCGCGCTGAATTTCGACTTCCATCCGAGGGCCGTCTTCGATTGGTTGGGCGCGGCCGGCCTGACCGTGGAGAAGAAGCGAACGGTGTCGCATTTCCGGGTCGGGTGGCTGAAACGCGTCGCGCCGGCGAAGATGTTGGCCACGTTGGACGGTCTCTTTCAGCCGACGGGGGAATTATTCCAGGTGACGCCGTCGGTGTTTGTGCGCGCCAGACGCGTAGGACAAATTTCCAATTTGTCCAATTCCCAGATACTCTTCCAATGCCCCGAGTGCGGAACGCATCCGCTGGAGGAGAAAGCGGATCGTCTCATCTGTCCCTCGTGCGGAAAAAATTATTTGATCCGCGACGGTATCTACGATTTCCGCGAACCGGAATGAAAACACAGAACCCTGGTTTCTCGAAGAAACCAGGGTTCTGCGACTCGGCGCGCTTCTTACTTGCCGGCGCGGATCTTGGCGCCGCTCAACGGGCCGCCGAACAGCGGCGCGAAGAGACAGAAATCGAACGCTCCGGCCGAGAACACCACCAAGCCGACGATGGCGACGATGATGCCGCCAGTGCCGCCCATTACCGCCCAACCGACATACACCAGGGCGAGACCAGCAACAGCGCGAACGATGCGACCGGCAGTGGAAGCCATAAAAGCAACGAAGGGGTTCATTTGAAAATCTCCTTTTGTGATTTTGTTTGAATGTCCCCATTGTAGACACATTCTCACGATCCGTCTGTGACAAAGTCACCAAGTCGGTCCGCGAATAAACGCTAATCTTCGCGAATTCATTCGCGGACATTTGTGGAGATTATCGGACTCAATTCCCCTTGGCGCGCTCCTGCAATTCATCCATCTCCAGCGCTTCGATCTCGCCGCGCGACGAGCGGATGAGCCCGCGCGCCGCGAAATCCTCCAGCAGGCGGCTGATGACCTCGCGCGAACTGCCCAACTCGGCCGCGACTTGCTGGTGGGTGATCCGCATCGGGTTCTGGACCCTGGCCTGTTCCAACAAAAACGAGGCGAGTCGCGCGTCCATGCGGCGGAAGGCTACCTCGTCCACAATCGCCATCACGGTGGAGAGGCGTTGCGAGAGGAGGTCGAAGACGAAGTCACGCCACGTGTCGTGACGGCGCACCCAATCGCGGAAAGTATCGGAGGGAATCATCACAGCCTCCGCGTCCTGTTCGACGGTGGCGATGGCGGGAAAATTATTTTGGCTGAGGATGGCGTTGGCCGTGAGAATGCAGGATTGTCCCGTGCCGAAGCGATAGAGCGTGATCTCGCGTCCCGTCTCGCCGACCTTGTAGACGCGCACCGCGCCCGAGAGGAGCAGGGCGATTCCGTCCACGCGGTCGCCTTCGAGGAACACGTCGCGCCCGGCGGGGATGCGCGCGAACGCGGCCTGCTGGAAGTCGCGCAGGAGCGCCGCCTCCGCCCGTTGGAGGAAGGGCAGGGATTGGGCGACGCGATTGAGTTGGGAAGAGTCAAGCATGGGGGAGAGTATAAATGAAAAAGCGCGACCCGGCGCGGGGCCGCGTTTGGATCTATTTTTCAAAAAGACTACGGCGTGAACGTCGGCGTTCCAAAGAAGGGGAACTCGATGGTCGGTGTGAGCAGAAAATCCTCTTCGCTGAGCGGAGGCACGGTGGGAGGCAGGGTTTCGGTGGGCGTGGGCGTAATGGTCGGCATGGGCGTGGCCGGTCCGCCGCGCTGCACGTTGACCCACATCTGCGCGCCGTCGCTCAGGATTTCGATCCAGCCGTTGGCGTCGGTGCGCAGGAGGGCGCGCTCGCCCAGGGCCTCGAGCGTTTCGAGAGGGGGCATGCCGCGCAGGTCGGCCGCGGCCACGCTGATGACGGTCAACTGCGGGTTGAGGAAATCAATCCACTCCGGCGGGTTGAGCAGGGCATAGCCCGCGTCGGCGAGCAGGAGCAGATTCACCTCGCCCACCTCCTCGCCGAAGCCGAGTTCGCTCAACGTGTCGAAATCGGAGCCCACCGGCAGGAGCGCGCGGAACTCGCCATATTCCAACAGCAGGACCGCGCCGCGCGGCCCGACGGTCAACACGGTCAATGTGGCGCCGCCTCCGAGATCGAGAACCTGCTCCGCCTCGGCCCGCGTCACACGGACCTCGTTCTTGGTCAGCCATTCATCGAGCGACCGCGACGCATAGGAGGCCTCCACGTTCCCGGCCCACAATACCTCGCCGGGCGGATAGCGCTCCATCAAGCGCGGCAGCGCGCCCACCTGGTCTTCCTGCGTCGAAGCGACGATGAGCCAGTCCACTTGACGATGGAAGAGCGGCAGGCGCTCGCCCAGTTGACTCGAGAGTTGCGAGAGGTTTTCCCCGCCGTTGATGAGAACCGTCCCGCCGGTAGGAGATTGAATCAGGATGGCGTCCGCGGAACCCACATCGAGGAAGGTGATGTGCAGGCGGTCGTCGGGGGTGGAGAGGGCGGCGCGCCAAACGAGGATGGCGAGGATGGTCAAGCCGGTGAGCGCGGCCCAGACGGGAATTTTCGGGAATCGCGTTTGAAGGGTTTGCATAAAGTTCCTAAACGGGAGCCAGCCAAAGGTCAAGCCGAGAAGCGCCGCGTACCAGAGGATCACGCCGGAGAAGGGAAAATCCACCGAGATTGCCGCGCCCGGCACGTTGGCGAAAAAGTCCACCACATGAATGGTGTAAGCGACAAATGGCCAGGCAATGTAGGCGGCCGCTTGTCCGAGGGGGAGGAAGATCATGCCGAGGATGTCGGCCAGCCCGCCGAGGATCATCACCGCCGGTTGGACGGGGAGGATGAACGGGTTGGCGATGAACGAGACGAGCGACAGCCGGTTGAAGTGATAGGCCATGATCGGCAGGGTGGTGATCTGCGCGGCGAGGGTCAGAAGCACATAATCGCTAAAAGGTTTGATCGCTTTTCGCGCAAAATTTCTTGAGACTTGACGGGCGAAGAAAAGATAAAGATTCTTGGGAAACGGTTTTGTGAGTCCGCGAGCGACTCTTAATGGAAAGAGGTTGTAGACCAAATTGAAAATGCCTGTTGAAAGAGGCTCAGCGTAAAGTATCAACCCCAAGGTGGCGGCGAAGGAAAGTTGGAAACCCACATCCCACACGTAGAGCGGATTGTAGAGACACATCAGCGCGGCCGCGAAGAAGAGCGTGTTGACGCCGTCCTGCCTGCGGCCAAAGTGGCGCGCGAACAAAGCCGTCACGCCCATGACCGCGGCGCGCACCACCGCCGCGTCCGCGCCGACGAGCAGGGTGTAGAAGATAATTCCCACCGCCGCGAAGAGCGCGCCGCGTCGTTGGCCGAAGAGCCGCCCAAAGATGGAAAGGAAAATGCTGGCGATGATGGCGATGTTAAAGCCGGAAATGGCGATGATGTGCGCCGTGCCGGTGTCTTTGAAGGCTTGTTGCAAATCGTTGGGCAGGCCGTTGTCCACGCCAAGCAAAATTCCCGCGAGGAGCGAGGCTTCGGGGTCGGGGAAGATGCGATAGATGGTTTCGAGGGCGCGGGCTTTGAGGGAGTACAACCAGGTCGAGAGTGGATTGCCCGCTTCGCCCGGCAGGAGAGTCACCTCCGCGCTGGTCATGGTGGAGTGGATGCCCTGGCGGGCGAGGTACTCGCGATAGGAGAATTCTTCGTCTTCGGGGGGAGTCTTGAGGCGGCCGCGCAGGCGAATCACATCGCCGTATTGATAATTCTCGTTCGCGTCCACGCGGGCCAGAAGCAGGCCGTCCACTTGCAGGTTGTTGCCGCTGCCGGTGTCCACGCCGGCAGCGCGGATGGTGAGATTCGTATACGCGTCGCGCCGGTCGGGGAGTTCAGTCACCCAGCCGGTAACGAGCGTCTCGTAGTCGCGGTCGTTATACCAGGCCAGATCGTAGGCGTTGAAATGCGGGATGGAGGTCTCATAGCGCGCCGCGCCGATGCACAGAAAAATGAAGAAGAGGATGCCGGAGGTGAATCCCGCGCGCAGGGAGGGCATGTCGAGCGACTGGATGAGGAAGCGCCAGAGCAATCCAAGCGCGAGGATCACGACTGCCAGGGCCAGCCAGATCGAAACGGGGAGCGATTGCCATTTTCCCAGGGCGATGCCGGCCAGGAAGGCGAAGGAAATCCAGAAAAGAGGTCGCGACGCGGACATGCCCGCCAATTGTAGCAGATATGCCGCACGTCACCGTTTATAATCTGGCGCGACCATGACCGAATCCAAACTGATCCTCGTCACCGGCGCGACCGGCTATGTGGGCGGACGCCTCGCGCCGCGCCTGCTCGAAGCGGGCCAGCGCGTGCGTGTGTTGGTCCGCGACCCCTCGCGACTCGAAGGCCGCGCCTGGTCGAAGCAGGTGGAGATCGTCACCGGCGACGCGCTCGAACCCGCGACCCTCATCGAAGCGTTGCGCGGCGTTTCTGTGGCGTACTATTTGATTCATGGACAACAGGGCGGACAAGTTCACGCCGAACGCGATCTGCAGGCCGCGCGCAACTTCGCGGCCGCGGCGGACGAGGCCGGCATCGAGCGCATCATCTACCTCGGCGAACTCGTTGACCCCACCGCGAACCTCTCGCCCTACCTGCGCGCCCGCCATGAGACCGGCTACCTGTTGCGTTATAGCAAAGTCCCCGTGACGGAATTTCGCGCCGGCATGATCGTTGGCTCCGGCTCGGCCCTCTTCGAGATGATTCGCTACCTGACCGAACGCGAGCCGCTCCTCATTTGCCCTGCGTGGTTTTTCTCGCAGGCGCAACCCATCGCCATTCGCGACGTGCTTTCCTATTTAATCGCCGCGCTCGACGAACCCGAGTCGGTCAACCGCGTGATCGAAATCGGCGGCCCGACGCGCCTCACCTACGCCGACATGCTGCGCGGCTACGCCCAGGAGCGCGGCCTTAAACGCGTCCTCATTCGCACGCCGGTCAACGCGCCGTTGCTCTCGGCCTATTGGGTGCACATGGTCACGCCGATTCATTGGCGCGTGGTCGCGCCGCTCATCGAGGGACTGCGCGCCCGCCTCATCGTCCGCGACGACGCGGCCCGCAAAATTTTCCCGCGCATCCAGCCGATTGACTTCCAAACCGCCACGCGCCTCGCGCTCGGTCGCATCGCGCGCGACAATGTGGAGACCTCCTGGGCCGACGCGCTCGTCACCGCCATGGGCGACGTGAAGCCGTATCGTTTCACCGTCGAGGAGGGCATGTACATCGAGACGCGCAAACTCCTGCTCGACGTTCCGCCCGAGGCGGTTTTCCGTTCGTACATGGGCATCGGCGGCGAGCGCGGCTGGCTGTTCATGGATTGGTCGTGGGCCTTTCGCGGCTGGCTCGACAAACTGGTCGGCGGCGTGGGCCTGCGCCGCGGCCGCCGTCACCCCGACGAATTGCGCGTGGGCGAGGCGCTCGACTTTTGGCGCGTCGAGGAGGTCGAGCCGAACGCGCGCCTGCGCCTGCGCGCCGAAATGAAACTCCCCGGCAAGGCCTGGCTGCAATTCGAGTCCACGCCGCAGGAAAACAAAACCCTCTTCACCGTCACCGCCTACTTCGCGCCGCGCGGCTTCTTTGGCTTCCTCTACTGGTACGCCATGTGGCCTTTTCACAAACCCCTCTTCGACGGCCTCACGCGGCGGTTGGCCTCGCGAGCGCGCGTTCTTAATCACTAGTGATCAGTCATCAGTAATCAGTCTTTACTGAACACTGATGACTGAAAACTGATCACTGATCACTCTATGCAACTCCTCGTCACCGGCGCGACCGGCTACATCGCCAGCCGACTCATTCCTCGCCTGTTGGATCGCGGCCACCGCGTGCGACTCCTCGCCCGCGACCCGCGTCGACTCGACGGGCGGGCTTGGCGCGCCTCGACGGAAGTTTTCTCCGGGGATGTGATGACTCCGTCCAGCCTCGCCCCGGCGCTCGCGGGAGTCCATACGGCGTACTACCTCATCCACAACATGTCCAGCGGACGCGGCTACACCGAGCGCGAACTGGTCGGCGCGCGCAACTTCGCACAGGCCTGCGAGTCGGCGGGCGTGGGACACATCATCTACCTCGGCGGTCTCGCCGACCCCGAACAACACATCGCGCCGCACATGCGTTCGCGCCTCGAAACCGGCGCGACTCTTCGACAAGGGCGCGTCCCTGTCACCGAATTTCGGGCGGGCGTCATCGCCGGGTCGGGCAGTATCTCGTTCGAGATGATCCGCTTTATGACCGAGTTGTTCCCCATCATCCCCGGCCCGACCTGGCTGAAGAACAAGTCCCAGCCCATCGCGACGCAAAACGTGATTGACTATCTGCTCGCCGCCCTGGACAACTGGGACGGTCACGGTCAGGTCTTCGAGATCGGCGGGCCGGAGGTCACCACCTACGCCGACCTCATGCTCCGCTACGCGCGCCTGCGCGGACTGAAACGCCGCTTCCTGCTCCTGCCCGGCCTGCCGGTCTGGTTCATGGCTTTTGGCATCGGGCTGATGACTCCCGTCCCGCGACCCATCGCGCACGCGCTCGTCGGCGGTCTCGGCGACAACAGCGTGGTCATCCACGACGACGCGCTGCGCGTCTTCCCCGAAGTGACCCTGCTCGACTTCGACTCCGCCGCCCGCGAAGCCCTGTCCCACCTGCATCCCGCGCGCATCGAGCGCGTCTGGGACGATGGCGCGCGCCCGGCGCGGAGTCTCAAACACGAAGGCTTCTTCATCGAACATGGCGAACTCCAAACCGACGCGACTCCCGAAGCGCTCTTCCGCGTTCTCACCAGCATGGGCGGGACGAACGGCTGGCCCTTCGCGAATTGGCTGTGGAAATTGCGCGGCTGGATTGATGGATTCTTCTCACCATGGAGACACGGGGACACAAAGCCACAAAGAAATAAAAACTTCGTGCCTTCGAGCCTTAGTGACTTTGTGTTAAAACCCGGCGACAAGGTTGACTACTACACCGTCGAAGCCATCGAGCCGAATCGCTTGCTCCTCCACGCTGACTTGCGCGCGCCCGGCGAGGGGTGGATGGAATGGCGCGTAGGTCGAAATTCAATTTCGACCTACCTCACCCAAACCGCCTACTTCGCCCCGCGCGGCCTCGGCGGATTCGTTTACTGGTACACTCTTTATCCCTTCCACCAATTCGTCTTCCGCGGACTTATCCACGCTATTGCCAGAAAAGCCAAAGAGCAAACCAGCAAATAGGCAACCCAGCAAATGAGCAACTCCACGGCGCGTTTCATCTTTTATCTTTCATCTTTCATCTTTCTTTTCATTATTCTTCCTCTCCTCTTCGCCTTCCTCCCCCTCCCCCTCAACCCCTACCTCGACTTCCAAGTCCTCTACCACGCGGACCTCGGCCTGACGCAAGGCATCGCGCTCTACGATCACGCCGGCCAAGTGGACATGATCGCGCGCCTCGCGAATGTCCCGCGGGAGCAGGTCATTGTTCTGCCTTTCCCGTATCCTCCCTGGTACGCTCTTTCGACAATTTTCCTCGCCTTTCCCCCTCCCGAAGTTTCCGTGCGCCTGTGGTTCGGCCTCAACCTCGCCATGCTCCTGCTCTCGGCTTGGTTGCTCACCGACGGTTGGAAGCCCGCGCCGCGTCTCATCTCGTTTCCCATCGCGATCTTGTTCTTCCCCGTCCTCGGCAGTCTCGCGGTGGGACAGTACATCTTCCCGGTCCTGCTCGGCGCGTCCCTGCTGACCTTTGCCCTGCGCCGCGAGTCCTTCGCGTTGACGGCCCTCGCCGCCGCGCTGCTCACCTTCAAGCCGCATCTGGGCGGACCGATCGTGCTGGCCGCGCTCATCCATCTCTACCTCCTCCGCACTGACTTCTCCCGTCGCGCCCTCAAAGCGATCCTCCTCACTGGCATTTTCCTCTTCCTCCTCGGTTTCCTTGCTGACCCAGTTTGGCCGGTGCACTACATTCAATCCCTGCTTGGCTTCCGCGACATCCCCGGCGTGGACTCCTGCGGCCTGTGCGCCAGTCTCCCCGTCGCATTGGTCGCGCTCGTCACGGGCGAGACCGCCATCGGCCCGGCCCTGCCGCTCGGACTCGCCATCTTCGCCCTGCTCCTCACAGCCCTCTTCCTCCTGCGCCGCGACCTCTTCCGCGCGCCCGAAACCCTCGTCCCGCTCGCGACTCTGCTCACCCTATTAGCCGACCCGTACCTGCTCAACTACGATTTCACCCTGCTACTCATCCCGCTATTCGCGTTGGCCGCGTCTGTCCGCCGCGCAGATTGGTTCTGGCTGGCCCTCGCCTACTTCCTGCCGCTGGCTTTGCTCGGTGTGCTTGGGCGTGAGGGAAGTCTGTATCTTTCCATCTCGGCTCTATTACTTTTGTCACTGCAACTTACGCGCGCGCGTTCCATTGACGTTTCCCCGCGCCCGTCATAAAATCACGCCACAATCAAACACGGCCAGTCCGCGGCGAAGCCGGTGCGAATCCGGCGCTGTCCCGCAACTGTGAGGGGAGTCAGATGGTCGCCAGTCGAATAGTCGAATAGTCGAGAACCAAGACTATAAGACTATCAGACTCCAGACTATCAGGCTCACCCAAGTCAGGTCGCCCGCGGCTGGCCGGTTCTACCACACTCTCGTGGAAAGGAGGTGGAGGACAGGCCCGAACGGATTGCCTCTCCCAACCTCCCCAGCCAACGCTGGGGATTTTAATTCAACCAAGGAAACCTCACGGGTTTCCAAAACCTGTGAGGTTTATCATCCCATTGGAGATTCACCCATGCTTCGCAAACTGCTCTTTGTTATGCTGCTCGCCGCGCTAACGCTCGCGGCCTGCGCGCCCGCTGTCCCGTCTGGAAATGAAGCGGCGGGGATCGCGCTCACGGACGGCCTCGGCCGCGAGGTCAAGTTGGAATCGGCCGCGCAGCGCGTCGTCTCGCTGGCGCCGTCGAATACCGAGATCCTGTTCGCGCTCGGCGCGGGGGATCAAGTCGTCGGACGCGATCAACTTTCAGATTATCCCGCGGAAGCCGCAAGCGTCACGGACATCGGCTCCACGTTTGGCGCGCTGAACACGGAGTTGATCGTTTCGCTGAAACCCGACTTGATCCTGGCGGCCGAGATCAACACGCCCGAACAGGTGGCCGCACTCGAAGAACTTGGGCTGACGGTCTATTACCTTCCCAACCCGAAATCGCTCGAAGACCTGTACGTGAACCTCGAAACCGTCGCCACGCTGACGGGCCGCGACGCGACCAAACTGACCGACTCGCTCAAGGCACGCGTGGCCGCGGTAGACGAGAAGATCGCGCCGCTCAGTTACCGCCCGACTGTGTTTTACGAGGTGGACGCCACTGACCCATCCAAACCCTACACGGTCGGCCCCGGCACGTTCATTGACCTGTTGATCGGCCGCGCAGGCGGACAGAACGTTGTGACTCTCGCGGGAATCACAGACGCGTATCCGCAGATCAGCCTCGAACAGTTGGTGATCGCGCCGCCCGATATTATCCTGCTGGGTGACGCGCTTTACGGGCAGTCTGCTGAAACTGTCGCCATCCGCCCGGGCTGGGACTCGCTCAAGGCTGTGATTGACGGGAACATCTTCCCCTTTGACGATAACCTGGTCAGCCGCCCCGGCCCGCGCCTGGTGGACGGGTTGGAAGCGCTGGCGCGGTTGCTTCATCCTGAAGTCTTTAAGTAGACAGGCGCTGGCGCGCAAGTACACAGGTAAACAGGTCGCGCCTCAACGTGTCTCCATGTTTACCTGTGTACGCTTTACGTGCGTAATTCGTAACCCGTAACTTGTATCCCTCAACACGCATCACTGATGACTAATGACTGATGACTGAACACTGATCACTGATGACTGCACCCCGCCCCCTCCTCCTCGCCCTCGCCCTCCTCGCCGCGACCCTGCTCCTCAGCCTCGCGATCGGTTCCGTGTTCATTCCCCCCGGTGAACTCTGGAATATTCTGCGCGGCGCGGGCGAGGAGACCTTCACCTTCATCGTCTGGAACATCCGCCTGCCGCGCACGGTATTGATCGCGCTGGTGGGCGCGGCGCTGGCGGGGAGCGGCGCAGCCTACCAGGGACTCTTCCGCAACCCGCTGGCCGATCCGTATTTGATTGGCGTCGCTTCGGGCGCGGGACTGGGCGCAATCGCGGCCATGTCGGTTCAATGGCCGTATACCACGCTGGGAATATTCGCGGTTCCGCTGGCGGCCTTCCTCGCCAGCCTGCTGACGGTGTATATCGTCTACACCATCGCGCACGTCGGCGGAAGCGTCCCCACCACGAATTTGATCCTGGCGGGCGTGGCGGTCTCCTCGTTTGCGACCTCGTTGACCTCGTTCCTCATGCTTCGTTCCACGGGCGAAGTGCGCCGCGCCATCGGCTGGTTGTTGGGCGGCGTGAGTCTCGTCGGCTGGGACGCGACCCTGGCGCTCGTCCCGTATTTGGGGATCGGGCTGACGGCGCTGGTCTTGAACGGGTACGCGCTCAACCTCCTGCAATTCGGCGACGAGCAGGCCGCGCAAATGGGATTGAACGTGCGGCGCGCCAAGTTCATCGTCATCGTGGCCGCCTCGCTGGTGACGGCCGCGGCGGTCTCGTTCGCGGGCATCATCGGATTCGTCGGGCTGGTCGTGCCGCACATCGCGCGCATGTGGTGGGGCGTGGACTACCGCCGCCTGATTCCCCTCTCCATCTTTGGCGGCGCGTCCATGTTATTGCTGGCCGACGTGCTGGCGCGCGTCGTGATCGCGCCGCAGGAACTGCCCGTTGGCATCGTCACCGCGCTGGCGGGCGCTCCGTTTTTCTTGTGGGTTCTCAGGCGCGCAAAGAATCAGGGATTGTGGTGAGATTGCTTCGGCGAAGAACGCCTCGCAATGACGGAAAGAAATTATGAAACTGGAAAAACTCATTCAACAAATTCAACCGCCCGACGCGGAATCCATGCAGTCCGCGCGGGCGCGGCAGGATATTCTCACCAAGCCGCGCGGAAGCCTGGGACGGCTGGAGGAACTTTCGATTCAACTGGCAGGAATTTTTCGCAAGCCGATTCCCTCCATCAAAGATAAAGTCATTGTCACGATGGCGGGGGATCATGGCGTCGTGGCCGAGGGAGTCAGCGCCTTTCCGCAGGAGGTGACGCCGCAGATGGTGTTGAACTTCCTGCGCGGCGGCGCGGCCATCAACGTGTTGGCGCGGCACGTCGGCGCGCGCGTCGTCATCGTGGATATGGGTGTGGCACGCGACTTCGATCCGCACCCGTCGCTCGTCGTGAAGAAAATTGCCAGGGGAACGGCGAACATCGCCCGAGGTCCCGCGATGACGCGAGCCCAGGCGGAGGAATCCATCCAGCGCGGAGTCGAAGTCGTCGAGGCGGAAATTCAGCGCGGGCTGGACATCGTCGGCACGGGCGAGATGGGCATCGGCAATACCACGCCGTCCGCGGCCATCGCCGCCGCGTTCACGGGCGAGTCGCCCGCGAAGATCGCGGGACGCGGCACGGGCGTGGACGATGAAGGCTTGAGGCGCAAGATCGGCGTCATCGAGCGCGCGCTGGCGGTCAACCAGCCGAATCCCAAAGACGGCCTGAACATTCTCGCCAAAGTGGGCGGCTTCGAGATCGGCGGGTTGGCGGGCGTCATCCTCGGCGCGGCGGCCAACGGCAAACCCGTGATGGTGGACGGTTTCATTTCCACCGCCGCCGCGATGATCGCCGTCGCCATCGCTCCCGCCGCGCGCGGCTACCTCGTCTCCGCGCACCGCTCGCAGGAATTCGGCCACGGTCTCATGCTCGACTGGCTCGGCCTCAAACCCCTGCTCGATTTCGATTTGCGCCTCGGCGAAGGCACAGGCGCGGCGCTGGGCATTTCGATGGCGGAAGCGGCGTGCAAAATCCTTGCTGAAATGGCGACCTTCGCCGAAGCGGGCGTAAGCGGCAAGGAATAAAACGGAAATGAAATATCTTCTGACTGCCTTCAACCTCATGACCACGCTTCCCCTGCCCGCAAGAAAAGACTGGCAGGCGGGCGACAGCGGACGCGCCTCGGTTTGGTATCCCTTCGTTGGACTGGTCATCGGCGCGTTGACCTGGCTGGCGTGGACGGGCGCGACCCGCTTCTTTCCCACCCTCGCGGCGGGGATCCTGACCCTCGCGCTTTGGGTGGCGCTGACGGGCGGCCTGCACCTCGACGGCCTCGCGGATTGCTGTGACGGCCTGCTGGCAAGCGTCTCCGTCGAACGCAGGCTCGAAATCATGAAAGACTCGCGCCTCGGCGCGTTCGGCGGGATTGGCTTGTTTCTGGTTTTACTGCTCAAAGCCGCGGCGCTCTCCGCGCTCACTCCCGAAACCAGTTTTGGAATTTTGCTGTCGGCGAGTTGCGCGCGCTGGTGCATTTTGCCTGCGGGCTTGCTCCCGCTGGCGCGTCCTTCGGGTATGGGCGTGGATTTCGCGGCAGGTTTCCGCCGTTCGTACATTTTTATCGGCGCGGTCATTCCGCTGGCTCTCGCGCTGGTTTTGGGAACGCGCGGCATCTTATCTTTTCTCGCGGGCGCGCTCGCGGCAACGCTGCTCTTTCGTCTGGCAAAGTCCCGCATCCTGGGTGTCACAGGCGACGTGTTCGGCGCGGTGATCGAGGTAGTCGAAACAGTCGTGTTGCTGGCGTTCATAGTGAAGTAGACGAACACGCAACACGGAAAAAGTAGACAGGTACACACGTACACACGGAAAACACAACACGCAACACGCAACAATCATCATTCATTCTACGCCATGAAACTCCTCCTCGTCCGCCACGGACAGACCGACTGGAATCTCAATCACCGCTTCCAGGGGCAGAGCGACGTTCCGCTCGACGCGGCGGGACAGGAGCAGGCGCGCCGAATCGCGGCGCGGCTCGCCCAAGTGGAAATGAATGCCATTTACGCCAGCGACCTCTCGCGCGCGGCGCGAACCGCCGAAGAGATCGCGCGTCCTCACGGTTTGAACGTGATCCTCGATTCGCGTTTCCGCGAACTGGCCTTCGGCGCGTGGGAGGGACTCACCTACCAGGAGATCCAGTCCATCGCGCCCGACCTGCTCGATCAATGGCACACCGACCCGTTGCACGCCCGCGCGCCCGAGGGCGAGACGCTGACCCAACTCGCGGCGCGCGTCGCATCCGCGCTCGACGATTTGAGGGCGCGCCACAACGGGCAGACCGTCCTGCTGGCCGTTCACGGCGGGACGATCCAAACCCTGCTGTGCCTCGCCCTCGGCGTGGATGTGAGCCGCTACTGGCAATTCTCCGTTTCGAGCGCGTCGCTCACCGAACTCGCGTTTTATCCGCGCGGCGCGATCCTTAATTTGTTGAACGACGCCTCCCACCTGGAGAAAACGACATGGGACAACTGACCCTCCTCCTCGGCGGCGCGCGCAGCGGCAAATCCGCGTACGCGCAGAAACTCGCGGAAGACTCAGGCAAATCGGTGACTTTTCTCGCCACCGCGCAGGCGTTCGACGAGGAAATGTCCGCGCGCATCCAACAGCATCAATCGGATCGCCCCGCAGATTGGCAGACGCTCGAAATCCCCCTCGATGTTGCGCCGCGCGTCGGGCAGATAAAATCCGACGTTGTGATTTTGGATTGCGTCACTTTGCTGGCCTCCAACCTGCTCATGCAATTTGTGAGGGACGATGTTGTGGACGAGACCCAATTCGCCGAAGCCCTGCGCGAGGAGATCAACGGACTGCTTGCCGCGATCCGCGCGGGACGACAGGATTGGATCGTCATCTCGAACGAAGTCGGCCTCGGCCTCGTCCCGCCCTACCCGATGGGGCGCGTCTACCGCGACTTGTTGGGCTGGTCCAACCAGCAGTTGGCGCGCGCCGCAGACAGGGTCATCTTCATGGTAGCGGGCATTCCAATGGACGTGAAAGCAGGCAGGTAAACATGCTCAAGATTCAAAACCTTTCGGTCTCTTACAACCAGCGCCAGGTTTTACACGGCGTTGATCTTTCCGTGCAATCGGGCGAAATCCTCGCGCTGATCGGGCCGAACGGCGCGGGCAAGTCCACGCTGATTCGCGCCGCCAGCGGAGTCATCCCCTCGCAGGGCCGCGTCCGCACGAACGGAGATGAATTCCACGCGTTGACTCCCATCCAGCGCGCGCGCTATGTCGCCGTTGTGCCGCAAGCCATTTCGCTTCCGCCCGCGTTCACGGTTTGGGAGACGGTGCTGATGGGGCGGACTCCGCACCTCGGCTTCCTCGGCCAAACGTCTCGCGCGGACGAGGAGCTGGCTCGCCGCGCCCTCGAGCGCGTCCACGCCCTCGAGTTGTCAGAGCGACGCGTGGGCGAACTCTCCGGCGGGGAGAGTCAGCGCGTGTTGTTGGCGCGCGCGCTATGCCAGTCCACGCCCATCCTGTTGTTGGATGAACCGACCGCGCACCTCGATTTGCAGTATCAAGTCAGCCTGTTGGAATTGGTTCGCAAATTGGTTCGCGAGGACAACCTCGCCGTGCTGGTCGCCCTCCACGAT
>CAZVAX010000089.1:0-16569 GCA_964625215.1 uncultured Anaerolineaceae bacterium | reverse complement strand
TTGTGTTCATGCTTACATTTTACACTTTACTCAAGGTTTAGAGATAGGTTCTTAATAGAGGAACGAGAAAATGAAATTGAGCAGGAAGTCTATGCGTTCTACCAGGGCCGCCAGCGCGGCGGCATACACACCCGCGAACAGCGCTCCGAAGGTGATGGCAACGAACAACTGTCCGATCCAGGCCAGAATGTTGACGATGGCATTGCGCTTCACGGATCCATCGGGTTGTCGGCGCGCGCCGAACTGGAAATACGCCAGGGTGGAGATCGCGCCCACCAGCATGATCGCGCCGAGCGCAACCGACAGAATGGATTGTCCCGCGTCGAATTCCTGCGCGCCCGACCCGACCACATCGAAGGGCCTGGAGGCCGCCGCCACTTGCGGGATGATCGTGCCAAGTACTGCGCCCGTGATGGCGACCGCCGCCGCCACTCCGGCGAGAAAACCGGCGGCGGGTCCGCCCAACCAAGAGAGCCGCGGGGAGATCTTCATCAGGATCAAAACGCACAAGAAGAGCGGAATTAACGCCAAGGCGCGCTCCGACAAGGCGGCGTTCGCTCCCAGCAGGGGGGCGATCAGTTTGGGCTGGATTACCTCATAGAAGGCGACCACCGCAATGTAGCCCGCGGAGACGCCCACAAAAATATAGGTGGCAAACCGGAAGAGCGCGCTGTCGCCGATAAGATAGCTCAAGACCATGGCGGTGAGCAGGAAGCCGACCAACCCGGTGAGAAAATCGGGAGGCAGATTCATATCAGCCTTCCTCCAATCCCTGGCGGCGGGAGCGCATTCCGAGCGCCAAATTCCACAAGCCGCCGATCACGATCATGATACACACCGCCAGAATGGACAGGTTGTAGGCGCTCCAATAGCGCGAGGCCCGGCCAACGGTCAGCGCGTGTTGATCGAAGGCCGCGCCGTCGTGCAGGCCCGTCACCAATCCGTTGACCTGGCCCGAGAGCAGGTAGGGTTGGATCATCGGCGCGGACTGCGCGCTGGAGACGATGATGAGCGGGCGTCCCGCGCGATGGCCGGTGGTTTGTTCCACCCAGGCGCGCGCGGTCTCGGCCCGGTCGGTAAGCAGGATGACCAATTCGTAATCGGAGAAGCGGGTCACATCCTTCACATCGGCAAAGGCGTCTTGTGGGTCTATGGCAAAGGCCAGGATGCCGGCGCTTTCGCCGGGCAGGTAGCCGAGATTGGCGTAGGCTTCGGCGGCCCGATAATTGCGCCGCGTTTCGGAACCGTTCATAAAATGTTCGGCCAGTCCCGCGCCGGTGGGCGAAGTGGAGAGTACGTTCAAGCGCGGACGGTGGAGGCTGATGAGCTGATCCACGAACGAATCGGCCACCGTTTCCATTTCCCCGGCCAGGGCGGGTTCGTAATCGAAGATCATCAACACCGGCGCGTTGACCGGCAGCGCGTCCACGAAGTTCTGGGCCGCCGTCCCTTCGGAGGAGAGTATCGGCAGTGGCAGGATGGAAACGCCGGAGAGGAGCAGGCTGAGGATCAAGAGGAACAAAATCCCGGCGACCGCCCAGCGCAGAACGCGTTGCGAAAGCATTACCGACGAGGCGGCGCGGAAGGGTTTGGGTTCGCTTTCAACGGCCAGCATTTGTTCGAGCAGGGCCGCATGTTCCAATTGATCCGGTGTAGGTTGGAGTCGAAGCGAATAGGCTTTGGGCCGGCTGGAGGGAGCGTATCCAGACGCGGCCGGCAGGACGCCGACCAGACCGGCCAACGGTCCCTGTTTTTCCGCGGGTTGGGAGGGACTCGGCGCGACGGTGGGCGCTTCGGGCAGGGCGGTCTCCACGGGGCGCATGGCCTGCACCCAGGAAGGCAGGTCGGCGAGAGAGATGGACTCGCCGGCGGGAAGTTCGGGTTGGGCGGCTGGCTTTTGTTCGGTGGGGGCAATGTTGGAAAGCCAGTCGGGCAGGTCGGCGGAGAATAGTTCGGCGGCCGCGCCCATGCTGGCGGCTTCCTCCCCTGTAACGAAGGCCGGCGCGCTGGATGGCGGCGCGGCAGGTTCCGCCGGGGCGGGCTTTGCCCAATCGGGAAGTTCGCTCTCCGCCGGTTGGGAGGCGATAGTTTTACCCGCCGGCGGGAGCCAGTCGAAGGAGAAGGCGTCTTCTTTCGAAACGGCGGGGGGTTCCTCCGCAGGACTTTGCGAAAGCGCGCCCATCCAATCGGGGAAGGCTGATTCGGCTTGGGGCGCGGCGGGAGTCTCCGCGGCGGGCGGACCGAGGGAAGATATCCAATCGGGCAGGCCCGCCTCGGCCTGGGGCGCGGCGGGAGTCTCCGCTTCGGGTTTGAGCCAATCGAAGGAGGGAGGTTCTTCCTGTTTTTGGACAGGAGTTTCTTCGGCAGGTTTCATCCAATCGGGCAGATTGAGGTCCGCGCCGAAGGTTTCCTGGGTGGAAGGTTCTGGCGTGAATTGCGAGGGTTGGAAGGGGGCGAAAGGTTTGGAGGCTTCCTCTTTGAGCCAGTCCAGGCCCGGTTCGGTGGAAGCCGCCGCGGAGGAGTCGGAAGCGGGCTGCGCGCTTGAGGGGCCGGTCATCCAATCGGGGAGATCGCCTGAAAATTGTTGTTCGCCGGAATCGGACGCGGCGGAGGGAGTCTCGCCGCCGGAGAGGCTGGACATAAAGTCGCGCAGTTCGCCGGTTTGCGGGCGGAACGTTCCGGCCTCGAAAGGCGAGGCGGAGGCTGGAGGGGAGGCGGATTCCTGCTTCGTTAGCCAGTCGGAGAATTCTTTTTTCTCCTCGGTGGGTTCCTCCATGCCTTTCATCCAGAAGGGAAGGCCTTCCTCTTGCGTTTCACCGGAGGCTTGAGGTTCCTCGGCCGGTTCGTTTTCCCAATGAATTTCCTGGCGGCGCGTGAGGGTGGGTTCTTTGGCTTCGGGTTTGGTTTCTTTTTTGGCGGGCGAAGCGGAGGGACCGCGCATCCATTCGGGGAGTTCCTCTTTTTGTTCGTCGCGCGCCGCGGCCTCCAAACCGGCCAGCCAATCGGTGGGTTCCGGCGCGGGCGGGGCCGCCTGGGTAGATGTGGATTCGCCGCCGAGCGAGGCGTCTTCGTTCTCGGCGGATTGACGCGCCTGATCGCGCGCTTCGCGCAGCCATTGCGGCAGGATGGGTTCCAATTCGGCGGTGGTTTTTTTGGTGGGCATATCGCCCGGGCGGATGGATGAATCGTCGCTGGGCGCGCGCAGGGGCTGACGGCAGAACGAGCAGACGTTCTGGTCGTCGGGGTTGGGCATGTTGCAATTGGGGCAAAGGATGTCGGCCATTATTTTCCCCCGTACGGGCGATCCATGCCGAAGAGGACGCGCAATCCAGTGGTCAGCGCGCCGAGGGCCACGCCCAATACCAGTCCGCGCGCGCCGCCGCCTGCCAGGGTGAGCGATATGCCGGAGCGGATCGAGTCGGCTGCGTCGGCGGGGAAGAGAAGCGGAATGATGATCGAGGCCGCCAGTGTGAACACAACTGTGACGAGGAACACGACGCTCATCCAATCCGTTCGGCGGCGCAGGAGACGGATGCTGGCATAGACCAGGGTGACGGCCAGCAGGGCCATCAACGAGGCCTCCACCGGAAGAATGACGGCGTTCATGGCCGCTTTCATCACCGGGTGAAGCGGACCGCCGATGATGCCCAGCAAAAACGCGCCAAGCAGGGATAAGAGCAACAGCAGGCTATACATCGAGCCTTTTTCGCGCCGCCTGATTTTTTGCAAGTGAACCGAGAATAGATTTGCCACGCCCACGAACACGGCCGCGCCGGCCGTCACAACCGCGCATTGGATCAAGTAGGCGCGCAGGTCGGCCAGAAACGGGACCGGCACAAACGCGCCGAGCAACACCAGAAACCCGGCCAGGATGGCGACGATCAATGCAACGGGGCGGCGTCTCATGGGGTTCCCACCAATCCAAGAAGCAGGGCGGCAAACGGCGAAACGGCCAGGGCCAGGATGATCAACCAGCGCAACACATCCTGCACTTGCAGGCTGGCGCGCGAGGCGACGGTCTTACCGGCGTAGGCAGGGGCCGCGAACAATTCCTCGCCCATCATCGGTTCGGAGGTGGAAGCGAACAACACGGCCTGCGCGGCCGGGTCGCTGGCCGCGCCCACCAGGATCGAGTTCTCGCGCTCGGCGGCCTCGGCGATCAACGCCGCCTCCGGGCCGAAATCGCCGATCAGGATGTTCGTGGAAATTTGTTCGCCGCGCACCAGGGGCATCGTGCCGGCCGCGTAGGAGTAGGGGGTTAATCCCGCCAGGCGCGCGTTGTTGGGTTGATAGAGTTCCCCGGCCCCCACAGATTGATAAGCGGTTTCGAGAGTGTCTTGTGAAAGGGCGGCCACAATCGGGTCGCCGGAGGTCGCCAGCGGGGGACGGTCGCTGGTGGAAGTGAGTTCCCCCAATTGACGCAGGAGGGCCAGTCCGGCCAGCCCGGCCGCGCCTTGGCGAGTGAGCAATCCGCCGCGCCCAATTGAAAGATGAAGGCGCGTCCCGTCTTCCACGGCCAGGCCGGCCGCGCGACGCACGCGTTCAAGCGCGGCGATCTTGCGAAACACAGGCAACGACTTGCGCTTGATGAGCGTGAACGCCAGCAACAATGCCGCGGCGAAAATGATCAACCCCAGGCCGATCAGCCCCTGTATAACCTGTTCAGTCATTGGATAACCTCCTCGCGGAGGAAGGATGCAAAGGCGCGCATCTCCTGCTCGTCTTCGAGCATACGCGCCACCGGCTCGCTGCCGGAACCGAGGAACGGGGCGGCTATAAAAAGAGCCTGCGCGCCCAACACCGACACAGGCGCGCCCGCCTCCAACAGCCAGGCGGCGAAGGATTCGAGTTTGAGGCGATGGAGCTGGTTCGCCCAGTCCCTCCATTGCGGTCTCGGCGTTTCCATAGGCCAGAGTATACCATCCTTCATTTACGATGGACGCGCGGCGCGCAAGAAAATTTATTCCCGGACCTATTTCAGGTCGAACCTCTCGCCTCGCGCGTGACGATGAACGGCCGCGCCGCGATAGAGCGTCGCCTCCCCCCGACCGGCCACGCTCCACGCGCGAGCCGCGCCATCGTCCACGATGCCGGTCTGTTCGGAGATGCCGATGAGGGTGGCGCCGGGAAGTTGTTCGAGGAGTTTTGCAGCCCAGGGATGCGGCGCGGATTTATGATGAGGGATGACGCACGCGTTGTGAATCAGGTTGAGTCCCTGCAATAGTTTCCCCTCGTATGGATCGTAGAAACGCTCGCACAGAATCATCGCGCCGGCGCTGCTTCCCGCGATGACCGCGCCCTCTCGATACGCGTCGAGCGCGGCCTGCCAGGCGAGGCTGTCTGCAAGAGTCCGCGCGGTGAAGGCGGGGAAGCCGCCGAGGATGTAGATGAGTTTGGCGGAGCGGAGCTCGCGGGCGAGGGATGCGTCGTTTGCGCTGGCGCGGTCAATGACGTTGACGACTTCCACATCGGCGGCGCCGAGGGAGGCGAACCAGCGTTGGCCGTTGTCGCCGGCGCGAACGTGGTTGGAGTCGAGGGCGGCGGCGGTGGGGAGGATGCGGACCGAAACGTCGCGCCCGCCCGCGCGGTCCAGGGCGAGGCGGTCCGGTTCGGACATGAGTCCGCCAAATTCCGCGCCGCCTGCGAGGAGGAGGAATCCCATTGCGTTTCTGTCGCAAGTTGACAATTCCCTGGCGCTTGCACGCCAGGGCAAGCGCGCGCTACTTGAACGAGTCGAGCGCGTCTTGCAGGTTGTTGTAGATGGGAATGTTGTGCAGGAAACCGGCCAGGTTGAAGACGCTATAAACTTGCGGCGTGGGGCTGGCGAGTTTGAAATAGGGCGATTTGTACATTTCGCCGCCGGGTTGCCAGCCAGTGGCCGCGCCGGAGGGCGTGAATAACTTGTAAATTTGGTGGATGGCGCGCAAGCCCGCGCTGGAGATGTATTCCAACTTTTCCAGGTTCAGCACGAGACGGCGCGCGCCGCTTTGGTGGAGTTGACTGGCGCGCTCGAGCAGGAGCGATTCGGTGTTGGCGTCGAGCCGCCCATCGAGGCGGAGGATGGTCGCTTCGAGGGGAGAGGTTTGACTGGCAGCGGTCAGGGTCAGGTTGGACATGATGCCTCGCTAAAACGATTCGATTTCGATGGATTATACCCCGCCATGTTTTGCGTCTCTGCGCCGGTTGACATGAAGGGATTCTGCCCTATAATCATTTTAACGTTATGTCTCCGCCTTTCTGAGCTGCCGAAGGAGATGCGTATGTCCAAGAAAAAAGAAAAGTCCAAGCGCGAGGAGTCCGCTCCGCCCGAAGAAGGCGGCAAGCCCGGGAACGGAAAGGACCGCTCGAAACTTGGGAACAAGGAATATCTCAAAGAGTTGGGTAAGCTGCAAATTGAACTGGTCAAGTTGCAGGAGTGGGTGAAGGCGGAGGGGTTGAAGGTGGTGGTCATCTTCGAGGGGCGCGACGCGGCCGGAAAGGGGGGCGTGATCAAGCGCATCACCGAGTGCCTCAATCCGCGCATTTGTCGCGTGGCGGCCCTGCCCGCCCCGACCGAACGCGAAAAGACGCAGTGGTATTTCCAGCGCTATGCGACTCACCTGCCCGCCGCGGGGGAGATCGTGCTGTTCGACCGCTCCTGGTATAACCGCGCCGGGGTGGAACGCGTGATGGGCTTTTGCACCGAAGAGGAATACGGCGAGTTCATGCGCTCCTGCCCCGAGTTCGAGCGGATGCTGGTGCGCTCGGGCATCATCCTGATCAAGTATTGGTTCTCGGTCAGCGACGAGGAGCAGGAACGCCGCTTCCAGGCCCGCCTCGACGACCCGACCAAACGCTGGAAACTCAGCCCGATGGATTTGGGGTCCCGCTCGCGCTGGGTGGAGTATTCGCGCGCCAAGGATGAGATGTTCAAGTACACCGACACCAAACAGTCGCCGTGGTACGTGGTTCACTCGGATGACAAAAAACGCGCGCGGCTCAATTGCATCGCCCACCTGTTGAGCATGATCCCCTACAAAGATCTAACTCCCGAGCCGATGACTCTCCCGCCGCGCCAGAAAGATATGGGCTACGTCCGCCCGCCGATCAGCGACCAGACCTTTGTGCCGGAGATATTCTGACCGGTTCACGCGGCCGGCGCGGCCGGTTTTTACCTGCCAAACACTTCAAAGATTTGCACGGGGGCGCTGCGTCCGCGCACGTCTATTTCACCGATGGGTTTGACGGGGAATTTTCCCTCGATCATTTTCATGGTGACGGGACCCACCAGCAGGCGATTGGGACGCGCAAACGATTCCATGCGGCTGGCGATGTTGACTGTATCGCCCACCACGTTGAACTCGGCCCGCGCCCCCACGCCGATGTACCCCACCATGGCCGTCCCGGTGTTGACGGCGATTCCAACCGTCAGGCGTTCGCCCTCGAAGGTGTAATCGGTTTGTTTGATCTGCGCCAGGATTTTCAGGCCCGCTTCCACGGCGCGGATCTCCTGGGGGACAATCGTTTGGGCCGAGGTGGAAACGAAGGCCGCCATGATGCCGTCGCCCATGTATTTGACGATGCCGCCGTAGCGGAAGATGATGTCGGTCACGTCGCGGTAGTAGCGGGTGAGAAGCGCGGCGAAGGGTTTGGCTCCAATGCGCTCGGCGATGCTGGTGGAACCAGCAATGTCGCAGAACAGAATGGTCGCTTTTTGCTCGATGAGTTCGGGGAGTTTTCCGCTGGAGAGGTAATCCTTGAGCAGGAAATCCGCCTCCACCGGCGAGACGAAGCGAAGGAGCAATTCGCGCATCCGTTCGTGTTCACGGCTGGTTTCCAGCAGGCGCAGGCGGTTCAGGGTCATCGCGGCCTGGTGGCTGATCGCGACCGTCAGGCCCATGTCGCGATGCGAGAAGGGGCGGGAGTTGGCTTTGCGGGTCAGGCAGATCAGGCCGTGGGCGTGGTCCGATTCGATGATGGGGATGAACATCTGCGTGGCGGCGACTTCCACCGTGCGGTTTTTCAACGCGCGTTCGGCGCGCGGTTCCTGAAGCGAATCCAACTCCCCCAATAAAGCGACTCGAACCTCCTCCATCAAGAGAATGCGTTTGAGTTCGGAGACGATCTCCCGTTGCATGGAGGAAAGATCCAGCACGGCGTTCAGTTTTTGAGCGACCTCGTCGAGAAGCACGGCGTGTTCATCGAGCGATTGGATGACGACCTCGCGCGTGAAGTAGTGCGTCCCGCTGATGGCCCGGCGCAACTCGCCGCTTTCACTGGCGAGGTAAAGGATCGCCTGGCCGATGCGAATGCTGTCCCCGCTTTTGAGTTCCACCCCGGCTGTGACGCGCTTCCGATTGACGTAGGTTCCGTTGGTGCTGTTGAGGTCGTTGATGAGGATGCGGCCCGCGGCGGTATCCCACACGATCTCGGCGTGCTGGCGCGACGCGGAGGGGTCCTGGAGCGCGATAGCGTTCGGCGCGCCGCGCCCCAGGGTGGTTGCGCCAGGTTTGAGCTCCACCCAGTAGGCGTCGCGTTCGGGTTCGTTGACGTTCAATCGCCACATGCTACCTTGCCAATCCAAAATAGACGGTTGTTGTCATGTCGCTGCTAACGTAGGCTTCCTGCGTCAATTTGGTGACGGGAGTATATCCATTGTTCAAATAAAGGCAATATTTACCGGGCTTAAGGTTGTCGATTTGATGAATGCCGTTTGCATCCGAATCAAAGTAGGTTGGCGTACTGGTGGGTGGGCAGGATACTTCCTGCGAGAGTCCTGCAATGGATTGGCCTTGAACGCCTACTTCACTTTCATCCATGACGCCGTTCTTGTTGTCATCGTAGAAGAAAACCACTTTGATCTGCCCCGAATTGCCATTGTCGGTGTAGGGCGGTTCACTTTCTCCGCAAGCGGTGAGCAAAACAAGCATCAACCCAAATAGCGCTAAACGTTTCATCCGTTCTCTCCTTGTAATCGGTTTTGCCGATTTTACTTCAAAACCTTGACAACATTCCTTCCCGCCGCGCCGCCGACCCCGCCTCCGCCGTGAACTCCGCTGCCGCACAAGTAGAGGTTATCAATCGGCGTTTTGTGATTCGACCAGCCGGGGAGGGGGCGCATAAAGAGGAATTGGTCGAGCATGAGTTGCCCGTGGTTGAGGTCGCCTTCGGTGAGGCCGTAGGTGGATTCGAGATCGAGGGGAGTTGTGATTTGGTAATTGGTAACTGGTAAGTGGAGATTGGGGATGTATTCGGCGAGGGCGGCGAGGGCGATCTCTTTGAGCGTGTTGCGCGTTTCGTTGTTCCATGCGCCATGTTTCAAGTGGTAGGGCGCGAATTGGAAGTGAATGGAAACCACGTTGCCGGAGGTTGTGATTTCGAGGTAAGGCTTCTCCGAAATTTCGCCATACTTGGCCGCGTCGTAGGCTTTCTCTAAATACGTCACTGAAGGAGCCACCACGAGAGTCCCTTCCGGGAGTCTATGCTTTCCATCGGTGAGCAAATGAATCTTCGCCACTGAGCCGCGCATTTTGATGGACTGCACATGCCAGACGAATTCGGGCGGCAGGTGTTGCGGGCCGACGAGTTTGAGGAAAGTGCGCTTGGGATCCACAGCGGAGAGAACTTTATCCGCGAGGATCTCCTCTCCATTTGACAATACCACGCCCGAGGCGGTTTGACCTTCGACCCGCACCTGCCCCACCTCCGCCTCGGTTCGGACCTCGCCGCCGAAGGCTTTGACGGCCCCCGCGAGCGCTTCGGCAATCTGGCCGGCTCGGCCCACGTTGACGTGCGCCAGTCCGTCGCGATTCATCCAGTTGTGGATGAGGGTATAGCCCGTGCCGGCGCTCATCGGCCCGAGCGTTTGTCCGTGGATGCCGAGCGAGGCCACCGCGGCTTTCACCGCTTCGGATTCAAAATACTCCTCCACGAGTTCCTGCGCGGTCATGGGCAGGGCGCGGATGAAGTTGAGCATGTCTTTGCGGCCGGCCAGGCGCAGTTCGAGTCCGAATTCGAGCAGTCCGTAGCCCTCACGCAGGTTGAAGTCTTTTGGCAGGCGCGGCATGAGGGTGGAGTAGGCCGCGTCGAGGAGGTAGGCGGCCTTGTCCATGAAGCGGACGAACTCGGGCCAGCGCGCCGCGTCCTTTGCCGAGAAGCGTTTGATGGAGTCGCTGGCATGGGCCGGGTCGGATGGGAGGATGAGATGGGCCGAATCTGGTTGGAGGGAAGTGAAAGTTGGGGAGGCCTCAGCCGTTTGGGGCGTGAGTCCGAAGCGGGATAGTTTTAAGTCTTTGAGGATGTCGGGCCGAAGACGTCCGCCTGTGTGAAGCGCGTCGGCGAAGAATCCATCCCCAAACTTTTCGGTGACGACCGATCCGCCGAGGATGGAGCGGCGTTCGAGAACCAGAACCTTTTTACCCTGCTTGGCAAGATACGCGGCCGCGACCAGTCCATTGTGCCCCGCGCCGATGACGATGGCGTCGTAGCGGCTCATAGCACACCATCTTTCAACATTTCCTTCGCCGCCAACATCCCCGCCGCGCCCATGACGCCTCCGCCCGGATGCGCGCCTGCCGCGCCGAAGTAGTAGCCTTTGAGCGGGGTGCGGAAGTCGGCCCATTGCGGGGTGGGGCGCAGGAAGAAAATTTGATGCAACAGCAGTTCGCCGTGGAAGATGTTGCCGCCCGTGATGCCGGCGATGCGCTCGATGTCTTTGGGTGAGATAACTTGCATGCCCACGATGCACTCGCGGATGTTCGGCGCGTATTCCTCGATGGTCGCGATGACCGCTTCGCCAAGTTGATCGCGCTTCGCGTCGTCCCAACCGCCTTCGATATCGTACGGCGCATATTGCACGAAGCACGACATCACGTGCTGTCCGGGCGGGGCCATGTCGGGGTCAATCATCGAAGGGAAGATCATGTCGAGATACGGTCGCTTCGAGATTTGCCCATACTTCGCGTCGTCGTAGGCGCGCTCGATGTAGTCAATGCTCGGGCTGATCGAGACCGCGCCGCGATGTAAAACCGAATCGTGTCCGCGTCCCTCGAACGGCAAGGCGGTGAAGTTCGGCAGTTTGCTCAACGCCACATTGACCTTGCCCGACGATCCGCGCACACGGAAATTTTGAATGGATGTGACGAACTCATCGGGGAAATATTTCTGCTCCACAAATTGGAGGAAGGTCCGCTTCGGGTCGGCGGCGGACATCACAACCTTGGACTCGATCTCGTCGCCGTTCTCGAGGACGACGCCCACAGCGCGTCCGCCCTTGACCCTAACCTGCTTCACGCCCGCCTCGACTCTGACCTCCACCCCAAGCGACCGCGCCGCGCTCGCAATCGCGCCGCTGACCCCGCCCGATCCGCCTTTGGCGAATCCCCAGGCGCGGAAGGCCCCGTCAATTTCGCCCATGTAGTGATGAAGCAGCACATACGCCGTCCCAGGCGAGCGCGGACCGAGGAAGGTGCCGATGATTCCACTCGCGGCTTTCGTGCCTTTGAGCGCGTCGGTCTCGAACCACTCTTCGAGCAAGTCCGCCGAGGATTGCGTGGCGAGTTTGGCGATGGTGTACAGTTCTTTTTCGGAGAGACTCTTCGCGTATTGACCCACTTTCAACAGGTTGAACAAGTCGCGCGGACGAAGCGACGACGGGTCGGGCGGGATCAAGTTGATGATGGGCTTGATCGCCTTCGCGGCGCGCGCCATGACGCGGGCGTACTCATCGTAGGCTTCCGCGTCCTTGGGTGAGTGACGATACAACTCGCGGCGCGTCAGGTCGTGGTCGTCCCAGGAGGCGAGATAGTCCCCTCGGCGTCCGCCGTCCATCGGCGTGAAAGTTGAAGGAAGCGGGAGGATTTTGAGTCCGTGCTTGGGCAATTCCAAATCACGGATGATCTCCGGGCGCAGCAGGCTCACCACGTACGAAAACTCGGTGAACTTGTAGCCGGGGAAAATTTCCTCCGTCACTGCCGCGCCGCCAATGACGGGGCGGCGTTCGAGAACCACGACCCGTTTGCCAGCGCGCGCGAGGTAGGCGCCCGCCACCAGTCCGTTGTGACCGCCGCCGATGATGATCGCGTCGTATTGATTGGATGTCATTGGTTGCCTCATCTATAAAAAAATCGCCACCGCGAATTCGCGATGGCGAAATTGTAACTTGGTTTTTGAATGTCGGGTTTTTTCTCATACCTCTCACCCAGCATGGAATTTCCCGCCGCGGGGCGGACAGGGGCGAGGATGAGTTTGGGGTGGTTATTGGTGTTTGAATATCCAGTAATTTCCATCGTAGTAAAAGCCAATTTGATCGTTGGCTAGGATGTCGAAATAGGCGTTGGGAATTCCGTTACACACAACAATGAGTTGACCTATTGGTGAACCCAATCCATAAAATTCCGAGGTGCCTTTGCCCGTGACGGGTTTGTTGAATTCGTACCCTGGATTGGGACAAGAGCACGCGTAGCCCATGTGACAAGTCGCGTCTGAAGAAAAAATATCTTCCTCGATTACGACAGTCTGGACTGCGTCAATTTCGCCTTGTGAGAGCATTGTTCCTCCGACACTGTCGTGCAAGATCACATGGTAAGTGCCAAAAATAAAATCTTCCCTCGAATATTCAGGCGTTGCGGCTTCAGCAGTTGCCCTATTTGACACTTTGATAGGATCCAGGTAGCAATAATATCCAATCCCAGTTATCCATATCTTGTAAGATTGGCGGCTATCATCATTCCAAATTTTCGAAAAATTTATTCCACTGGCTTGGATGTTGTATTCATGAACAGTGACTCTTCCCAAATCCGATTTTAGGAAAAAAGGTTTCCATTCATCCCCAAAAGCGTAACCGTATTTTTCGATAAACTCATCTTTCGTTTCTATTACATCCCCATGTTGCAAACCGCATATTGCGAGTGGAAAACGAATTTTATTTGCCAGCGCGCCTATATCGTCACTCTCAACATAAGAGCGGATTTCCAGATAGAAAAAAACGATTTCCTCTGGCGACAATCCAGAAAGAGAGGCGCGATCCAAAATGTTTGACGGTAATGCAGTGTTAGTTGGTTGGACTGTAACTGTTGGAATCGGAGTAGGCGAGGCGGGAACAGTAGTGGTTGTTACCGCTGGATTGGAGCAAGAAGAAAACATCAAGCACCACAGAATACCCAACAGGAATCTTCTCATTTCACCTTTTTCCTTTTCGCAAGATAAAAGAATAGTTCGATTTTCCTTCAAGAAAATAAACAACTGAAAGCGCCAATTTGTTCCAGCACTCGATACAGTACCGCCCACAGATGATCTGCGGGCGGTACTTGTAACCAATATCAACTCCTCAACTTCGCTTTGACTTCCTGATCGAGCCTCTTCACGATCTTGTTGCGGATGGCGGCGGCTTCGGCGTCGGTCAGGGTTTTGTCGGGGGATTGGTAGGTCAGCGAGTAGGCCAGGGACTTTTTGCCCGCGCCGATCTGTTCGCCGCGATACACGTCGAACAGGCGCACGTCGGTGACGGTCTTGCCGCCCGTTTGGCGGATGAGTCCTTCCACGCGCGCGGCGGGCACGGACTCGTCCACAATGACGGCGATGTCTTCGTAGACGGGCGGGAACTCGGCCACGGGCGTGAGGGAGAATCCGCTTTGGGCAGACATTAGCGCGGCGAGGTCGAATTCCGCCGCGAGCACGGGGGACGCGCCCAACTCGTAGCGTTCCTTGACGAGCGGATGGATCTCACCGAACTGGCCGACGACCACGTCACCGACTTTGATCTCGGCGGATTTTCCAGGATGCAAATGGGAGACAGAGTCCGTTGGGGTGTAGGAAACGTTCGCGAGTTGCAAGCCAGCCAGCAGGAGTTCGATGCGTCCCTTGAGATCGTAGAAGTCGTAGGCGGGCGAGTCCTTTACGTCCCAGGCGGAGGCGATGCGGCGTCCCGTCATCACGATGGCGAGTTTGCGCGGCTCGTCGGGTAATTCATTTTTGTGCGGCAGGAAGATCGCGCCGATCTCGAACAACGCCAACGACTCAGCGCGCGCGTTCTTCTCGGCGGCTTCCATCACCGACGCGAGCAGGCTGCGGCGCAGGACGTTGCGCTCGGGCGTGATCGGATTCGCGATCGCAACGTAATCGTCGAACGCGGCGAGGCGCGATTCTTTTTCGGCGGAGGTCATGCGATACGAAACGACCTCGGTCAGGCCGACGCTGACGAGCAGGTCGCGCAGACGTTCCTCCCACTCGTGAACGGGGTTGCCCACTTGCGGCGGGAGCGCGTCGGCCATGTTGGTGGTGGGGATGTTCTCGATGCCGTAGAGACGCGCGACTTCCTCGAGCACATCCGCGAGACCGACCACGCCTTCGTTGATGTCGAGGCGATACGGCGGCGTGGTGACCGAAATTCGAGGTTCGTTATTCGATAATTCGATATTCGATTTCCGAGTATCGAATATCGCCTCCCGAGTATCGAGTATCGGCTCTTTGATCTCGCACTTGAACTCGACTCTTTCCAACAACTCGACAATCTGTTTCGCCGTGAGATCAATGCCGAGGAGACGTTTGACATCCCGAGGCGTGACCTCGACGGTCGGATCCTTCGGGGGCAGCGGGTAACTGTCCACGAGGCCTGGCGCGACGGTTCCGCCGCTCCACTCGGCCATCAGGCGGAGTCCAAGGCTCACACCTTTGTCCGCGATGGCTGGATGGACACTGCGCGAGAATCGGAACGAGGCTTCGGACGGCAGGTTGTGCTGTCGCGCCGTGCGGCGGATGTTGATGAAGTTCCACGCCGCGCCTTCGAGTAAAACGTTTTTCGTTTTATCCGAGACTTCGGACTCGGAGCCGCCCATCACGCCCGCAAGCGAGAGCGCGCCCTTTTCGTCGCAGACCAACACGTTCATCGAAGTGAGCGTGCGCTCCACGCCGTCGAGGGTGGTGAGTTTCTCGCCGTCCTGCGCGGCGCGGGTGAGGATTTTGACGGGTTTGTTGCCCGCGCGGGATTTGAGCACGTCATAGTCAAACGCGTGCAACGGTTCGCCGAGTTCGAACATGGCATAGTTGGTCGCATCCACGATATTGTTGATCGGACGCACGCCGACCATTTTGAGTCGGCGCTGGATGTGATAGGGACTCGGTTTGATTTCAACATTCTGAACAAGTCCCAGAACGAAACGGGGATTCAATGTCGGGTCGGTGATTTCGATGGTGGCGAAGTTGCCGACGGTGGACGATTGACCATTGTCCATGGTCTTCTTCAGCGGGCGGCCGAGGAGGGCGGCGAGTTCGCGCGCGATGCCCAGCACGCTCGCGGCGCGCGCCATGTTCGGGTTGATCTTCACTTCCAACACAGCGTCGCCCATGTAGTCAGCCAGCGCCGCGCCGACAGGCGCGTCATCGTCGAGGAAGATGATGCCTTCGTGCTCCTCGCTGATGCCGAGTTCCTTCTCGGAGCAGACCATCGAGTACGACTCGACGCCGCGAATCTTGGCGCGCTTGAGCGTGGTCAGCACCAGTCCCTCGGCGTGACCGTCGTAGATGGTCGCGCCTTCCTTGGCATAGGCGACCTTGAGGGGCTTGGGCAGTTTGCCCTTGCCCTTGTAGTCGAACAGGTTGGGCGCGCCCGTCAGGACGGTGTGTTGCTGCGTGCCGTCGTACAGGTCACAGAGAGTCAACCTATCCGCGTTGGGATGAGGCATGACTTCGCGAATTTCCGCGACAACAATTTTTTCTTTATCCCAACCGATGCCGCCAACCTTGAACTCATGCTTGTCATCCTTGCCATAGACGGGCATTGCCCAACCAGCGTAGTGGATCTCTTCGACCTCGAGTCCGCCGAAGGTGAGTTTGCGTGAAATTTCTTCGGGAGTGAGGTCGGTGATGTCAACGTAATCTCGTAACCAGGAGATGGGTAATTTCATGGGAACTCCGTAGAGCGATATTTGATATTCGATGCTCGATATTCGTTATTCGATATTCGAGTCTGGGGATGATGGTTCTGGTGTTTCGATGATGTAGTCGGATGGCGCTTCACGAATTGCGTAGATTGCGCCGGGCTCGTTGGCTCCCTGCTTGCTTTTCTTGAGGAAGCCAATGTAACCGTTGATGAGACGATTCAGGTTTTCACCGTCAGCGACCAGAGTCTTGTAAAGTACATCAGTCAAATAGGAAACTTTGAAAGCATAGTTGATGTGACTGAGGGTTTCTTCGAGCGAGCCGCGAGCGATGTAGCAGAAGCGTACGTTTTCCTGGAAATAAAAGCGGCCATGCCCCTCCGCAATGTTCGCGGGGATGCTCTGGGAGGCTCGTCGGATTTGAGAGGCAAGCGCCCACTTTTCATCCGACGGCAGAAGCGGCAGGATCTCTTTATGGATACGCACAGCGAATTCCTGCGCCTTGCACCACACATCCAGTTTTTCCAATCCGCTTATGCTCATGGCTGCTCCTTTCGGGTGCCGATATTCGATAGCCGATACTCGATGGCCGATACTCGATATTAGATAGCCGGGTTCCGAATACCGAATATCGAATATCGAATTATCGAGTATCGCTCCTAGAACTGCTCCAAGAACCTCACATCGTTACCCCAGAAGTAACGGATGTCTTCGA
>CAZVAX010000088.1:0-16949 GCA_964625215.1 uncultured Anaerolineaceae bacterium | reverse complement strand
CTTCACAGTAATTAGTGGACACTTTTCCACATTGATTAGTGGACAACACGCTTAATCAATGCCATGTCAGCCTCCTTTGTTTTGTCAACCAACCTGACACCTGATACTTGACACCTGACACTATTAGATCGTATCCGCGAAGGTTCTTTCCGTGCTTCGGAAGTAGAACAGGCCCGTTACCAGCACGAGGATGGAGATTCCGACCGAAACCCACAGCGCCGCGTCGGGTCCGTTACCGGAGCCGAGCATTGCCCAGCGGAAGCCGTTGACCACGCCCGCCATCGGGTTGAGCGAGTAGACCAGTTGCCACTTGTCCGAGATGACCGAGGAGGAGTAGGCGACTGGGGTGGCGAAGAGCCAAAATTGGGTCAGGAAGGGAAGCGCCTGGTTGACGTCGCGATACTTGACGTTGATGGCGGAGAGCCAGAGGGCAACACCGAGCGCGGTGATGATCGCGAGCAGGAGGAAGAGCGGGAGAGTCCAGATCAAATTCCAGGCGGGCGTCACTTTGTAGTAGATCATCAGAACGATCAAGATCACGAAGGCGATGGCGAAGTCCACCAAGCCTGAAAACACCGACGACATCGGCAAGATGAGACGTGGGAAGTAAATTTTCGTAACCATGTTATTGTGCGCCACAAGCGAACGACTACCCTGATTGAGCGCCGTCACGAAGAGGCCCCACGGCAAAAGCGCGGTGAACGAAAAAACGGGGTAGGGGATTCCGTCGGTGGGGAGTTTCGCCACTTTGCCGAACAGGAACGTGAAGACGAGCATGGTCATCACGGGCTGGATGACCGCCCAGGACATGCCCAGCATAGTCTGCTTGTATTTCACCTTCACATCGCGCCAGACCATGAAAAAGATCAGCTCGCGATAAACCCACAGGTCACGCAGGTTAAGCGCGGCCAGTCCCTTGGTGGGCTTGATGTAAATTGTCGTTGGCTCGTGGGGAGAAACTTTTGTAATTTGAGTCATATTGCCTCTGTCAAAAGTCGAAGGTCAAAGGTCGCGCGCGACTTTCGACTTTTGACCTTCACCTTACTTGATCTTCGACCGATTTTCCTTAAACCACTCGATCGTCCGCTTCATGCCGACCTCGAAGGGGACCTGCGCCGACCAGCCAAAGTATTCCTTCGCGCGACTGACGTCGAGTCCGCGGCGCGGCTGACCGTTGGGCTTGTCCGTCAAAAAGACGAGTTTGCCTTGGTAGCCGGTCATCTTGACGATCATCTCGGCCAAATCCTTGATCGAGATCTCGTAACCCGAGCCGAGGTTGACCGGTTCGGAGCCGTTGTATTTTTCGGCGGCAGTGACGATCCCGTCCGCGGCGTCTTCCACGAAGAGGAATTCGCGCGTCGGGGAGCCGTCGCCCCACACGGGAAGTTCCGCGTCGCCGCGTTCCTTGGCTTCGATGGCCTTGCGGATCAGCGCGGGAATCACGTGCGACGATTTTGGGTTGAAGTTATCACGCGGTCCGTAGAGATTGACCGGCAGGAGGAAGATCCCGTTGAAGCCATATTGCTGGCGATACGCCTGCGCCTGCACCAACATCATCTTCTTAGCAAGGCCGTACGGCGCGTTGGTCTCTTCGGGGTAGCCGATCCACAAATCCTCT
Source organism: uncultured Anaerolineaceae bacterium (assembly GCA_964625215.1). Lineage (GTDB taxonomy): Bacteria > Chloroflexota > Anaerolineae > Anaerolineales > Villigracilaceae > Denitrolinea. The sequence continues at coordinate 15,331 of CAZVAX010000088.1, read as the reverse complement.
TCCTTGAAGGGCACGGGCGTAAACTTGGGGTACGCGCAGACCGTGCCAATGGCAACAAATTTACCAATGCCATTCTTGTACGCCTGGTGCATGAGTTCCACGCCCATCATCAGGTTGTCGTAGAAGAACTCGGCGGGATGTTCCATGTTCGCGCCGATCCCGCCCACGTTCGCGGCGAGGTGGATGATCACCACGTTCTTCGGGTCGACGCCCGCGAGCGTGTCCGCGTACAGGCGGTGGATGTCGTTCGGGTCGACGAGGTTGTAGTTTTCGATAGTCGGGATGAAGATGTCGGTCGCGCCGCGTTCTTTCAGTTTGGCAGTCACGAACGAACCGAGGAATCCCGCGCCGCCGGTGACGATCACTTTTTTATCTTGCCAGTAACTGTTGGTCATGTTTGCTCCTCATGTTCCCGTCATTGCGAGGAGGGCGCTCTTCCCGACGACACTTGCACATGCACGCAAGTGCAGGTGAGCAATCCCCTGTATCGCGAGGAGATTACTTCGGGCGGGTACGCCCTCGCAATGACGGAATGAATTATTGCACAATAAACTGCGCGTTCCGATACTTCTCATCATGCGGATCGCGAATCAACCCGCTCTTCAACGCGAAGACCAACTCGCGAATGCCATCGTCCACGTTGAGGGTGGTTTCATAGCCAAGTTCGCGCTTGACCTTCTCGAACGAGACGGTGATGTCGCGCATGTCGCCGCCGAAGGTCAGGTCTTTGTACGAGACGACCGTCTCGGGCATGCGCTTGAGCACGAGGTTGACGATCTCATCCTTGGTGTAGTTGCCGCGGTCGGCGCCGAGGTTGAATACCTGCCCGCGGACTTTTGCTTCGGGCGCGTCGAGTCCGAGCAGGATGCCGCGGATCGTGTCGCGTACATGGATGAACGAGCGCGAGTAGCCGCGCTGGTAGATGATCAATTCGCGTTTGGTGAAGGCTTCGAGCACGAACTGATTGACGATCAGGTCAAAGCGCGTGCGCGGGGAAATGCCGTAGAGCGTGGCAAAGCGGAAGAGAATCGGCGCGGTGACCGCGTCCGCCTGGCCAAGCAAAAATTGCTCCGAGGCGATCTTCGTCTCGGCATAGAGCGACTGCGGGTTGAGCGGCGACTCTTCGGTGACGGGCTTGCCGTCGGTGGAGAGACCGTAGTTGCTGTAGGTGGAGGCGAACACGAAGCGCTGCGCGCCCAGCCCAGCCGCCTGCTCGAAAACCAACTTGGTCGCGTCGACGTTGTAACGCCACGCGGCTTGCTTGCCCACGGCCTGACAAGCCGGGAAACCGACGATGGCCGCCAAATGGATCACGGCTTCGGGCTTCGGCCAATCTTTCTTCAGCGAATCTTTGACCGCGCGCGGCTCGGTCACATCGGCTTTGACAAAGTGGAAGTTGGGATGGTGCAAAAACGGGACAAGCGACTCGCCGCCGAACAGGAGCGTATCGAGGACCGTTACACGCCAGTTCGCGCGTAGCAACTCCGAGGTCAGGAGCGAACCGATGTAGCCCGCTCCGCCCGTGATGACCGCGTGACGCTCGGTCATTTGTCCTCCATTCGCAAGATCACCTTCCAGCCTTTGATCTCCAGCGCGGGCGCGGACTTGTCGTTGACCACCTGAATCCCCTGTTCGAGACAGGTGAGACGCGCAATGTCGGCCACGTCGCCACCGCCAAGAATGCGAACGCGGTCATGTCCCGCGCGGCGGACGGCAGTCACGTGTTGCTTCACGCGCTGGCGCGTTTTGCGATAGAGCGAAAAGGAATTTTCCACGTAGTCCACGGCCAGGCGAGCGCGCAAGGCAATGCCTTCGGGCGTGATGATATATTTCAATTTCTTGCGCTCGGCGCGCGTGACCTTGACGTAGCCTTTTTCAATCAGGCGCTTGATGTGCCAGTTGACCGTGCCAACCGCCACGCCCAGTTGGGTGGCGAGGGTGGACTGGTTTACGTTGGGGTCGCTCTCGATTTCCTCGAGCAGGGTGAGTTCGCGGGCGGTTTCTTGGGATTCCATAATCAAAATTCAGTGACTGAATTATAACATAGCAGAAACCGGGTTTCTTTGAGAAACCCGGTTTCCTCAAATGAGCCTTGTTATATTCTTGGCCGAATGCGCACGCCGCGCGGCGAAACCACTGTGAATGAACCTGCCAATTCCCCGCCATGCTCTTGAATGACACTGGCAACGATCTCCGCTTTTTTCTCATTTGCCAGCCCTGCCAGCCGGAGCAGAATAATGCCATGAGTGAAGCGCCGGTCACGATAAACCATTTCCCCGAAATCCTTGTCGCTGGTCAGCAGGACAACCTCCTGCTCATTCGCCTTTGATAAAACAACATCATCCGAAATGCCCGCCGATGACTCAACCACCGCATAAACATCATGCCCGTCTCTTCGGAGGCGGGCAATGATCGGATAGTCAATATTCTCGTCGGCAATGAACTTCATGTTGCTGTGGGAAGAGGATACACCACATCGGCCCGCAGGTTATCTGCCGCGAACGCGATGGCGGCGCGAATCGACTCGCGCGTCAGGTTTGGGTGCGATTCAAGAATCTGCTCAAACGATTCCCCGTTGGAGAGTTTCTCGAGGATGAGCTCCACCGTTACACGCGTTCCTGCAATGACGGGTTTGCCCATCATAATCTTTGGGTCGGAGTGGATGTAATTGCGCCAGTCCATAATTGCCTCGGTGGGAATTATACACCCGCACGGACAATCAGAAAAATCAAGTAAAATCAGCCCCGCATGAACTCCCCCACCTTCGACTCCGCTGGACAAACCTACCAACAAGCCCGCATGTCCCAATGGGACAACGTGGCGCGCAAACGCGACAAGTGGCGCGGACTGGGAGGCGCGTACCACAAACGCCTCGCCGAAGTCTATCGTTTCCTCGTCAGCCCGGGACAGCGCGTCCTCGAAATCGGAAGCGGCTCCGGCGACCTGCTCGCCTCGGTCGCGCCCTCGCGCGGGGTCGGCGTGGATTTCTCGGCCGAGATGGTCAACCGCGCCGCCGTCCGCCACCCCGAGATCAAATTCATCCACGCCGACGCGCACGACCTCACGTTCCTGCGCGAGACCTTCGACGTGATCCTCCTCTCCGACTTCGTCAACGACGCCTGGGACGTGCAGCGCGTGCTCGAACAAGTCCGCCCGCTCTGTCATCCCGGCACGCGCCTCATCCTCAACTTCTACAGTCACTTCTGGCAACTCACTCTCGGCCTCGCGCAAAAACTGAATCTCGCCGCGCCCATGCTCGATCAAAACTGGTTCACGCCCGACGACGTGCGCGGCATGTTGAACCTCTCCGGCTTCGAGACCATCCGTCATTGGCGCGAAGTTCTGCTCCCCCTCCCCATCCCTCTGGTCGAGCCGTTCTTCAATCGCTTCCTCGTCCGTTTGCCGATCATTCAGGAACTCGCCCTCGCCAACTTCATCGTGGCGCGACCCGCCCCCCTCCGTCTCCCCCCATTTTCGGAGAAAATGGGGGGAGAGAAAGAGGGGGATCCCAGCGTTTCCGTCATCGTCCCGGCGCGCAACGAGTCGGGCAACATCAAAGCCATCTTCGAGCGGACTCCCAAAATGGGAAAGAAAACGGAACTGGTCTTCGTGGAAGGCCACTCGAAGGACGACACCTACATCGCCATCGAACGCGAGATGACCGCCCATCCCGACATTCCCAGCAAACTGCTCCGCCAACCCGGCATTGGCAAAGCCGACGCGGTCCGCGTCGGATTCGACGCCGCGGCGGGTGAGGTCCTCATGATCCTCGACGCCGACCTGACCGTTCCCCCCGAAGACCTGCCGCGCTTCTACGCGGCCCTCGCCTCGGGTCGCGGCGAATTCATCAACGGCGTGCGCCTGGTCTATCCGATGGAAAAGGAAGCCATGCGCGGACTGAACTTCCTAGGCAACAAGTTCTTCAGTTGGGCCTTCACGTCCCTGCTCGGCCAGCCTATCAAAGACACGCTCTGCGGCACCAAGGTTTTGTGGAAAAAGGATTACAACCGTATCGCCGCCAACCGCGCCTACTTCGGCGACTTCGACCCCTTCGGCGACTTCGACCTGATCTTCGGCGCGGCCAAGTTGAACCTCAAGATCGTGGATATGCCCATCCGCTACCGCGAACGCACCTACGGCTCCACCAACATCTCGCGCTGGAAACACGGCCTCTTGCTCTTCCGCATGGTCTGGTACGCCGCGCGGCGAATAAAGTTTATTTGAAAACCAGAACACAAAGACACCAAGACACAGAGTCACAAAGTTTTTTTATTCGGCTCATGTGTAGAACAAGTGCAACTCGTCACTGTGAGGAGGGTGCTCTTCCCGACGAAGCAGTCTCCACGCCGACATGGAGATTGCTTCGGGACGAACGCCCTCGCAATGACGGACGCACATAGTTTACAGATGAGCCTTTTATTCTTTGTGACTTGGCGTCTTAGTGACTTCGTGTTGAAACGTATTCGTGCCATTCGCACATTCGCGTTATTCGCGTTGAAACAGAATGGCAGGGAAACAAGAAGGCAAGATAAATCATGTCCAACCGCGCTGAAAACGAAATTGCCCACGGCAAGAAACTGCTCGCCGGGGGCGCAGAATCCATTTGGGGTTGGGGCACGCCCGCGGGACAGGTCCGCGCGGCGCGGCGGGCGCGTTGGATCGTCGAGGCGACGGGAATGCGGCCCGGGACGCGCGTCCTCGAGATCGGCTGCGGGACAGGTATCTTCACCGAGAAGTTCGCCGCCACCGGCGCGGACGTGACCGCCGTAGACATCTCCGCCGACCTGCTGGAGGTGGCGCGCGAGCGATTGCCGCAGTCGGTTCGTCTCGTGCGCGCTCCGTTCGAGGAACTACCCCTCAACCAACCGTTTGACATTATCGTTGGCTCTTCGGTTTTACATCACCTCGAAATCAAGCCCGCGCTGACGCACATCTTCCGCCTGCTCAAGCCGGGCGGACTGATTGGCTTCGGCGAGCCGAACATGCTCAACCCGCAGGTGATGGTGCAAAAAAACGTCCCGTGGGTGAAAGAAAAACTGGGCGACTCCCCCGACGAGACAGCCTTCTTTCGCTGGCAAATGCGCGTGCTGTTGCGTCAAGCCGGATTCCATGAAATAGAAATCACCCCGCTGGATTGGCTCCATCCCCTCACCCACCCGCGCATGATGGAGTTCGTGGAAAAGGTCGGCGCGGCGCTGGAGAAGATTCCGCTGGTGAATGAAGTGGCGGGGTCGCTCTACATCCGGGCGCAGAGGCCACTCGCATAAACAAAGAGACGGTCACTCTTAAAGTGACTGTCTCTTTGTTTGAATGAGGAATCCGGAAGTTCTACTTCCGGCATGTCGCAGCCCCCAAGTAGAACTTGGGGATTCCTTTTTTCGAAATCACTCGCATGCGCGAATATCGAGCAGGCGGCGGAAGTCGCGGGTTTTGTCGGCGTGGTAGCCTTCCCATTCATCCACTAATTTCACGCAGGCATTCGATAGCGCGGACTTTTGTTCGGCGGTGAGACGCGTCCAGTATTCGGCGTCGAGGTAGATGTAGTCAAAGCCCTCGGCGTGGGCGCGGAAGGGATCGAGGTTGTCGCGCAGGTCGTACCATTCAGGGGTGATGAGATACCAAGTTTCAGAGGAACGCGTGAAACGGCCAAAGATAACAGGCGTACGCGGCGGATACGAGTCGAAGATCAGCGCGTCGGGCGGAAGTTTGTTCCAGTACTGCGCCGCGACCTTCGCGTCCAACTCGGTCAAAAACGGACCATAGACCGGCTTCTGAATGGCGATCAGTTGGAGGCCAAACAGGAAGATTCCGGCCATCACCGCAGCGACTCCGCCAGACACGAGGGCGACTTTCCAACCAGGGCCGCGACGCTTGGCCCAATGCCAGAGCAACGGGACGGCGTAAATCGCGGTGGTGAAGAACATCCCGCCCATGAAGCGCGACGAACCGGTGAGCAGGCGGTCGCTTAACGTGATGAACGCGGCGGGAATGGCGAGCGCGGCGGTTCCGAGTAACGCGGCTTCGAACCAATGCTCGCGCTTCAAAGCCTGCCAGCCGCGCCAAAGCACGAAGGGCAACAGCAAAATGAGCGGACCGGTTTCGAGGAAGGCCACGAAGAGTTGCGCCGGGTCGCCCAGCGAGAGCGGACCGAAATGTCCCGACACGATGACCGGCGGGAAGGCGGGCGAGATTCCCACCTCGAAATATGACTCGCGCGCGCCGCCCAATTGGGAGATCGCCAACTCAGTGAACATGCCTCCCTGCGCGACCGCCAGAAGGGCCGACGCGAACATCATCCAGAGCCAGGCCCATAGTCCGCGCGGAAGCGAGAGGGAGCGGGCGCGGAGGACCGTTACGAGAGTCAGCGCGAGGGAGGCGAGTCCGAGGAGTCCGTAGCCAGCGTCAGAGGAGAGGGCGTAGGAGGCGAGTAGGAGGGTGATCGGGATGGAGGCGAGCCAGTGTTTCCAGCGCGGCATGAGCAGGAGGAAGAGCAGGAGGAGGAGCGGGCCGGAGACGCCCGCGCCGCCGTAGCCCATGCTGATTGGGAGGTTGACGCCGGTGGTGAAGGCGAAAGGAAAGGGAATCGGGCCGGCGCCGTCCACGTTCCAGTTGGAGACGAGGGCTTCGGAGAGGGTGGACGCGATTGTGCTGGAGGAGCCGATGAGGGTGATGCGAGTCGAGATGAGGTTGAGGAGGGGCGCGGGGAGCAGGAGCAAGACCCATCTCATGCCGGTGGCGAAGGCGACGAGGAAGCCCGCGCTGAAGGAGGCGAGTCGGTTGCGGGTGAGGCGCCAGGCGAATTGACCGGCGAGGATGAGAACGAGGGCGATCATCATGCCGCGCGCCGCGTCGAGGGCGATCCACGGGAAGGTGGCGCCGAGGCGCATGATCTGCGCGGCAAGCAGGAGGGTGAAGTAGTGATAACCGAAACGCAGGGACGGGTCGAGGGCGAAATGGAGGGGCAGGTCGCCGGTGGCGAGGAGGGAGACCGTGGGCAGGTTTTGATAATCGTCGAAGAGGCCGAGGCCGCGGCCGGTGGAGTAGAAGAGGAAGGTCAGGAAGAGGAGCAGGAGCCAGAGATGCCAGGCGCGGGGGATGTCGCGCAGGAGGGGGAAGGCGCGGAACTTCGCGGCGGACGCGAGGCCAGCGAGGAAAACAATGGCCGCCGAGAGTCCGGCCGCGAGCGGAAGGTCGAGCCAGTGGGCGAGGAGGTTCGTCCCCCAGTTTTGGAGGAGAATGCCGACGGCGAGGCCGACGATGGCGAGTTCCCCGCGGCGGACGCGGAAGAGCGAGGCGACGATCAACCATCCGCCGAGGATGGCGAGGCCGAAGACGAGGAGGAGGGGGAGGGTGGAGAGGAGACGGGAGAGCATAAGTTAATTTCTGAACACAAAGGCTCAAAGTCTCGAAGGCACGAAGGAGAAAAACTATGTGTCTTCGTGTCTTGGTGTCTTTGTGTCAAAGTTTATGAAAATTGTTTTTCAAGAGTGCGCGGCTTTTGCGCGACCACGCGAATCAACGTGACGCTGTCGTGCTCGTCGTCGCCGGTGAGGAATTCGGGGCGGAGGCGCGGACGGGCTTTGGTGAAGGCGGGGAGGTCGCGTTCGAGGATTTGGATGTCCACTTCATCGAAGAGACTTTCAAAGACGCGGCGGTAGTCGCGCAGACGGAAGCGGTTGAGGTTGCTGGTGGGATTGAGCCACGCCTTCCACGTCCGCTCGGAGAAGGTCAGCATTTCGAAGGGAAGTTTGAAGTAGTGGTCGCGCAGATCAACAAAATGAACGTGCGCGCCGTCGGGCCGCGTCAACGCGGCGAGGGCGGCGGTGAGACCTTGCACATCGTCGAGGTGCTCGAAGACAGAGGTGCTGACGATCACATCGAAGGTTTCGTCAGAAACCCGGTTTCTTGGAGAAACCGGGTTTCTCGTGGAAACCAGGTTTCTTACATCATCGTGAATCAGGGTGATGAACTCGGGAACGGGGCGGACTTGTCCGTTTTCGAGGCGGAAGTAGGTCGGGTACGCGGTCAGCAACTCGCGGTTGCGACGGTTGTCGGGCGGGGCGAAGCGATCGAGCAGGGTGACGTGACGCGCGCCGGCCTTGAGCAGTTCCGCGCCGACCGCGAAGTTCCCGCCGTAGCCGAAGACGAGGACGCGCTTGCCGGTGAGGGATTGTCCGCGCTCGGCGAGGGAGTCGCGGTAACGTGTGACAGCGCCTTGAGGGTCACGCGTCTCCATTCCGGGGCGGATGATCCAGCCGCGGCGAAGGAGGAAGCGGGTGATCGGTTCGGGGAGGAAATGTCGGATGAGGCGGAGGGTCAGGTAGCGGAGGTTCAAAGAGTCACCTTGATTTTTGACCACAGAGAACACGGAGCGCACGGAGTTTATAAATCTCTGTGGACTCTGTGCGCTCTGTGGTTAATTTTCTAGAATCGGAAGGTCACACTCAATCGGCGTCACGCGTGGGACGAGTAACTGCACGCGGAAGTCCGGGTAGGTTTTGTCGGGCTCATAGTAACACAAGACGGCGGCCGAGACCCACTTGACCCAGGCGTTGTTCTCCTCGCCGAAGCCGAGGCTTTGATCCTTGATTGGCAGGCGCAACGGCTCGCTGACGATGAGCGCGAAACGGTGCGACTGGAGGTCGGCATAGAACGGCGCGAAAACGGGAATCGAGTCAGCCATGGCGCTGTCCATCAAGTATTTTTTCTCGTAATCGGGGATGAGCGGGACGTTTGGAATGAAGCCGAAGGTGAGCAATTGACGCTGATCCATGAAAAGGACTTCGCCTTGCGCGAGGGCGTTGTCCACGCGGCGGCGGATGTCTTTTAGCGCCAGGTCGGTGTCTTCGGGTAAAGGGAGCAGGCCGAGGTCGCGCGGCGACTCGGCCTCGGTAAGCAGTATCAGGCGCGGGAACTCGTCCACGCCGAGGAGGGGACGCATGTTGACCAATGGAAAGTAAACCGGAGTCGCAAGCAGAAGCACGATGACCACTTTCATCGCGAGGGGAAGCGCGTTGTTGGTGATCCACGCCGGGCCGAGTCTGTCCCAGGCGAGACCGGCCAGGAAGAGCAGGCCGATCAGGAACATATCGAGGTTGTGCAAGTCGCCGCCGCCGCCGATCTTAGCGCTTGCAATCAGTCCCACCACGAGGAAGGCGAGCAGAGGCGCGAGGATGGCGAGTCTCTGCCAGAGGTCGAGAGGCCAATACGGTTTATCAGAACTCAACACAAAGTCACCAAGGCGCGAAGACACGAAGTTTTTTTCCTTTGTGTCTTCGTGGCTTTGTGCCTTCGTGTTATTGGATGCATTGTCGGAGGCTAGCGAATTTTTTTTCCAAGTCAGGTAGAGCAACGTGACCACCAGCGGCAGGATGGCGATGAGGAGCAGTCCGATCACGCCGGGACCGAGGGCTTCGTGCGGGAGCAGGCGATACCAAAGCAGGGGTTGGCGCGAGAGGGCATGCGGCCCAAACTCGCCCGTCCCGGCGGCGAGGATAAAATTCCGCAACCAATAGGCCAGTCCACCCGCGAGGGCGGCGCTGACCAAAATAATGGCGCGCTTCCAGGTTGCCCACGTCAGTCGGCCATTCTCCACGGACGCGTCCACGAAGATCAACATCCCCACCCACATGGCCGGAGCAAAAACCCACGTCGAACGGCTGAGCGCGGCCGCGAACGCCGAGAGCGCCAACAGCGGAATCGAAGTCCAATACGATTTGCGCCACACCAACGCCACGATCAACGCCACGAACACCAGCGGCGTGTGGATCGGCCCTTGGCGCAAAAACGCGTAGCCCCACAATCCGGCCAACAGCCACAAGCGCCAGGGCGAGTCCTTTTTGCGGAACACGGCCAACCCCAGCGCGAAGTACGGCAAGATGCCCATCAGGCCCTGCCACAGTCGCGCCTGCCAGATGGTCAGACCGGGGTAGAGGAACGCGAGTCCGCCGGTGAACTGCCTCCCCAAATCCAGGAACGGGCGCAGCGGTTCGTCCGCGGGATACACATAGCGGGCGCGGCCAAACATGATCGAATAATCGTACAGCCGGTTGCCCTCGCTCCACCCCAACGAAAACGGAAACGCGCTCACATCCTGCAACGGGAAGGCGATCAGAATCGCGCCGCCCGAAAGCAGGATCCCGGTCAGCAGGGCCGGCCAACTCAGGGGACGCGCGCCGCGAGTCAGCAAGAATCCGCACAGGAGGGCCGAGAGAGTCCAGACCGTCAGCCTCATCGAAGGCGAGACGAAGACCAATCCAAGATAGGAATATTGGAACATCCACGCCGGGACGATTGCCACTAGCAAAACGATCGGCCCGCGGACGATGCCCAACCTCTCGCGCACGTTCACCGCGACCCCCCAAGCGGGCGCGACCCTCTCGGGCCGGAACAACCCCAGGGCCAGCGCCCCCCATCCCGCCAGCGACGCGAGCGCGTACGCGAAGAATGCGACTCCCCACTTGGGCAGGAAGCCGCCGAGCCAATCGCCCGCGCCCCAGGCCGCGTCGAACAACTCCTCCCCCGCGCAAAAGAGAGTCAGCGCGGCGAGGAAGAGCAGGGCGAGAGAAAAGAGGATGCGGATGAATTTTTGAATGGTCATGGTGTAAACAGGCGTCTCCAAGTTCTACTTGGAGACGCCGGAAGTAGAATTTCCAGATTCCACTTTCCAGTTTTTCAAATCCACATCGAGCAAAGACTCGAGCGCGGCGACATCTTGAGCATAATACTCGACCAACCAGGCGCGGTCGAAGGTGACGACGTTCGCGGCGCGGGTGGGCTTGGCCTGCGACTTGTTGCGCTCGCGCAGGTCGGTGAAGAGATTGGCCCAACCGAGTTTGCGCGCCAGTTCGATGATGCCGGAAAGTTTATACTTGCGCGTGAACAAGCGCAGGTTGGCGAGGGCGCGGCTGAGGGCGGGGTAACGCGGCGCGGCGGTGACGTTCGACTCCTCCGCCACGTTCTCCGGCACGAAGGGAGTCAGACCGAGGAAGGACTCGACGTCGAGCAGGAAGGCGCGGCTGTCTTTGCGGAGATCGTCGAACCAGCAGATTTGTACCCGCTCGCGTGGGAAACGGTCAAGGTAGCGTTTCACCTGCTGGAAGTACAGGCCGCGATCCAACAAGAGGGCTTTGTATTTTTTGAGGATGGCTTGCGGGTCGGAGGCGCGTACTGTGCCGCGTTGCTGGGCATAGCGATACGCCGAAAGGAAGCGCTCCACGGGGTCGCGCAGAATCATCACGATCTGCGCGTCGGAATTGAATTCGTGAATGCGCGCCGCGGCGGCCTCGTCCCACAAGTAGGCGGGACAGGCTTCGCCCAGAATTTTTTCAGGCGCGGCCTCGCGGAAAAAATCGAGATACCATTCCACCGGCTTAGTGAAGTTGTAATTCTCCAGGTCGGGGGCTTCATCCATGGCGCGGTTGAAGTAGTGTAATTCCTTCTGCGCGGGGATGAAGACCTGCGGATGCTGGCGGAGCATGTCAGCCAGCCAGGTGGTGCCGCTCTTCTCCGCGCCGACGATGAGGAAGCGGATGGAGGCCGGGGTGAGGGATTTACTATCCATTGGCTGAGGTCGGTTTCTTCCCGCCGAGAAAGGTATCTACGGGGATGTAGGCCAGCAGGATCAGGTTGAATAAATAGAACAGCACGCGCAACGCGACCAGGATGGCGGGGATGTCTTCGGTAATGCCGAAGAGACCGTAGAAATAGACCAGGCTGATCTCGGTCACGCCGAGGCCGCCGAAGACCTGCAACGGGATGATCGAAATAAATTGAATGAGCGAAGCGACAAAGATGATCGCCCAAATGTCGAGCGGAACTTGGAAGGTCTGTACGCGCGAGTAGCCGTAGAGCATGGTGGCAGTCATGTAGAGCAGGGAGGTGGAGGCGCCCACGATCAAGGTGCGCCGCACGGTTTGACTATCTTGCGCGGCGAGCGAGTCAAGGGCGGTGAGGCCGCGCTGGATGGGGGTGAGCCGATCCGCTCGGAGGGTGGCGAGGACGCGGCGTAGGAATCCCACGAAGGTTTGGCGGAGGAGGACGGCGGTCCAGAAAATCGTCAGCCCAAGCGCGACCGCGACGAGGAGAAAGATCGTCGCTTCATGGAGGACGGCGACGCGCGTCCACACCATCGTTGCCGAGACGAGCAGGAAGAGTCCCATCGAGAGGATGTCACCCGCCTTGGTTAGGAGGAAGACCGCGCCGGATTGACGTACCTTCACGTTCTGGTCCATCTGGAACATCGCCAGGTAGGAGGCGATGCCGGCTGTGTTGGCGACGAAGTTGGTGAGGGCGTTTTGGATGATGACGATCTTGAGCGTGTCGCGGTAGGATGTCCGCCCGCCGAGCAAGGCCCAGTATTGCAGGGCTTTGAGCAGGGTCGTCGCGGCGAGCAGGAGCAGACTGGCGAGAAGCCACGTCCACGAGAGACGATGTTGAAGGGAGATGATCTCCGCCAGGCTGGTGCGCGAGAGCACCACGCCCATCAGGATGAGGGCGAGGAGAATCTTGAGGGCGTCTTTCCATTTGCCGGATTGGATGAATTTCGAGAGTTGTTCGCGCATAAAACCTTTGTACACGGATTACGCGGATTATACGGAGTTGCACGGAAAAATTATAAAAAATCCGTGTCAATCTCAAAATCCGTGTAATCCGCGTACCGAATTAATGTTGGTTGCCGAGGTTGTCCATCAGATCATCGGACTTGCCGCGGCGGCGGATGAGGAAGGCGAGTTCGCGGACGGCCAGTCTCAGCCACGGGGCGGAGGGGAAGGCCGCGAAGGCCGCACCGAGGCCAAGGTGCCAGGCGGCTTTCCATTCTTTGAGGCGCGCGCGGCGGACAGCCTGGACGAAATAAAATTCTGCGCGTCGCTTGCGGACGAGACTGGTGTACTGCGGCCAGCGCGCTTCGATGATGGCCAGGGTCAGGTTTTGCTCCTCGAACTTCCAATCCCAGTTGCGGGTGACGTTGCCGGACGAACGGCGGTAGCGCGCCAACACTTCATCGAGGTAGGCCATCTGCCCGCCGGAGTTGACCAGCGTCTCGACCCACAGCAACCAGTCGGAGGCGAAGGGGATGCGCGTGTCGCCACCCTGCTTGGGCAGGGACTCACGGCGCGCCATCACGCTCGTCCCGCACATGTACGTGCCGAGGCGGATGACCGAGTCCGCGCCGCCGCTGTGTTTGCCGTAACGTCCCGACCACAGGTAGAGCGTCGCGTCGGTGGCGGCGTCGAACACGTCCACGTCGTGGTGAGACAGGACCGCTTCGGGGCGCGCCTGCATGAACGCGACTTGTTTGGCGATCTTGCCCGGCAGGAAGATATCGTCGCCGCCGAGGAAGGCGATGTACTCGCCATCACACGCGGCGAGACCGCGGTTCATGTTGGCCGTGATCCCGCCGCGCACATCGCTCAGAACCGGGACGAGCCGACCGGGGAATTTCTCCGCCAGGGCGCGGATCATCCCCGGCGTGGAGTCGGAAGAGCAATCGTCGGAGACCACAACCTGAAGGTTGTCGTACTCCTGCTCGAGGGCCGAGAGCAAGGTCTGCTCGACGAAGGCTTGCTGGTTATAGGTGAGGCAGAGGACGGAGACGCGAGGGAGAGGCATAGATTTTGCCGTGAATTGGTTACAAAAGAAATGACGCAGTAAACAAGAATGAAATCAATACATGAAAGTCACTTTGAAAAAAAACTTCGTCTCTATGCAAGTTCACCCAAATGTCCTCATATCTTTGAGGATCGTCATAATCAATATAATGAGTCGCATTTTGGGGTCTTCATAATAATAGCCATCAATAGAAGCAAAAGAGGAGGTTGTCCACTGTTTTGAATTCAAAATAAGATTGAAATCATCTGGGGCTATTTTGAAATGCAACAATATATAGTCACCAAATCCTCCATCATCTTGGCTATGAAGTATGGTCACACTTTCCGGTATCGGGTCAAGCAAAAATATCCTAAACAGCTTATCTCCGGAACGCTGACCTAATAATTCATTTGGCGGGAATAGCTGTAAAAGCCAATAGCAAAGCAACGCCAGAAGAAGCACCGATAGAACCAAAGCGCCGCCCAGAATTGGCATTGTAACTTTTTCTTTTTGAGATTGATTCTTCATCACTGATTATTTCCGGATTCCTATCAACGAATACCAAGCGACTCACCGAAACGACCGTATCCCCTCCACCACGCGCTCCAATTGCTCGGCGCTGAGATGCGGTCCCATCGGCAGGCTGAGCACGGTGCGATGGATCGACTCGGTGATGGGGAAGTCGCCTTGTTTGTAGCCCAGCTCGCGGTACGCCTCCGAAAGGTGCGGCGGGATGGGATAGTGGATCAGCGTGCCAATGCCCTGCGCAGTCAGGTGTTTCTGCAAGGCGTCGCGCTGGGGGTGACGCACCACGAACAAATGCCACGACGGGTCAGCCCACTCTGGGACGTGCGGCAGGGTCAGGTCGGGGACGTCGGCGAGCGCCTCCATGTAGCGTCCGGCCAGCGTTTTGCGGCGCGAGTTCCACTCGGTCAGATGGTTCAACTTCACGCGCAGGAAGGCCGCCTGCAACGGGTCGAGCCGCGAGTTGAAGCCCTTCACTTCGTTGAAATATTTCACACGCGAACCATAGTTGCGGAGTACGCGTACGCGGTCCGCCAGTTCATCGTCGTCGGTGGTGACGGCCCCCGCGTCGCCCATCGCGCCGAGGTTCTTGCCGGGGTAGAACGACCAACCGGCCGCGTCCGCCAGCGAACCGGCTTTATGGCCCTTGTACGTCGCGCCGTGGGCTTGGGCCGCGTCCTCGATCACGCATAGGCCGCGGCGGGAGGCGACCTCGCGAATGGGATCCATGTCCGCGGGCTGACCGTAGAGGTGGACAAGCATAATGGCCTTCGTGCGCGGCGTGACAGCGGACTCGATCCGCGCCGGGTCGAGGTTGTACGTCGCTTCGACAGGCTCTACCGGCACGGGCTTCGCGCCCGCGTAGGTGATCGCCAGCCAGGTGGCGATGTAGGTGTTGGCCGGGACGATCACCTCGTCCCCCTCCTTGATGTCGCAGGCGCGCAGGATCAGGTGCAGGGCGTCCAGTCCGTTGGCGACGCCCACGCAATGCTTCACGCCGAGGGTTGCCGCGAACTCGCGCTCGAAGGCTTCCACCTCCTCGCCGAGGATGTACCAGCCCGAGTCCAACACGCGCGCCACGGCCGCGTCGAACTCCGCTTTGAATTCGAGATAACTGCTGCGAATGTCGAGAAAGGGAACGTCCATTCGGTTTCCTTGTCGCCGTCATTGCGAATACTATGACGCTGTCAAGGTTTTTTGAAAAACCAAAGGCTGA
>CAZVAX010000087.1:0-17111 GCA_964625215.1 uncultured Anaerolineaceae bacterium | reverse complement strand
GCGCCAACTCAATCGCGCTGACCACGCCCGCGCCGTCGTCATTGGCCTGCATGGGGTGACACGTGTGCGCCTGGACGATGATCTCCCCCGCCTCCGGGTTCGGACCACCCTCGGGGTGGATGACCGCGGTCGCGACTTTGAATCCCCGCGCGGGGTCGGTCACGAACTCGGACTTGATCACAGCACGATATTTCTTGTCGCGCGGCAATTTGTCGAAGACGTTCTTCGGCAGGCAGAAGCCCCAGTCCCGTTCGTAATATTTGAACACCCACGGAATCGCGTGCGGACGTTTCTCGTTGAAATACAAATGCGGCTGGAGTTCGTCGAAGGTCAACGTCGCGTCGACCGGAGGGGAATACGAGACGATGTGCAGTGGATTGTTCTTGAAGTCCACAATGCGCTCACCGCCTTCGATTTCCAGATACGCTTCGTGGACAACGTAGCGCTCGGGCACTTGCCATGTCCACGCTTTTTCGAGCGGCGCGAAGGTCTCGATGGTGTAGTTGGATGAATCGGGCATGTACGCGCCGATGATCTCCAGCGTCTTGTCCTGATCGTCGGAGGCGAGGGTGCGGTGGAGCGGGAAGAACTCGGCGAGGATGGATTTGAGGGAGGGGGAGGGTTTCATAATCTTTTTATTCTCCACCAATAGGTGGGGGACCGGGTGGACCACCGCCGCCATCGTTGCTCTTTTTGGTTGGTGGCACATCGGTAGGCGTTGCAGTGGGTGTGGGCGTGAAGGTTGGGGTTGTGCTCGGGGTAAAGGTGGTTGTTGAAGTGTTTGTTGGTGTCAGTGTAAATATCGAAGTTGGCGCTGGGGTTGAGGTTTCAACGAAAGTCGGCGTTGCTGTGCGGGAGCCTCCGCCGAGGTCTTGCGTGTTGGAGAATGCATAGGCGATGATGGCAATGGCGAGTACTCCAATGATAACAAGGATTGCTTTGGTTTTCATACGGCCTTCCTTCTTGGAGACCTGACATGTCTCACGCGCGACTTGGTTAATCAAGGCGATTGCGAGGACGCAGGTTACGGTTGATCGGACTCCTGAGGAGACATGTCAGGTCTTACTGGATCAATCGGTCAACTTGTTGTCGGTTATTTCACTTCAAACATTCCTGGTCATCGAAATCAAACTTGGGTTGAGGTGTCCTCGATTAGAGGAGAGACCTGACATGTCTCATGCGCGACTCGGATGATTATGGCGATTGCGAGGACATGGGTTATGGTTAATCAGACTCCTGAGGAGACATGTCAGGTCTTACTGTATCAACTGGTCAACTTGTCAACGAGTTGTATCACTTCAAACATCCTCGTTGTAATCAAAATCAAGTTTAGGTTGGATTTCCTGGTGAAGTCGAATAAATCCGTCTCGTCCGCCAAATAGGGTCATCACCTTGTCGCGTTTCAAGCGGGTGGTGTAATTGGCAAGCAATTCTTGATAGGAAGTGTACGACCAGTCACGGAAATCTTCCACGAATTTGTGCTTTTGTGGATTTTGGTGAATATAAACAATCAGGCGCAGGAGATAGGCTTCGTCTGTGACCAAAATCCGCTCGAAAGGACGCTCGAAAAGCGCGCCGCTTCGTCCCGTCGCGTTGTTAAGTCCGCGAGAATAGGCGTTGAAGAAGTTGGCAAAATACTGGCTTGGTTCCTTGGGTTTGAGACCTGATAGTTCTTCTTTGTCTTTCGTCCGAATCGAAGCGTGAAAATGGTTTCTCAACAAACCGAAGGCGTAGGTGTCCGCGATTGGATAGATGTGTTTCCACCAAAGCTCCATGAAGTACGTGTAATTTCGCTGTTGTGGAAAGATGTTCTCATGGTTGTTGCCGCGATTGAAGATATGATAAAACTTTCCGGGCTCCAGCGGAATGGGGTTGGTGGACATGAAGGAATTTTACTACTGTTGACGGAGGAGACCTGACATGTCTCCGCGAAAGCCCGATGATCGTGACCTATATCCACGCGATGGTTCTGGTTAATCACGGCGCGGATGAGACGTGTCAGGTCTTGCCTGCTCTCTACTCCCTACTCATCTACCACTTCGCCTCTTCCACATAATGCAACTTCTCTGGATGTTCTCTGACAATAACCGACATCCCATCGTAAAAATCGTTCGCCGTCGCAAAGTGGACTTTCGCCGCGCCGACCTGTCTACGTGTGTATCTGTGTACCTTAACAAAATTGTCCAGCGACCGAATATGGGCAAAGGGAGATTGCCGGGCGAAGACAGGTGGCTACTTCTTGTGCGGAATGGAATATCGTTCCACAAATTCCTTCGGGGTGAGAATAGGAATGTTCCGATAGATTCTCAAATTCAGCAAGTGCGGATCGCCCGAGACAATGCAACTCGCATTTTCCTCCACGCCGCAGGCCAGCACAAAATCATCATCCCGATCCGGGCTGACGGCCTTCTCAGCGGGAATTCCAGAAGCCAGAATGGCGAAGGCGCGCAGAAAGTCAAGCAGGGATTCGGCTTCTTCCGCGGCTTTGGGGTACTTGCGGGCAATGTGCCGCCGTGAGATGACTTCGCTGAATTCTTCGAGCAGGTGAACCGACGTGACCAGTTTTATCTCTTCGCGACGAGCCGCGTCCAAAATGGAGGCGGAATATCCCGAAGCAATCACCCCGCTGACCAAAACGTTCGTGTCAAGAACGACTTTTCGCATGGCGCGCCTTGCGTACCTGCCGCGTGGCTTTTACCGCGTCCTTCATCACTTCATCTTCGTCCACATGGGCATACGCCTTGCGAATTGCTTGGACGGAAGCGGCAAACCGTCGCGCAATCGCGGAGCGGTCAAGGTCTTTGTCGAGCAAGCGCCACAGCGCGACCTTTTCCTGCGCGGGGAGTCGGCGCAGGGCTTGTTTAATCTGATCTAAGGATAAGTCAACACTGACACCATTCATGTTCTCTCCTGTTTCGTGTACTTATTTTACCCCGATTTTTTACGCCGACTGCGCTGCCTGTCAGCGAATCATCGCGCCAACTCTGGCAATCCTTTCCTCACATCAATGCTTGCCCAACACGCGCCAGCCAGGTTCATGCCCGTCGGCGGAAAGTGGGCGTTGATCACTTTGTAGCCTTTGGCGGTCAGCATTTGAACGGCTGGAATGAAATCCCGGTCCGACGAAACCAAAATGGCAACTTCGAGCGCGCCTTCCCAAGCAAACTTGACCATATCGGTCACGATGGCGGTGTCCACGCCTTTTTCAACGGTTCGGGTAAGTGCATTCCCGCAATGCGGACAGGAGGTGATTGGCTGATGGCAGGCGGAACAAATCGGCGCGGTCTGCGCTTTGCGTTCGACCAGGGAAACCTGTACGCCTGGGAATCGGCTCAGGACATTCGTTGCAAAATCGCGCAAGCCCGCGTCCTTTTTGCTGTTCTTGCTGTAAGACATGTAAACGTGAGTCCCCTCGAAGGATAACGCGCGGCCTGCTGCATTGGACGCCTGAGCGATCAGCCAAGGGGATATTTTCTTCCAGTCGAGCCGATAGGAAGAGGTCGCCGCTGAAATCACGGAAAGTTGAAGATTCCAAAAGTCAATGAAGATATGAGTTTTCATCGCGTCCCTCCGAAACCCTGATTAAGAATTCAAGGAGCGTCAGCGACGCTCCTTGGGGTGTTAATGGTGGCTAGCCTTTTTCCATCCAACCAGCGGCTGGTGGGACTAACCACGGGCTTTATTGATTGAGAGTATACGAGCGGCAAGAATTTTTGTCAAGGAAATATCAAAACTACTCTCTAATACTTCGCCTCTTCCACATAATGCAACTTCTCCGGGTGCTCGCGCACGATCACGGACATATTATCGTAAAAATCATTCGCCGTGGCGAAATGGACTTTCGCCGCGCCGACCTGCACTTCCTTGATCACGCCCGCCGCAAGCAACTCGTCCATGCCGGGGTTGATGTAGGTCTTGTAGCGCTCGTTCAAACGCACGAACATCGAGTAGGTTTTGATTCTCGGCGCTCGGTCGTAGCCGACGTAGATTCCCGAAAACTCCTTTACGCGGCGATAGTCACAGCCCACGTTGTACTCGATGTAATGGTGCATGGAGAACGTGCTGTTGAAGTCCAGGCCAATGCTCACGATGGTTCCGTTCGATTTGTGGAACAACGCGAAGGCCGAGTTCGGACCGTACGCTTCCACATCATCGGCCGCGGCGAATTCGTCGGCACGCGCGCCCCAGACCGAGAACGAATAAATGGGGTGAGGCGTCCGCTTGGCGTCGGGGCGGAGGCGGGCGAGTTCGGTGATCATGCCCATCTTCGAGGGCGTCTCCAGCACGTCCCAGTAATGCGTCTCCGTCCACGACTGAAAGTTGAACGCCGGGAACAGCACGGTGCCGCCCTCCCCCACCAACTCGCGCATCACGTCAATGACCGTGTCCGCGCCGCCCTCCACGCCGCCGAGCGATTTGTACGACGTGTGGACGATGATCGTGTCGCCGGGCTGGACGCTGGTCTGACGGAAGCCCGCCAGCAAATCGTAATAAGTGAGCATATTTTTTTCCTCGTACGCAATCCGGCGTCAGAGGACGCCTCTTACGCGATGTGTGTAGGCCGCGCCCTCTCGCGCGGCTCCGGCGTCGGAGGACGCCTTCTACGCGGCGTTGTGTAATTTGACGGCCCTCTCGTACGCGACGAGCAACTGACCGAAATTCTTCTTCCAATCGGCACGCGTCTCCGCGGACCTCCGGGCGGCCGCGCCAATCTCTGGCAGTTTCTCCCGCTGACGGATCGCGTCGAGAATCTTCGCGGCCAACACGTCCGCGTCCCCATCGGGGAAGAGCCAGCCGTTGACTCCCTCCTCGACCCACTCTTTGTTTGCCGGGATGTCCGACACGAGACACGGCAGACCGCAGGCCAGCGCCTCCATCAGCGACACGGAGGAACCGTCCACGTGCGAGGGCGAGATGTAGAGGTCGGCCATATGATACCAGCGCGGCAAGTCTTTTTGGGTCACCTGTCCCGGCATGGTGACTCGGTCAAGCACGCCGCCACGCTGGAAAATGCCGCGCAAATTCTGCGCCTGCGACCCGCCATTAAGCAGCAATAAATCCACGTTGGGATTCTTCTGGGCGACTTTGACAAAGGCCTTGGCGAGCACGTCAACGCCGTAGCGGGGTTCCCAGGAGCGGTTGCAGAATAAAGTAAAGTGATCAGTGTTCAGTGATCGGTGATCAGTGGCTGGTGCAAAGTGTTGAAGGTTGACTCCCCACGGGAAGACGACGGTACGCTCCGGGTTCATTCCGTACGCCACGGCTTTGTCGCGCGTCACGTTCGCGTCGCTCGTGAAGAACGTGGAACGCCGTAACGTGTAACGTGTAACTCGCTCCATCCACTTGCTCTTGTGGACATCATCCATCAGGTCGAATCCCCATGACATCGTCAAGATGGGACGGAAGCCGCTCAGCATGGCGATGAACGCGCAGGTTTGGATGGGACCGGCGTGGATCAGGTCGGGGTTAATTTCTTTCGTCAAACGTCGAAAGTCGAAGGTCAAGCGCGGCAAGTCGCGCCAGCGGAACTCGCCCAGTCCACCCGCCCAGAGGACTTGCTGAATCTTTGCCGGGACGGGACGATCCTCCACCTGCCGCGGTCCGCGCTGGAGGCGGACATAGAACACATCATGCTCAGTCTCCGCCAGGGAGGCGAGGAAACGATGGTCGTGAGGGGAATAGTCGAGGGAAAAGTAGATTGCTTTCATTTCATCTTTCAAACCCCGAAGGGGTAACAGGATTGTAGATTCGGGATGTCGTTCGTCCGTAACCCCGAAGGGGTGTCATAAACATATGCCATCCCTTCGGGATTTTGTAGTCCGTGTAACCTCATCGTTACAATCATTTCATCCCTTCGGGATTACGCTGCTCCGAGATCCGTCCAGCGCAGTTCCTTGCCAAGCGGCATATCGGACAGCGCCTTCGTACCGATGACATTTCCAATCTGATCAGGTTTGATCGCGCCGGGGGTGGCGGGACGCAGGACGTCGATCATGTCACGCGTGAAGACCTCGCCCGCTTTGATGTCACGCGCGGCGCGCAGACAGCGGCGCTGGACGATCTGCGTATCCTGTTCGTTGTCCGCGATGAACTTGTCCGCGGAGCCGAGGGCGCGTTCGACGAGCCGCGTCTCCGCGACCATGTTCGCCCACGTTTGCGGATTCATCGCAAACTTGTGATCGGGGCCTTCGCGGTCGTTGCTGTCCGTGAAGTGACGCTCGATGACGCGCGCGCCCAGCGTCACTGCCGCGACGACCGGCGCGACCGCATGCGTGTGGTCGGAGAGACCGAGGATCACGTCGGGGAACATGCTGGCGTAGGTCTTCAGCACGTTGATGTGCAGGTGGTCGTAGTTGTTGGGGCTGGCGGTGTAGTTGGTGTTGCACTGCATGAGCACGAGGCGCTTGTTGATCTTGAGAATGGCATGGACGGCCTTCTGCACCTCGCCGATGGTGGACGCGCCGGTGGCAACGAAGAACGGCTTGCCCTTGCTGGCCATGCGCTCGAGGGCTTCGATCCAGTCAATTTCGCCGGAGCCGGCTTTGTAGACTTCCACGTATCGGTCGAGGTGGTCAATGGCGTCGAAATCGTAGGGCGAGGAGAAGTAGTCAATGCCCACCTGGTTGCATTCTTCGCTCAGGATGTTCGACCACTCGAACGGAATCGACGCGCCCTTGTACACCTCGAACACGGACTTCTTCCACGTGGCCTGGTGCGAGACCTGTCCGCCGCTCATGGCCTTGAAGCCGTAGTCCGAGACGATCTTCGGCGCGTCGAAGTTCTGGAACTTGGCCGCGTCCGCGCCCGCTTCCTTGGCGAGCTTGATCAGCAGTTTGGCGCGGTCGAGGTCGCCGTCGTGGTTGGCCGCGATGTCCGCGATGAAGTAGGTGGGATGGTTCAGTCCGATGGTGTGGTTGCCAAATTTGATTTCCATGGGGCCTCCAAAAAGAGTGTAGAGCCTATTTTACCTGTTGCAGTTTGCGTTTATAATCCGCGTATGACCATCCACGTTCTTACAAGCAAGGCGACGCCAGTGCAAATTCAGGAGATGTTGCAATCGTTTTCTGAAATGCGCATGATCAAAATCGTCGTTGACATCAAACGTGAAATCCTGGCAGGCGGAAGCGGAATGCACTTCGAATGCGAACAACTTTTGTTGGAACAAGGTTGTGAGCAGGAAAACCTTTGGGGCGCTAACTGGTTTCCCGACGAACAAAGCATTGAATTCGAGTCGTTGATAAACATTCGTCCACGCCAAAACAATCGAAATATCATCATCCAGGATGAAAAGATTTGCAACGAGGTCGAGCGCGTGACGCGCAAGATTTTCGAAGGAGTAAAGCCATGACCGTTCCTGCTGATACCTTTTTACTGGAAACGCCCGCACGTCAACTTGGCGCGGTGGCCGCCACGCTCGCTCGCATTTCTTCTTCCGCTGAGAAAACCGCCCGCGCCAAAGCGATTGTTCCCATGTTAGACGAGTGTCTGCAATTCATCGAGTGGACATCCGCTCACCAAACCGAAACTGCCAGCAACGAGTTAAAGGATATCAGTGTCATGTTGAAACTTTGGCGCGACGGCTGGGAGTCTGCCCAAACCAATGAACGCTTGCGGACACTCCTATCGGTTCAGGCAAAGAAATGGTCTGACCAAACATTGGAATTTTCAGGGTTATTGGTTTCGTAAACTAATCGTTCGTTTGCTAACCTGAATCACCAATTTCTGACTTACCATCCAATCACACCCAAATGCGTATTCCGAAACGCGTCCTCGTGTTTCAATCCATACCCAAACACGCGGTCAAAACTGGCGTGACCGAGCAGGATCGTCCCGGCGAACATCAGCCACGGAACGGAGAGCGCGACACCCAAAACGTAGACCGCCACCGCGACTCCCTTGTGGTGGACCAGGTTATAGGTCCACGCGCCGAGGCGGGGATTAGCCAAATAGCCGACCATGCTCAGATCTGGCGCAAAAAACAGAAGAGCGAACCAGCCCCATCCGTAGTCCAGTTGCGAAAAGAGGAAGAGCGAGAGTCCAAGCAGTAAGAATTCCTCGAGTTTGAGAAGGGTCTTCACATCAATCTCCTGTGGATAAACCTGTAAATTCTGTGGATAAGTGGGTCAGGTACGAGTAAATTTTGTGGACAAACCATGGGGCGGATTGGCAATCCGCCATGCAAGCGGTTGAAAACTCAACGATTTCTGTGGGCAATTCGGATAGAAAACCAAAATTTCAGTGCATAACTCTGGTGCTTCTGTGTAGAACAAGTCTCAGACTTGTTCTACAACTGTGCATAACTCCGCAATTTCTGTGGATAACCCTCTTGGTACTGTTGATAAAACAGGTCGAGTCCGGTGGAGAAGCTGGGGAGAGACATGCCCAAATCGGTGAATAACTTGTCAGTGGAAAGGTATAAGTTGTTGGCGCGGCGGGCAATCAGGCTGGATGTGTTGATGGAGCGCGGCGAAATCTCCCCGGCGTTCATCCCGAAGCGGCGCGCAATCTCCACCCCAAAGCGATACTTGCTCATCGGCTCCGGCCCGACGGCGTGATACAGTCCGCGCAGTCCCTTCGCGAGCATGGCAAGCAGAACCTGTCCCAAATGCGAAACGTGCATCGGGCAGAAGATCACGTCGGTGTAGCCGGTCATGGATTTGTTGTTCGCCAGGTTGTGGAAGAAAAACTCCGCCAGCGACCGGCGTCCCCCCAGCGACCAACCGTAAAAGTTGACGCGCGTCACGATGGCCTGTGGATACTCTTCGAGGACCGCCTGCTCGCCCTCCAACTTCGTTCGCGCGTAGACGCTGACCGGATTCGGCGTATCGGACTCGAGATAACTCCCCGACTTGGTCCCGTCGAACACCGCGTCGGTCGAGATATGGAGCATGGGCAGGGCGCGCGCCCGACAGGCCCTTGCCAACGCCCGCGGCAGGTCCGCATTCAGGCGGCGCGCCAGGTCCGGGTCGGCCTCGCAGGCCTCGAGGTCCGCCAGAGCCGCACAGTGGACGACCGCCTCGGGTTGGGCCGAGTCCAGTACGCGGTCCACCTCGCCCGGTCCGAGCAGGTCCGCATTGAGGATCGGAAACGGAGGCGAGGTCAGTTTGGCGCGGTCCACGCCGATGACTTCGTGCGCGGCCATCGCGTCGAGCGCGAGGTTGAGTCCGAGCAAACCGCTGGAACCGGTGATCAAAATCCGTGTCATGTGTCAAGTGCTCCTGTGTCAGGTTTCAGGTGTCACTTGGCACGTGACACTTGAAACCTGACACTCTACCCCTCGAGTTTACCTTTTGCAAACAATTCCTCAAACGGCGCGATGTACTTTTTGATTCCGTCCACATCCAGCCACTCGGTGTTGTTGTCGCTGGTGTAGGAGAAGCCTTCGGGGAGCGGCGCGCCCGCATAGGACTGGTTGCGGTTCCAGAGCGTCTCGGGCGGCTTGATGATGTACACGCCGTCGCGCTCGACCGCGTTGCGGGCTTCGTCTTCGGAGAGCAGGTCTTCGTGCAGTTTCTCGCCGGGACGAATGCCGATGATATTGATGGCCGCGTCGGGGGCGATGGCGCGGGCGAGGTCAATGACCTTGGTGCTGGGGATTTTGGGGATGAAAACTTCGCCGCCTTCCATCTGCTCGATACAGTGGATGACGAAGTGGACGCCTTCTTCGAGCGAAAGCCAGAAACGCGTCATGCGGTCGTCGGTGATGGTGATCTTGCCGCTGGCGCGCTGTTTGAGGAACAACGGCACGACCGAGCCGCGACTGCCGACCACGTTGCCGTAACGCACACAAGCATAGCGCGTGGACGAGCCCGCGGCGTAGTTGTTGGATTGGATGACAAGTTTCTCGGCGACGAGTTTTGTGCCGCCATACAGGTTGGCCGGGCTGACCGCCTTGTCGGTGCTGAGGGCGAGGACTTTCTTCACGCCCGCGTCGAGGGCGGCTTCGAGCACGTTGCTGGTGCCGATGATGTTGGTCTTGACCGCTTCCATCGGGTTGTACTCGCAAGCCGGAACCTGCTTGAGCGCCGCGGCATGGACGACCACGTCAACGCCGTGCATGGCGCGGACGAGTCGCTCGCGGTCGCGGATGTCGCCGATGAAGTAGCGCAGGTTGGATTGATTGAATCCGGCCACCTGCATTTCGTGTTGCTTCAACTCGTCGCGGCTGAAGATGATGATCTTCTTCGGCGCGTGTTCTTTGAGAAGAATTTCAGTAAACTTCTTCCCGAACGATCCGGTCCCGCCGGTGATGAGAACGACTTGGTTATTCCAGTCCATAGTTACTCCGTGGTGCGTGGTGCGTAATTGGTAATTGGTAATTGATAATTGGTAATTGGTAATTGTCGTGCCGGCAATCCCGAAGGGATGGAATGATTATGAACGCGGTTCGCATGTCGTCCGCAACCCCGAAGGGGTGACATAGGATTGGGGCTATGTCATCCCTTCGGGATTGGATTTCGGACATGGATCGTCGTTACAATCCTGCCATCCCTTCGGGATTTATTTCTTCGCCTCGAACAACCCAGAAGCCTTCGTGATGAAAATCTCGCCGTTGTGTTCGATTTGTTGACGTAGTTCCTGCTCGATCTTCGCCATCTCCGCTTCCGAAAAATACGCGGCGCGAATCCCAGAGCGGACGTAGGCCAGGATCGGCTCGACTTCGGTCACGCGCAGGTTGTCTTCGTAACGCGACATTTCCACATTCGAAAAGAACTCTTGCAGTTGCTCCAATCCGTTTTCGAGCAGAAAGGGATCAGTGAAACGGGGCAGATCGTCTTTCATCGTCGCACGCGACAGCCACGCGCCGATCTCGTTCAAGTGCCGATCGCCGACCGTGGCGGCAAACAGGCGACCGTCCGGTTTGAGGACACGCTTGATTTCAGATAACGCCTTGCGCCGGTCAGGGACGTGGTAGAGCATGTGATTGGCGATGACCGCGTCGAAGGTTTCTTCGGGGTAGGGAATGGACTGCGCGTCCATCTGCTCGAACTTGAAGTTGCGACCGGTTACCACCAGGTTGCGCCACGCCGCGTCCAGCATACCTGCGGAAAGGTCGCTGAGGGTGATCGTCCAACCGGCGGGAATGCGTGTCGCGTTTTCCTTCCACAAATAAGCGGGACCGCAACCCAACTCCAAAATGCGGGCATTGTCCGGCAACACGCTCAACTTGTCGAAGACCCAATTGAACCAGCCATACGGATTCGTGCTAAAGCGTTGATGGATCGCCGCCCGCGCGTCCAGGTTGGAGGAGTCGCGGTATTGGTTGGTGGTCAGATAATTCGGGTCGGTAAAGCGAGTTGTCATTGCTTATTTTTGGGAAAAATGCATGGTGTATGCTTTCTTGACAAGTATATTCAATTAGATAATATCAACCATCATTTGTTACCGAACAACTTCTAGATATCCAATAATACAATACCTCAAATCATGCAACAAAATTTTTTGCTCTTTCTGTACTTTTATTCCTTCTCTTACTCGACATACTCCAACCGTCCCGCCAATAGACGCAATGTGGCTAATGATATCGCCAGAATACCGCTCTGCGCACACTAAGAACTCGACTTTTTGTCCTTCCATCACGAAGGGATGTAATACTTGCAAAAGTAACGATTCCGTTTCGCGATTTTCCTTGTCAAGTACATAAACCATACCAAGTCCTGAGACAAGGATTTTATTTTTCCCGTCTGGTCCTTCAAAATCCCAAGGCTCACCTACAAGTAGTTCGTAGTTCATTTCCAAGTTCACTTATCCCAATCGAACTTCATCTCCAGCAGGTCATACAACTGCTGGTTATACGGGCGGAAGTACTCCACCAGTTTGGCGCGCGTGGATGGATTCATCTGCTCGTAACTGCCTTGCTTGAAAATGTTGAACTGCCCGGGCGTCCACGCGTCGAGGCCGAGGAAGTCGAGGGCGCGCTGGAAGGCCGCGGCGGGCTCGCGGGAGAGATCCTCCGAGGCGAGGATCAACATCCGGTCACGCGGGAAGCGTTCGAGCCAGCGGGGGAGCTGCTCGATGTAACGTCCGCGCGTCAGGTAGGAATAATGCACGTGCGTGAACGTCGAGTAATTGGGGTCGGCCATGATTTTTTCGGCCTCGCCCGCCAGGCGGTCCGACTCCGCTTCGATGGCGTCCTCGAACGAAAGCGGTTCGCGCCCGACGCGATTGATGTGACTGTAGTGCGAGTAGGCGCGGTCGACCGGGTTGCGGAGCATGAAGATCAACTTCACGTTCGGGAGAGTCTCGGCGAGTCGTTGCGCGGCGAGCGGATGAAAGATGTAATAGGGCGTGGCCTCGCCGGTGAGCGCGCCGTCCGTCATTTTCGCGAAGAGGGGATAGTGGGCGCGATACCACATCAAGCCTTTCGGGTAATGGATGTCGAAAAATTTGATCTCTTTGCGGAACGGCGGATTGACGCGCGGATGTTGCGCGAGATATTGGAACATCGAGGTCGTGCCGCCCTTCATCGTGCCGACAATGATGAAGTTCGGCAGGACGCGCAACGGTGACGTGACGCGATGGAACAGCCACCAGAAAAATAGACGGCGATTCTTGCGGAGTTTGAACCACTGACTGGCGCTCTTCGGGAAATCGAAATTCGCTTCCATCCCGACCCCGGTCTGGAGTACCCGATCCACGGGCGCGGACTCCTCCCGAGGCAACGCGGGAATCGACTCGCTGGCAGCGGCGCGCTTGACGGTTTGCGTCACGGTCGCGTTCAAGCCGCGTTTGTGGAACACGATCAGCGGATACTGTCCATTCTCGCCGAAGTAGCGCGGGAAGCGGTCCTCCAGCCAAAAGACGAATCGCAAAAAGGCCCTGCCGCCCAAACTCGGACGGATGAACCAGCGCAGGAAGCGCGTGCTCAAACTGCGCCACGGCAGAATTTCATAATCGAGCACGCCGCCGAGCTCCTGCTTCAACCAATCCGGCGTCATTTTGGAAACGAAAGTGCCGGTCGGGTCGTCCACGTCGGCCCAGGCTTTCTTGTGCTTGCGACCGCGCCCCGCCAGCAGGCGCGCGAAGCGAATGAGCGGCTCGGTCATCGTCATCAAGCGCGGACTGTGCCAACCGTTGACGATGGCGGCGGTGCGTCCCGGCTTGAGGACGCGGATCAGGTCAATGTACGCGTTGCGATGTTCGCTCAGCGGCAGGTGATGGATGGTGTGCAACGAAACGACCGCGTCGAACGCGTCGGATTTGAACGGTAGGTTCGCCACATCCATGACCACGTACAGGCCGTGATCGCCCAGTCGGTGGCGCGCCTCTTTCAGCGCGGTGATCGAAATGTCCGCGCAGACGCGGTGTTTGTAATTTTCGGAGTACGCCACGTATTCGGGGTACTGCACTGGACCCGAACCGGCGTCGAGCAACAAGTCGCCGGCGGGAGCGATGTGTTCCTTCACGCGCAGGTGACACTTGTGGATGTACTCGCGCGAAACGGGCCGCAGGTCTTCGTAGCGGGCGTTCTGGTAGATCCCCTCGCCAACCTGCGACCAGCCGATCTGGTCATAAAATTCACGCACTTGGTTTTTGGTGTTTTCAGACATGGTTGTAATTTTACGCGGTGTGACTCGTTGGGGCAGACCTGCTTGTTGGGGCAGACCTGTGTGTCTGCCCTATCTCGGTCTGGCGCAACCAGGGCGAACACGTAGGTTCGCCCCTACCTCCACGTAAATGGCTCTCCAACTAAGAATTTAAACGTATCTTCGAACTGGGCGCGGCCTTCGTCGCTCAACACTTTTTCCAACGGCCACACGGCCAGGTCGTCCCAGAAATTCATCAAACGCCACGGGAAGGGACGCGGGTACTCGAAGAAGAAACGATAGGCGTAATTCCAGGCGTAGGCGGTTTGCGACTCGCTCAAGCGATGCGCGGGCAAATCGGCAAGGACGCGTTCGAGCGCGACGAAATACTCGTCCCAGGAATTGGGGTCAATTGTAAAGCCACGACCGCGATAATGCGTCTGTCCGCAGGAGATGACGGGAGCGCCATTCATGGCGGTTTCGAGTCCGACCGTGGTGGTGTACGCGAGTCCTAAATTCGCGATCTCGATCAAGTCGTAGGTGTTGACCTTGTCCAATGCGCCGATCACGTGAATGTGACTCGGCAGACTCGGCAAGGCTTCGCGGACGACGACTCCCATGGACTTCGCCTGCGGAACCAGTTTCTCCCCCGGATGGACTCGGATCACCATCTGGACCTCGGGGCGGCTCGCAAAAAACTGGACGGTGCGCGTGATCCATTCGGTCATCGAAGCGGCGAAGAGGTCGCGGCCAAGAGTCAGGCTGTCGCCCAAAACATTTGCCGCGAGCATAACAATGGGGCGGCTGTCGAGGTGGAGCATGTTGCGTGTTGCGTCCGCACCCTGCGAGGAGATGTACTGCCACAGTCGCTTCGACTTGCCCCAGACGCGTGCGCCACGGCGGGCGTTCTCCAAGTCGGCGACGCGTTCGTACATGGCGTCGGTCATGGGCAGGTTGCAACGCGCCTCCACGAGGTAGTCGGTGTCCTGCTGCATGATGGACGAATTCTGCGCCAGCCAGATCTGCTCGCGTTGGTCGTTGAACTCGTACGTGACGGCGGGGATTCCCAAGTGACGCGCGACGCGGAAGACGATTCCCATTTCTAGAATCAAACCGTTCGGGATGAGGACGACATCGGGTTTGTTTTCTTGCATGTACGCCAACGCGGCGCGGGCGGCGAATCCGTTGCGCTCGAGGCGCAGGTGGTACAGCGCGCGGTCGGACGGATTCGACATTTCCACTTCTTCGCGCATGAGCGTGTACTGCGCGTCCCACAGGGAGATCTCTTCCACGTCCGATTGGAGCGAGTCGGGAAGGGAAGTCGAAGGTCGAAGGTCGAAGGTCGAGATGTGTTCGACAAGAGGAGAGAGGGCGGCGAGCGCGTCGCGGGTGTGGAGGGCGCGCTGACGCTGGGTCATCTTGTCCATTTTTTTGTGCCACTCAGAGTAGGGCAGCGTCAACAACGTGACCTTGTGTCCCATTCCCGCGAGCGCGAGGCTGATGACGGCGGACTGTTCGATCCAATAATGCAGGGTCGCAAAAAATAAAATCTTTTTACCGGCGGGCGCGTGCGGCGCGATCGGCGCGACTTGCGCGGCCAGCGCGGGCAAAGATTTTTCAAGGCGATGAAGATTGTAGTGATCCTTGCGGGCGCGATTCTTTTGCCGAAGCACGTAATCGAGTTCGGCAGTGAGCGGCAGTTCACCGAGGAAGTTGCGGAGGGTTTTGTTCATGTCTATTTACCGCGAAGGCCGCGAAGAGCGCGAAGGAAAGCCTTTTGTTTTTTCTTTGCGTTCTCCGCGTGCTTGGCGGTTAATCGAGTTTGTCAATTTTCCATTCCAGCCTTGGCCGTATCGGTCCCACGCGCGGCTCGGGCCATTGCGTGCCGGGCGCGCCGCTGATATCCACGTTGAAGGCTAGGGCGTTCTCGTCCATGAAGTAGCGGCGCACGCCAAACGAACTGGCGTTCACGCCCACGCTGTAGCGGCCTTCGTTGAAGATGTCGGGCGGGAGGATGGCGCGGGAGACATACCTGCCCGCGTTGCGCGTACTGAATTTTTCAAAGAGGCCGGGGTCGTCGGTGTCGAAGGCAGTGAAGACGTATTCGCCGCGCATGGTGGAGACGTAAATGCCGACGCGCAGACCGGTGACCGGCGCACCGAGGCGATACTCAAATTCAAGCGTGACCGGCTCGGTGGAGCGGATCGTGTCCACGACCTTGCCGCCTCGATCCTTGACCCTGAGGCTGGTCGGCGTGAACGGGGCCGCGTTCGCCGGAACTTCGTCCGCGTCCCAGACGCGCTCGCCCGCCTGCGCCTGGCCGGAGGAGAGATAAAAGTCCACGGCCTGCTGGGTGGGAGCGCGCATGATCATCTTGCCCTTGTTCAACACGATGGCTTCCTGCGTGAGCCGCAGAATGGCCGACATGTTGTGACTGACGAACAGCACGGTACGTCCCTGCTGGGCAACGTCGCCCATCTTGCCGAGACACTTGCGCTGGAACTCCGCGTCGCCCACGGCGAGCACTTCGTCCACCACGAGGATCTCCGGCTCAAGGTGCGCCGCGACCGCGAAGGCAAGTCGCAGGTACATACCGGAGGAGTAACGCTTGACGGGCGTGTCGATGAACTGGGTCACTTCGGAGAAGTCCACGATCTCATCGAACTTGCTGTCGATCTCGGCGCGCTTCATGCCAAGGATGGCGCCGTTCATGTAGATGTTCTCGCGGCCGGTCAATTCGGGATGGAAGCCGGTGCCCACTTCGAGCAGCGAACCGACGCGTCCGCGTACCATGACCGTCCCTTTGGTGGGCTCGGTGACGCGCGAGAGGATCTTCAAGAGCGTGGACTTGCCCGCACCGTTGCGCCCCACAATGCCGAGCACTCTCCCCTCTTCGAGGTCAAAGGAGACATCGTCCAGCGCCCAGACGAAATTCTTGTTCATGCGGCGGTCCGACTTGCCGACCATTGCCTTCGCGAGACGGACGGGCGCGTAGACCGTGTCCATGATCACGTCGCGCAGCATGTTATAGCGGAACTTTGTCTCCGCCGCGCCGATGACGTATTGTTTGCCGAGGTTGTTTACACTTATCGCTGTAGTCATAATTTAGATTGGAGTCCCAGGTTTCAGGTGTCAGGTACCAGGTGTCAAGTGCCAGGTATCATGTGTTAGGTGGATGTTATTTGTCGCCGAGCGAGCGCTTGAAGCCGCCGATGAGAGCCTTGGTCTTGCGCGCTTGTTCATAGTGCGCGTCAAATTCGGACTGTGAAATATAGGCGATGTCAAGCGCGGCGTAGAGAAGGGATTGAACTTCCACGGCTGAACGACGTGCAAAGCCGAGAAAACGAGCAAACTCAACTTTCGATTCGCAGTCAAAACCTTCTGCGATGTTGGTCATTGCCGAAACCGCTGCGCGTTGGATCTGATCCTTCATGCCATAGTCTTTGGAAAACAGATCTTTCCTGGTCAGCACATAGATCATCTTAACGAGCGAACGCGCCTCTTGCCATGCCTGAATATCCTCGAAACGCTTAATCGTAGTGTCCACTAATTGAAGTGAAAGATTGTCCACTAATCACTGTTAGA
>CAZVAX010000086.1:0-17211 GCA_964625215.1 uncultured Anaerolineaceae bacterium | reverse complement strand
TCCAAGGTACGGCGGTAAAACGTTTGTACAAGTCGCGGACGATGGGCTTGTCCTGCGAGGCGTGGCAGAGGAAGATGCGAAGTTTGCGGTCAGGCATGGTTTTCGTCAACGGATGGGGAACGGATGAACGGCTGAAGCATGTTTACCACTAACTGATCACTGCCTACTCCCCCGCCAACAACTTCAGTCGCTCCCACGGTTTGAGATTCTCCGCGTCCGCGAAGATGGCCTTCAACTCATAGAGTTCGTCGCGCAGGGCGGCGGCGCGCTCGAATTCGAGATTCTTGGCGGCTTCCTTCATCTGCTTTTCCAGATCGTCAATGATGCGCTTCATCTCGCCCTTGGGCAGACCCTCCGTGGCTTTGACCTTGTACTCGCCGCGCATTTCAGAGAGGGCGCGCGGCGACATCTGGTCGGTCAGGTCGCGAATCGCCTTGTGGATGCTGACCGGGATGATGTTGTGCTCCTGGTTGTACTTCATCTGCTTGGCGCGGCGGCGCGAGGTTTCGTCGAGGGCGCGCTTCATCGAGTCGGTGACGCGGTCGGCGTACATGATGACGCGTCCGTGCAGGTGACGCGCGGCCCGCCCGATGGTCTGGATGAGAGCCGTGTCCGAGCGCAGGAATCCCTCCTTGTCGGCGTCCAGGATCGCGACGAGGGAAACCTCCGGGAGGTCAAGTCCTTCGCGCAAAAGGTTGATTCCCACCACCACATCGAAGACGCCCAGGCGCAGGTCGCGCAGGATACCGACGCGTTCGAGAGTCTCCACTTCGGAGTGAAGATAGTGAACCTTGATGCCGAGCTCCATCAGGTAGGTGGAGAGATCCTCGGCCATGCGCTTGGTG
The DNA here is from genome assembly GCA_964625215.1 of uncultured Anaerolineaceae bacterium. GTDB lineage: Bacteria > Chloroflexota > Anaerolineae > Anaerolineales > Villigracilaceae > Denitrolinea. Next base: position 16,366 of record CAZVAX010000086.1, on the reverse strand, counting down.
AGGGTGGTGACCAGGACGCGTTCGCCGACCTCTGTGCGGGCGCGAATCTCCTTGACGAGGTCGTCCACCTGGCCCTTGGTGGGACGGAGCTCCACTTCGGGGTCCACGAGTCCGGTGGGACGGATAATCTGCTCGGCCACCTGATTGGCTTTTTGCATTTCGTAGGGACCCGGCGTGGCGGAGGTGTAGATGGTGTAGCCCATCACCTTTTCGAACTCATCGAATTTGAGCGGACGGTTATCGAGCGCGCTCGGCAAACGGAAGCCATACTCGACGAGCGTTTCCTTGCGCGAGCGATCGCCGTTGTACATGCCGCGAATCTGCGGGACGCTCATGTGACTCTCGTCAATGATGAGCAGGTAGTCGCTCGGCAGGAAATCAATCATCGTCCACGGATGTGTGCCGGCCTCGCGCTGGTCGAGGTGACGCGAGTAATTTTCGATGCCGGAGCAATAGCCGACCTCTTTGAGCATTTCGAGATCGTAGCGCGTGCGTTGTTCGATGCGCTGCGCCTCGAGGAGTTTGCCTTGTTCCTTGAAGAGCGCGAGACGATCCGTCAACTCACCTTCGATGTCGGCGATGGCGTCTTTCATTTTGTCGGCGGCGGTGAGGTATTGCTTGGCCGGATAGATCGAGACCTCGTTCGGTTCGTCGAAGACTTCCCCGGTCAGCGGACTGAACTGCATGACGCGTTCCACCTCGTCGCCGAAGAAGGCGATACGATACGCGCGCTTGTCATCGTAGGCCGGCATGACTTCCAATGTGTCGCCGCGCACGCGAAACGCGCCGCTCTTCAACTCGATGTCGTTGCGCTGGTACTGACTCTCCACCAGTTGGCGCAGGAGCGCGTTGCGCCGATAGATTTCTCCCACCTTGAGAGTCACCGTCCCCTTGCCGAATTCCTCCGGCGAACCGAGGCCGTAGATACACGACACCGACGCGACGATGATCACGTCCTTGCGCGAGACCAGCGAGGTGGTGGCGGCCAGGCGCAGGCGTTCGATCTCCTCGTTGATCTGGGTCTCTTTTTCGATGTAGAGATCGTGGCGGGGCACATACGCCTCAGGTTGATAGTAGTCGTAATATGAAACAAAGTACTCGACTGCGTTTTCAGGAAAGAATTCTTTGAACTCGGCGTAGAGTTGCGCCGCGAGGGTCTTGTTGTGCGCCATGATGAGGGCGGGTTTTTGCAACTGCTGGATGACCGAGGCAATCGTGAACGTCTTGCCGGTGCCGGTCGCGCCGAGCAGAACTTGATGCTTCATACCTTTTTGCACGCCATCAACAAGTTGCTGGATCGCTTCGGGCTGGTCGCCCATCGGGACAAAGGGGGCTGTGAGTTTGAAGTCCATAGGAGTTGGTTGGGAAAAGGATTATGGGAACGTACGTTCTATTTTATCACGAATGGAAAAACTCCTCCCCCATTTGTGTTTTTCCGAATGGGGGAGGCTGGGAGCGGGTTACGGATACGGATTCGGCGGGAAGGTTCCCTCCGGCGCGTACCAATCTTGCGGATTGATGTCCGGCGTATCCTGCCCGGATAGCACGATCACATCAATCAACGAGTGGTCGGCGCAGGACGCCAAGAGTCCGCACGGAACGGCTTGGGTGTATCCACCCGCCAGTCCACCATCCTTCACGTACGCGACCACGTGATACTTGCCCGGCTTGAGGCCGGCGATCTGGTATGTTCCCTGGTTGGCGTTCGTGTCCACCCACTGATAACTCTGATCGAAGATGCTGAATGCAACCACACGCAAGGGAGGGATAAAACTGGATGGATACGATAACTGCCCGCTGATCGAACCCGGCGCTTCGGTGGTGGAAGAGGCCGGAGAGGGCGCGCCCGGCGTAACCGTCGCGGGAAGCGAGCCGGCGGCTTGGGCGGTCATCGCCGCGAAGGTCTGCGCCACGATGGTGTTCACGTCGGGAGTCCACGTCACCGGCACGTAGGTGATTTGCCCGGCCACCGTCGAGACCGCGTCCACCACGTCTCCTTCCGACGGCACGCATGCAACCATCAGAGCGATCAACAAAACAAAAGTCAACACGACAGAAAATTTTTTCATTGCTCCTCCGAATAAGATGACAGATAACCGAATTATAGCCCAAGCCGCATAGTATAATCGCGGCTCGATGCTCAAAACCGTCGCCAACCTGCTCGAAAAACGCCGCGTTCCATTCGCCATCCTTGTCGCGGGAGTTCTGGCCTTCGGATTGCAGGTCTCCTCGCTTGGATTCTATCAGGACGATTGGCATTTCATCCATTATGGAAGCGCGCACGGCGCGCGCGGCATGTTGGAATTCTTGACGATGGATGGCCGGCCGACCGCGGCCTGGGTCTACGCGACTCTCTACCCGCTCCTGGGATTCTCTCCCCTCCCCTGGCACGTTCTCTCTTTGACCCTGCGGCTGGCGACTGTCCTCCTGGCTTGGTCGGCCCTCCAAACGTTGTGGCCCCAGCGCCCGCGCACGAACTTCATCGCGGCCATTTTCTTTTTACTCTACCCGGCCTTCACCCTCCAATCGCAAGCCGTTGTTTACGCCGAGCATTGGACATCCTTCGCGCTCTTCTTCGCGTCCCTGCTCCTGACGATGCGCGCTTTCCAAAATCCGAAACGCTTTCTCCCTTACACTGCGCTTGCCATCCTCGCCGAAACTCTCCACCTCTTCACCGTTGAGTACTTCGTCGGGCTGGAGTTGCTCCGCCCATTCGTGATTTGGGCGTTGATAACCTCAGCGGCAGGCCAATATGGTCATAATCAATCTAACGATCAGGCCAGCAATACCTTCTTCTATTCTGGCTACGCGCATACTGCAAAACGCATCGCTCAACTCTGGCTTCCCTACCTTCTTATCCTGCTCCTCTTCCTCTACTGGCGGACCTACTTCCTCGGCGGCCTCGACCTCCGCAACAACCCAATGGAGGCGCTCTCCCTCGCGTCCATCCTCGCCTCTCTCCAAAACCTTCCCGCGGACATGGCCCTCGTTCTTGTCACTTCCTGGTTCAAACTCATTGACCCCATCGCCCTCGAACTCACCCGCCTCCGCAACCTCTTCTTCCTCGTTGTCGCTCTCCTCGCCGCCCTCCTCGCCTACCTCTACTCCCGCTACTTCGCCAACAAAGATACGAACTACGCGCTACCCAACACGCAACACGCAATTCCTGACTCGCACTCCCTAACTCCTACCTCCTATCTCCTAACTGCCTTCCTCGCCTTCCTCCTCGGCCTCGCCCCCGCCTACGCAGCCAACTTCATCATCCACACCAAACTCGAGCCGTGGAACGGACGTTTCGCCCTGGCCGCCATGCCTGGCGCGGCGATGCTCCTCGCGCTCGCCTTCGAGTGGCTGGTTGCCTCCGGGCAGGCGCGCCGCGTCGCGTTCGCGATTCTGGTCGGTTTATTGATCGGCTTCCACAACCGCGTCGCGTACGACTTCAGTTACTCATGGGAGAAGCAGGTCAATCTCTACCAGCAATTGACCTGGCGCGCGCCTTACATCGAACCCGGCGCCGCCATCATCGCCGACCAGGAAATCCTCGGCTACATGGGCGACTACCCCACCAGTTTCGCCTTCAACACGATTTACGACACCAAATCCCTGCGCCCCAGCCCCCATTGGTTCTTCGCCATGTCCGAGAACCTCGGCACGGACGCGGCCTCCCTTGTCGAAGGGACTCAACTGACCGCGCGCAAATACGCCTCCACGTTTATCGCCGACAGCCGCGACAGCCTCATCATCGTGTTCGAACCGGAGAAGAATCAATGCCTGTGGGTGTTGCGCCCGCAGGATGCCGAGTATCGCGGACTCCTCCCCCAGATCAAAATCGCCGCGCAGATCTCGAACTTGAGTCGCATTCAAGACAGGCACGACGCAGTCCCCACCCTTTATGAAACCATCCTCCCCAAAGACCCGGGAACGTGGTGCTTCCACTACCAGCGCGCGGACCTGGCGCGTCAACTCGGCGATTGGGAACAAGTCATTTTCTTTTGGAATCTGGCGCAACAAGGCGGCTACGCTCCCGGCCACGGCTTCGAATACATCCCCTTTATCCAAGCCTACGCCCACACCGGCGATTGGAGTCAAGCCTTCGCCCTCACCAAGCAATCCAACCGCGCCAGCGAAAGCATGAAGACAATTTTATGTCCCACGTGGGAGGAGTTGGTCGCGTCAACATCGTTTTCCCCCAAACGCGATTCCGCTGTCAACGACGCGAAAGAATTATTAGGGTGCCAATAATGCGGTACACGGATTGCACGGAGCGCGCGGATTTGCACGAAAAAAATCCGCGCCTGTCCGCGTAATCCGTGAAATCCGTGTACAAAGATTTTATCCCCGCGCCATTTCCAACACTTCCAACAGTCGCGGCATCCAATTCTCTTCTTTCATAAAATTGACCCAATAGGCATTCTTGCCGCCGCGCACATCCGGCGCGAGGTCGGGCATGCGCTTCGCCTCGGACCCCTCGGCGGGCGCGGGATACTTGAGCGCCACCTGTCCCCCCTCCCAACTGACGGAGGCCAGCCCGGCGCGCTCGGCTCGCAGTTTGACGCGCATCTGATAGAGCAACGACTCAACCATCTCCGGTAGCGGCCCGAAGCGGTCGCGGAACTCGGAGGCCAACGCCTCGATCTCGCTCTCGTCGCGCAAGTCCGCGATACGTCGATAGAGTCGCAGGCGCAGGTTCTGGTCGGGGATGTAGTCGGAGGGAATACCGATGGCGAAAGGCAGGTCAACGTTGACGGGCATGGCCAAAGGCAAGTCAAAGGCTTGCCCTGTGCCTGGTCGAAGGGTCGAAGGTCGAAGGTCAGTCTCATCAGCGACTTTCGATCCCTCGGCCAGCTCGGGACGACGCCTTCGACTTTCGACCCGGATGTGTCTCACGGCATCCGCCAGCAAGCGCGTGTAAAGGTGGAAACCCACATCCTCGATAAACCCATGTTGCCGCACACCAAGAAGTTCGCCTGCCCCGCGAATTTCCAAGTCGCGCATCGCGATGGAGTAACCCGCGCCAAGTTGCGTGTTCTCGGCAATCACTTCCAGTCGCGCCTGCCCATCCACGGTGGGATTGATCTTGTTGTGACGGAAAAAGTACGCGTAAGCCCGCATCGCCCCGCGCCCGACGCGGCCGCGCAGTTGGTAGAGTTGCGCCAAACCGAAGGTGTCGGCGCGGTCAACGATGAGCGTGTTGGCGTTCGGAATGTCGAGACCCGATTCGATGATCGTGGTCGAGAGCAGGATGTCAATCTCACCCGAATTGAAGCGATGCATCACCGCCGAGAGTTGATTCTCCGGCATCTGGCCGTGACCGATGTCAATGCGCGCTTCGGGAACGAGTTTCTCCAGGTGCGCCCGCATGGCGTCAATGGTGTGGACGCGGTTATGGACGAAGAAGATCTGTCCGCCGCGCTCGAGTTCGCGCAACACGGCCTGACGCACCAGTCGCGGCGAATACGGCCCGACGTGCGTAACGATTGGCAGGCGTTCTTCAGGCGGCGTGTTCAGGTTCGAGATGTCGCGCACGCCGGTCAGCGCCATGTAGAGTGTGCGGGGAATCGGTGTGGCAGTCAACGTCAGCACGTCCACTTCGGTGCGCAACTTCTTAAAATGCTCCTTGTGCGCCACGCCGAAGCGTTGTTCCTCGTCTATCACCACCAGCCCCAGATCTTTAAATTCCACGTCCGCCGAAATCAAACGGTGCGTGCCGATGACAATGTCCACTTCACCGAGCGCGAGTCGTACCAGCACATCGTCCTGCTCCTTCTGCGTGCGGAAGCGCGACAGCATTTCCACTTTCACCGGGAACGCCGCCAGCCTCTGCAAAAATGTTTCGTGGTGCTGTTGCGCCAGAACGGTCGTCGGCACCAGGATCGCGACCTGCTTGCCCGCCATCACCGCCTTGAACGCGGCGCGCAACGCGACTTCCGTCTTGCCATAGCCCACGTCGCCGCACAGCAGGCGATCCATCGGGCGCGGCAATTCCATGTCGCGCTTGATGTCGAGCAGGGCGCGCGCCTGATCGTCGGTCTCCACGTACGGGAACGAATCTTCGAGTTCCCTCTGCCAGGTCGAATCTTCCGCGAACGCATATCCCACCGAGACATGACGCCGCGCGTACAGGTCGAGCATCTCCTCCGCGACTTTCTTCACCGCTTCTTTGACTCTCCCCCGCTTCTCGATCCACGCCTGAGCGCCGAGGCGATCCAACGATGGCTGGCCTCCGTCGGCCCCCACGTAGCGCGTCAGACGATCGGCCTGGTGCGCCGGCACGAAGAGGGTATCACCCCCGTCGTATTCGACCGCCAAAAACTCGCGCTCGTGTCCCTCCAACTGACGTTGCACGAGTCCGGCGAAGCGCCCAACGCCATGGTCAACGTGCACCACGTGGTCGCCCGGCTGGAGATCCGCGTAGAGCGCTTCGGGAGCTTCCGCCGCGGCGCGGACGCGCGGTCGCGGGGACGGTCGTTCCCATCCGAAAATTTCAGAGTCGGTGATGAGAAACAAATCGCCGAGTCGCCAACCCTCGGTGAGGGAGGCCTCGAGGAAGGCGACGGGGGACGGGGGACCGGAGAAGGCGCCGGTCGTCGGTCTTCCGTCTTCCGTCTGTCGCCAGAGTTCTTCGAGGCGCGAGCGTTGGCGCGAAACGATGACAACTTGTTTGCCGTCATCCACGAGTTTTGCGAGATATTCTTCAAACGGTTTGAGCCGACCCGCGAATCTCTCAATATGACCAAACTGCTCGGCGAGACTGATCGCTGAAGACTGATCGCTGATCGCTTCTTCCGGCGCGTGCGCTAACTCAACAAGAGACCTCTCCCCCAGCGAATCGCTCAACTCCGACCAGGTTAGATACGGCGCGGGAAAGTTCGCGTCGAGCGCGCCTTCTTCGATGGATTCATTTCTGAAGCGGACAGCTTGCTCCTCCACCTCTTCCATCATGCCCTCGATGAGACTGAGATCGTCCGCCACAACCAAAGATTTGGTGGGCAGATAGTCGAACAGGCTGGCGGGGAAGGGATGGAGAAGGGGGATGTGGAATTCGGAGAGTTGGAAATCGGTAGTTTGGGAGTCGGGAATCGGGAGCTGGGAGTCAAGAGCCGATTCCCGATTCCTGACTCCCATCTCCCCGATAATATATTCCCGCGCCGGTGTGACAAGCGCTTGCTCCAACTTCTCCACCGTGCGTTGTGTAGCCGGGTCGAAGCGGCGGATGGTTTCGATCTCGTCTCCGAAGAAATCAAGGCGCACGGGCTGACTCTCGGCCATCGGCCAGATGTCGAGCAGTCCGCCGCGGTGGGAGAACTGACCCACCTCAAGTACGGTATCGCTGCGTTGGTAGCCGATCTCCGCCCAGGCGCGGATGAGCGTCTCCGGCTGGACGGTCTGCCCGGCGGAGAGTTTCTTGCAGGCCTTGAGATAGTCGCGCCGCGGCAGGGTGCGCGTCATCAAGGCGCGCGCCGATGCGACGATGACGGGCGCGATATCGGGTTTCTTGGTAAATGGTAAATGGTAATTGGCTAAAGCCGTGAGGGCTTGCAGGCGCTCGCGGCGCGTGGTCGCGCCCCAGGCGGCTTGTTCGTAAAACAGCGGATTGGGTTCGGCGAAGAGATAACGCGGCGCGTCGGGCAACCAGAAACCGAGTTCATCGAAGAGCGCCAGCGCATGGTCGGCGCGGTCGGTGAGGAGCAGGATTGGCTGGTTGAGGTCCGCATGCAGGGAAGCCAGCACTGGTAGCCGCGCAGAACGAGATAGGCCGAGAGGACGCGCGGAGAGGTTTTCCAGCAAGTCTTTGTATGCAGGAAGCGCGCGAATGTGGGAGAGGAGAAGTTGGGATGACACAGTAAGATGACGGGGGACGAGTGACGGGGAATTACCGAACTACACAACTACTCAACTACCGAACCTCCGTTGAATTTATTCATCGCCGCGTTCAGCCCTTCGGTCACAAAAGTCAACACAGCGTCGGCGCCGCGGTCGAGGATCTCGGAGAGGGCGGCCAAGTCTTGGCGCGAGAAATCTTGCAGGATGTAATCGGCGGGTTCCATGCGTCCGGGTGGACGTCCCACCCCGAGGCGCAGGCGGGGAAAATCCTTCGAGCCGAGGCGTTCAATGATGGAGAGCAGGCCGCGCTGTCCGCCCGCGCCTCCGGAGGCGCGAATGCGGATCGTGCCGAAGGGCAGGTCGAGATCGTCGGAGAGAACCATCAGATTGGTGAGCGGAATTTTGTAGAAATGTGCCAGTCCCTGCACGGACGCTCCCGACAGGTTCATGTAGGTCTGTGGCTTGGCGAGGATCAATTTCCGCTCAGCGTGAGTCGCGGAGATGACAATCGCCTTGGATTGCATCTTCATCCCACGCGCGTTCAAGCGGACGCACAACCGGTCAATCAGCATGAAGCCAAAGTTGTGACGGGAGTCTTTGTATTCGCGCCCGGGGTTGCCGAGGCCGACGAGGAGGAAGGGGTCAGGTGTCATGTGTCAGGTTTCAGGTGACGAGTATCGAGGCGTGTGCTTCGTGACCTGTGTACGTGTCTACGTGTGTACCGAACTTACCGACGAAGGCGAAGAAAGAGCCCAATCACAACAAACACGAGAAAGGCGACGAGCAGTCCACGCGTGAGACTGGAGGCGATCTCCGGCTGTGTCACCGCGGCGGGATTGGGAGGAAGCGGCGTGGGCGAGGGTCGGCGCGTGGAGGTGGGAACGGGCGTGTAAGTGGGCGCAACGGTGGGGACGGGAGTCTCATCGAACTCCGGTGTGACGGTTGGAGTCGGCGTGACAGTCTCTGTCGGGACCAGGTTGCGGATGTGCAGATCGGTGACAAGGGTTTCGAGGCTCGTCCCGTCTTGCAGGGTAACGCGCAAACGCAGATCGTAGTCGCCGTCGGTGATGAGGTTGGTGTCCCAGGCGGCGAGCAGGCCGTCGCTGGCGGGCTGGTCAAGGCTCGCGATGAGGAACCAGGTTTGGGAGGAGTCCGAGGCGTAGGCGAAGGAAAGTTCGGCGGAGAAGAATCCATCCACCGCGCTCGTCCCGCGAATCTCCACCACGCCGCGCAAAACCTGACCCGAAACGGGCGCGCTGACCACAGGCCCCGTCGCCTGCGCGGAGGCGCGTCCCGGAACGATTAGCAGAAGGAGGAGCAAGCCCGCGAACAGCCGTCGCATTAGAAGAGCTTGAGCCAATCGGTGGCGCCGAAAATATTGCAGGCGATGAGGATGAATATGATGAACAGGATACAGCCGCAACCTGTCCCAACACAACCGCCCCGACCAAAGCCGATGTTCTTTTGAAGCCAGTCGAATAATTTGTCGAGAAGGAAGAGCTGGAGCAAGCCGGCCAGACAGCCTTGACGGTCGCGCATGGAAGTCTCCTTTCGTGGTCGCAACCCGCGAGTCTAACATGAAGGGAAAGGGAGGTCAAATGAGCCGTGAATAGATGAGGCCGATCCCCGCCGAGCGGTCATGCCGCTCCGCTATCTTCGGTAGTAAAATAGATCAAGTTGAGACGAATCTGGCTTGGCGTATATTTGGCGCAGAACTCAAGAAGACGGGATTCTTGGGCTGGGATGTGAATTAAAACGGATTGGCCTGCAAAACCATGGACTCTGCATCTGACCTCGTCGGCAAATCGCTCGGGCGTTACGACATCCTCAAGCAACTGGGCAAGGGTGGGATGGCGACGGTTTACAAGGCCTACGATACCCGCCTCGAAACAGACGTTGCCGTGAAAGTGATTCGGACCGAGAATATTCTGCCGAGCGCGCTGGAGCAGTCGCGAAAACGATTCGAACGCGAAGCCAAGGTCTTGGCGCGATTAAATCATCCCAACATTGTCAGGGTGACTGATTACGGCGAGTACAAGGGGAAACCTTACTTGGTCATGCCGTATTTTCCAAGCGGTACGCTGAAACAAAAAATGGGAAAACCGATGCCGTGGCGGGAGGCGATCCAAATTCTGCTTCCGATCGCCGAAACCCTGGATTACGCTCATAGCCAGAACATGATCCACCGCGATGTCAAGCCGTCCAACATCCTGCTCACCCAGCGCGGACAGCCCATGTTGACCGACTTCGGAATCGCCAAGATTCTTATCCTGGAGGACACGAATGAGTTGACCGGCACGAACGTCGCGATCGGCACGCCCGAATACATGGCTCCCGAGCAAGCCTCCGCCAAAACCGTTGACCACCGCGCCGACATTTATTCCCTCGGGATTGTCTTTTACGAAATGGTGACGGGACGCAAGCCGTTCATGGCGGACACGCCCATGGCGGTTTTGATCAAGCACGCCACCGAAGCCTTGCCGCGGCCAAAGCAATTTGCGCCGGATTTACCCGACGAGGTGGAAAAGGTATTGTTCGCGGCCCTGGCCAAGCAGCCGCAGCATCGTTTTCAAAGCATGGACGAGTTTGCAGTCGCCTTGAAGAGATCGCGGGAAATCAAGGCTGCCGCTCCTGCCATACTCCAACCGCCGCGTTATGCAAAGCCGGAAGAACGAAATATCAAAGACACAGTCCCTGCGCCCGCCTTTCACATTCAAATGCCGTGCCTCCGAATCCCTGCCGGGCGCGGCGGCGTGTTTTGGCTCGGGGTAGCAGTTATCATCGCGGCTGTTTGCCTGCTGGCGTTTGTTTTACCTTCTGTAATTGGAATAATCAACGAACCGACTCCGACCAGGATAATGTATCCAAGTCCGGTGGGTCCCACGCCGCTTATATTTCCCTCGCCAACGCGTCCGACGGCGATTCCTTTTCCCTCGTCAATGTCGCCAACGATAATCCCTTTATCCCTGCAAAGCATGACCGGCGCCATGCCGACAGGTACATCCACTCCTGCGGCTACGAGCGCTCCTGACAAGATTCTTCCGCCGCAAAATCTCACCGCGGTCAATCATTGCTCCGATAATATATATGTCTACAAACTAGATGAATCGAACAGCGAATCCGATTTTACAATATCTCCAAACGTGTCTTTAACTGTTGTTATAGATGCGGTTATCCTTCCTAACAGAACAATAAATTTGACTGGCGCTGTAAAGCCAGGGTCTGTCGCTTGGAGTGGATATACGGTGGAAGTCTTTTGGTTTGAAACGACAGGTCCGTTTCATAGTCATTATTCCGGGCTGGGATGGGTGTATCAGCGACCCTACTCTAATGAAATCTGTCTTAAGTTCTTTGTAGGTAACGCGGTTGCAACCTTTAATCCAGACTCCATGCAATTTGAATATTCACCTCCGAAGGAGTCAAACTAAATAGCGCGGCAATTCTCGCCGTTTAACTTTTATGGTAAACTTTGCGGCGACAACCCCCAGGAGAAGACCCCCTTATGAGCAAATCCCGTAGCGACCAGATGGTAGAGCGCCTGCGCGCCATGCAAGCCGCCGCCCCCGAAATCGAAGCCTCCGCCGTAGTTTCCGTGGATGGCCTGATCATGGCTTCCGCCCTCCCCCAGGAAGTGGAAGAGGACCGCGTCTCGGCCATGTCGGCGGCGATGCTTAGCCTGGGCGAGCGCATCTCCGGCGAACTCGGTCGCGGCGGGCTGGAACAGGTCTACATCAAGGGCGACGCGGGCGCCATCGTGCTGACCTCCGTTGGCACGGAAGCGGTTCTGACCGCCCTCGGCCGGCCCGACGCCAAACTGGGCCTCATCTTCCTCGAAATGCGCCGCGCCGCCGAAGACCTGACGAAATTGGTCGGATGAACCGCAAGAAAGTTTCTCGCTCACCGAAAGCAACACTCCCGATGGGGAGGGCTTAAACGCCCTCCCCATCTTCTTTACCCCACCCGATTCAGAAACCCGGTTTCTGAGAGAAACCGGGTTTCTAAGATGGAGATTGAAATGGCAACCAAATATTTATTCTTTACCGGCGGCGTAGTTTCCTCGGTCGGCAAGGGCGTGACCGCCGCCGCCATCGGCCTGACCCTCAAAGAGCGCGGCTTCAAAGTGGCCGTGCAGAAACTCGACCCGTACATCAACGTTGACCCCGGCACGATGAGTCCCTACCAACACGGCGAAGTCTACGTGCTGGACGACGGCGCCGAAACGGACCTCGACCTCGGTCACTACGAGCGCTTCATTGACATCCGCCTGACGCGCGTGAGCAACTTCACGGCCGGACAGGTCTACGCCGAGATTCTCCAGAAGGAACGCCGCGGCGATTTCCTGGGCGGCACGATCCAGGTCATCCCCCACATCACCAACGAGATCAAGCGCCGCGTCGGGCTGGTGGCGAAAACCACGGGCGCGGAGATCGTGCTGGTGGAGGTTGGCGGGACGGTGGGCGACATCGAGTCCCAGCCCTTCCTCGAGGCCCTGCGTCAACTCCGCAACGAGGTCGGACGCGAGAACGTCTTCTTCATCCACGTGACGTGGCTGCCCTACATCGGCGCGACCGGCGAACTGAAGACGAAACCGACTCAGCACTCAGTGGCCGCGCTTCGCTCGATCGGTATCTCCCCCAACATGATCATCGCCCGCTCCGACCAACCCATCGAAGACGGCCTGACCGACAAGATCGCCCTCTTCTGCGACGTGGAGAAACGCGCCGTCGTCCCGATGATCACAGCAGAGGTGTTGTACGAAATTCCCTTGTTGATCGAAAAGGCCGGCGTGCCAGATTACCTGGTAGAGAAACTCAACCTGCAACCCACACGCAAGCCGGATTGGAAGCCGTGGAAAAAACTCGTGGAAGCCGTGAAAAAACCGCGGCCAAAAGTGAAGGTGGCGCTGGTCGGCAAGTATGTGGAATTGCAGGACGCCTACATGTCGGTGCGCGAGGCCCTCAAACACGCCGGCCTCGCCGCGGGCGTGGATGTGGAGATCGGCTGGGTGCATGCCTCCGACCTGGAAAAGAACAAAGGCTGGGACATCGTTCAAAGCGCGGACGGCATCCTCGTCCCGGGCGGGTTCGGGTCGCGCGGCATCGAGGGCAAGATCATGGCGGCGCGCTACGCCCGCGAGAAGAAGGTTCCCTATCTCGGGTTGTGCCTCGGCATGCAGGTGATGTGCATCGAGTTTGCGCGCAACGCCCTCGGCCACGAAGACGCCAACTCCTCCGAGTTTGATCGTAGCACCGAAGCCCCCGTCATTGACTTGATGCTCGACCAGCGCTCCGTCAGCGACATGGGCGGGACGATGCGCCTCGGCCTGTATCCCTGCGTGCTGAAAAAAGGAAGCAAGGCCGCCGCGGCCTACGGCGAAGCGCAGGTGGAGGAACGTCACCGCCACCGCTTCGAGTTCAACAACGCCTACCGCGAAGAATTCGAAAAAGCCGGAATGGTTTTTTCGGGCATCTCGCCGGACGGTAAACTGGTGGAGATCGCCGAACTCGCCGACCATCCGTACATGCTCGCCAGCCAATTTCACCCCGAATTCCTCTCGCGCCCGAATCGCCCGCATCCGCTGTTTGTGGGACTGGTCAAAGCCGCGAAGGAGAGGGCGAAGTAGTCAGTGATCAGTCATCAGTTATCAGTGTTCAGTGACGAGTGAAGAGGAGATGAAGTGAAAGCAGAGCAGGTTGCCCCAGTTGTGTTGGAGAAAATCCACGCGGACGCCTACCTTCGCTTCCTCGGCGCGACCTGGGAAGCCATCGAGCCTGGCTACGCGCGCGTCTCTCTCACCGTCACCGAGCAGATGGTCAACTTTCACGGCATCACGCACGGGAGCATCGTCTTCTCCGTTGGCGACCTGGCCTTCTCTGCCGCCTGCAACTCGCACGGACGTGTGGCCGTCGCGCTCGACATGACGATCAGTTTCCTGCGCGCCGGCAAGCCCGGCGATCATCTCGTGGCGGAGGCGAAAGAAGTCAGCCTGAATAACAAGACCGGGCTGTACGACATCACCGTCACCGAGACGAACAGCGGCGAGATCGTCGCGAAGATCCAGGCGACGGCATATCGGAAGCGCGAGGAATTACGGTAAGATCTCATGTCGCTCACTCCCCTACCCAAAAACTACGCTCTGAATACCGCCTTTGGCAATCTCACTTCTTCCTACCCGGTCCGGCGGGAGATTTCCGGCGCGCTGTTCATTTTAGCGATCATGTGGAGCGGCATCCTCGCGTTGGTCATCTCAATCTTGATTTTTTCAGAGGAGCTTGTTTGGAGTAACACCACCATCCTGGTCACGATTGTGATCGGGGTAGTTTTCGCACTCCGCGCTTACCCGGCGATTGCGCTTTTGCTCAAACAAGCCCTGCTCAAAGAGTCCATCGAAGTAACCTATTCCTATGTTCGGGTATGCCGCAAAATCCTGGGGTTGGAATTTTCAAAAGATTACGAGAATGAATTCATCGGTGGCATTCGCGCTGTACAACCGACCTTCAAGAAATTCGAGCTCTTGCGCTACAGTCTGGCCTCCGGTCTGGCCTCCGTGGAAGTACAGGTCAACGGACCGATCAATCTGATCTACAAAAACAAGACCATCAACCTGGGTTTTCCATTGGATTATCTCGAAGGGCGCGAGGTAGTGGAAACCATTTACAAGAGTTTCCCGCATTACAACAAATGATACGGCTCCATTAAAGGCATCCTCATGCTCCGCAAACTCCTCGGCTATGCCAACATCTTTTATCACTGGCAGATTCGCAAGAACACGGTCGTTCCCTATGTCCCCGAAGACATCTCCATCGAATTGACCAACACCTGCAACTTCAAGTGTAGTTTCTGCCCGCAATCGGACCCCAATCACTTCAACGTGGTGACGCGCTCCATGCTCGCCCCCGACCAGGCCGACACGCTTCTCGCCAAACTGCGCGCGGGCGGCGTCCAAACCGACGTGATCCACTGGACGCTCGACGGCGAACCCTTCATCAACAAACAAATTGACGAGATCTGCGCCCGCGCCATCGCGCGCGGTTTCAAGCATTTCATCTTCGCCACCAACGGCTACTTCGTCACGCCGGAGCGCGCCGAAAAACTTCCGGGCAAAGACCAGGGCGCGACCTACACCCTCGCCATTGACTTCTGCGCCGACCCGACGATGTACGAAACCCATCGGGGGACTGCCGCCTCCTGGCAGCGCGTCCACGACAACATCCGGGCGGTTCTGGCAAACGAGGGACTCAGTCACATCAACATCAGGTTGACCGACATCTCCTCCTTCGCGGTCACGGACGCGCGCGAACTCCGCCGTCATTTCGACGCGCTCACAAACCTCTTCCCCACCTCGCCGCGACTCAAAGTCACCTCGCGCGTCTTCCACAACGCGCAGGGCTTCATCCCCGGCATGTTAGAAAAGAAGAAGGCCCAGAAGAATAAGTACAACCTCTGCCCCTACCCGTGGACTTCGCTCGTGGTCGCCTCCAACGGCGACGTGGTCACGTGCTGCCGCGACCTCGAACACAACACCGTCCTGGGCAACCTCTTCCGCGAAGACCTGCTCCCCATCTGGAACGGCGAACAGTCAATGGCTATCCGTAAAGCGCTGGCGGAACAACGTCCTCAAGACATCAAAGCCTGCCAAGGCTGTGACCTGCCCTACGATGAGAGCAAATTCACTCCCCGTCATCTTCTCAAGACGGCGGTCAACCGCTTGGGGATTTTGAAGTGAGTTTGGGAGTATCTCTTTTGAAAGACGATTGTTATATAATAGGTGAGAGATGAAATGGTTTCCAAAGAGCCGCAACCCGTTCACGCCTCTAAGATACAATCGGCGCCTTTTTACAACCAGTAACTGGCGCAATGGCTACTGCGGGCAATGGCACGGCAGGGCGGAAACCTCCATCACGAGAAACCACCTGAGCGGTGTGACACTCGGCGCAACTCCAGCGAAACGGGAGCGCGTTTCTCTCAACGCTTGTTCTGAGAGAGAAATCAACTAATATTCTTTTGGAGGCAAACTATGGACTGGTACATGACGGTGATGAAGAAATACGCGGATTTCTCCGGCAGAGCGAGAAGGAAAGAATACTGGATGTTCGTTCTGTTCAACGTGATCATTTCGATCGTTCTCACAATTCTTGACAGCCTAATTGGAACGATGTCCGAATCGGGATACGGCGTTCTCTCCGGCCTGTACAGCCTTGCCATTCTCATACCGTCCCTGGCTGTGGGCGTCCGAAGGCTACATGATGTTGGAAAAAGCGGCTGGTGGCTATTGATCTCCCTGATTCCCCTCATTGGTAGCATCTGGCTGCTTGTGCTGTTTGTAACCGACAGTCAGCCCGGCGATAATCAATACGGACCGAATCCGAAGACCGGCGCGTAAAAGCATCTGCCTTTTCAAACGAGAACGCGGCCAGGAGGCCGCGTTCTCGTTTATCCTTTCAACAGCGAAACATCCGTCTCCGCTTCCTCCGCCAATTCCAGTTGCGGCAGGTCGCGGATGGAATTAATGCCGAAGTGCTGCAGGACCTCCGGGGTGGTG
>CAZVAX010000085.1:0-17412 GCA_964625215.1 uncultured Anaerolineaceae bacterium | reverse complement strand
ACCTTCGACGAGGACGCCGAGATCACCGCGCGCGAACTCGACATCGTGCTCACCTCGCGCCCGGTCGGCGGCGGCGTGCGCGTCCCGCTGGCGGGCATCCCCTATCACGCCGTTGACAACTACCTCGCGCGCCTGATCGAAAAAGGCTACCACGTCGCCATCTGCGAACAGGTCGGCGAACAACCCACGAAGGGTATCTTCCCGCGCAAGGTGGTGCGCATCGTCACGCCGGGAACAGTGACCGAGCCGGGACTTCTTCCGGGCGACGCCAACAACTACCTCGCCTCGGTCATTCTGGACCAGGGGCTGGCCGCCCTCGCCTATGCCGACATCACAACCGGCGAATTCGCCGTCACCGAACTCCCGCTCGAATCCCTGCGCGCCGAATTGACGCGTCTCCACCCCGCGGAGATTCTTCACTCTGATTCGCAACAACTCTTTGACAATTCCATCGGTCACGCCACCCCCTGGCCGGCGTGGCGTTTCGAGCCGGGCAAATGCGAGGAGACACTGCTCATCCACTTCCGCGCGACCACACTGGAAGGCTTTGGACTCAAAGGGCAAAATCTCCCCATCCGCGCGGCAGGTGCCATCGTGCAATACATCCGCGAGACCCAACCCGACGCGCTCCACCTGTTGACCGGTCTGCGCGTCTATTCGCTCTCCGAGTTCATGACCCTCGACGCGGCCACGCGTCGTAATTTGGAGTTAACTGAAACATTACGCGGCGAGATCAAAGGCTCGCTGTTGAGCGTGCTCGACCACACTGTCACACCGATGGGCAAACGTCTCATGCGGGCGTGGGTCAGCCAGCCATTGCTGGATGTGGCGAAGATCCAGTCGCGGCAGGAGGGCGTGAATTACTTTTTCGCGAACGGAATGAAACGCGCCGAAATCCGCGCCGCACTGAAACCATTGGCCGACCTGGAACGATTGGTTAATCGCGTGATTGCTGGCAATGCCCAGCCGCGCGACTTGGTGGCTACTCGCAGTACATTGGCGCAGTTGCCGAAGGTTGTTGAGTCCGTGGGGCAGAATGATATTCTGCCGAATATCGAATTATCGACTACCGAATTATCCCTGCTCCAAAACGCGATTGACGACGACCCACCCTCCACCCTCCAAAACACTGGGATCATCCGCGCGGGATATTCCGCCGAACTGGATGGCGTGATCGAAGCCTCGCAACACGCGCGTGACTGGATCGCCAATCTCGAGTCGGTGGAGCGCGAGCGGACGGGCATCCGAACACTCAAGGTTGGTTACAACAAAGTTTTCGGCTACTACATCGAAATCTCGCGCGGCGCGGCGGACAAGGCTCCCGAGAATTATCTCCGCAAACAGACGCTGGTCAACGCCGAGCGTTTCATCACGCCTGAGATGAAAGAATACGAGACGCTGGTGCTGAATGCCGAGGAACGCATCCGCGAGATCGAAGTGCGGCTGTTCAAAGAGGTCTGCGCGGAGTTGGCCAAGTCCGCGAACAAGTTGCTGGCGACGGCACGCGCGCTGGCCGAGGTGGACGTGCTGTCCGCTTTGGGGGAGGCGGCCGCGTTGGGTGGCCTCACCCGGCCCGAGGTCCACGAAGGAAGCGACTTGGAGATTCGCGAGGGGCGGCATCCGGTCGTCGAGCAAAGTCTGCGCGGCGAACGATATGTCCCGAACGACATCATCTTCGAGATGGGCGAGATCGTGCGCGTCATCACCGGCCCGAACATGAGCGGTAAGTCTACGTATTTGCGGCAGGCCGCGCTGATCGTGCTGATGGCGCAAATGGGATCGTTCGTGCCGGCCGCGTCGGCGAAGATCGGACTGGTGGATCGCATCTTCACGCGCATCGGCGCGCAGGATGAAATTCATGCCGGGCAATCCACGTTCATGGTCGAGATGATCGAGACGGCGAATATTTTGCATCACGCCACCCCGCGCTCGTTGTTGATCCTGGACGAGATCGGGCGCGGGACTTCGACGTATGACGGCGTGTCGATCGCGTGGGCGGTGATCGAGTTCATCCACAACCATCCACACCTGCGCGCCAAGACTCTGTTTGCGACGCACTACCACGAACTGACGCAACTGGCGGACCTCCTGCCGGGCGTGCGCAACTACAACGTGGCCGTGACCGAGGCGGATAACAACGTAGTTTTCCTGCACAAGATCGTGGCGGGCGGCGCCGACCGCTCGTACGGCATCCACGTGGCGCAACTCGCGGGACTGCCCAAGCCGGTCATTGCGCGCGCGGGCGAGATCATGGCCGAACTGGAGAAGACCTCCGGCCGCGCGGTGAAAATTGATCCGCACGCCGCGCAGCAGGCGATGTTGTTCCCAGAAACGAGTCCGTTGTTGGATGAGTTGAAGGATGTGGACATGAACGCCCTCTCCCCCATCGAGGCGCTGAATAAGTTGTTCGAGTGGCAGAAGAAGTACGGGAAGTAAGTCTACTGTGCGGGCGCTGAGGTTAATTCCGATTCCGGCACGCGGGGTTTCCCGGCCACGGAAAAGAGGAGGGCGATCATGACGAGCATGAAGAAGGTTTCATCCTCGAAAAGCAGACTCCAACTGACGTTCGCAATCAACGTGTATGCCATGAAGAGAACGGGGAACGCGTCGAAAATATTCTTCGCCTTGAGCGAACTTTTTCCGGCGCGCTGCCACGCCCCGAAATAGAACACAAGGAACAGGCTTAGCCCGATAACGCCGGTGTTCATCAATATATCAATGAAGCCGTTGTCGGCGATGATGATCGGGTCGGGATAGCCAGCCAACGTCTTCATGGTCACGCGATGCGACTCGATGTACCAGAAGGCGTTGAAACCGTACCCGCCCCACGGCCGAACGCTCAAGTACACATTGAATAAGTGACCCCACATGGGAATTCGGCCGGTCATGGATGTGTTTCGATTGAAGAGGCCGAAGAAAAAGTCCAGGTTGATGAAGAGAAGGACCGACGCCAATACCGCGATCGCTCCGAAGATCAGATAATGACGCGTGCGGATTTTCGGCCCATACTTCAACAGAAAAACCGCCAGCAACACCAAGCCGTGCAATCCGATCACCGTCAGGTAGGAAGCGACGGAGTCGGTCATGTAGGCGACGTACAACGAGAACAAGTACAGCAGTCCCCAGACAGGGACGCGTTTGCGTTCGACTTGCAAGGAATGGATCAGGTTGACCAGGATCAATGTGTTTGCAAACGCGGCGATCAATCCCATGTGGTTTTTGTGCCAATAGACGCCCTGCCACGCGCCCTGAATGGAGTGGTAATTCATCAACCCAAAATGCGGAGGGACATACACAGAGGCCGCGCCCAATACCAAAATCAACACCCCAAACATCGTCAGGAACTCGACAATTTTCCTCGCCTCATAACGCGTCCCAAGATAACCGCCCACGACAAACACGAAGAGAAAAGTCAACCAGCGGGAGAGGGAAATGTCCCATGAGATGGACCAGGCGATGGAGAGACCCGCAAACGCCACAAAAGGAAGCAGGATTCCGAAGGTTCTTACTTTTTCCAGAAACACGGGCAGAGGTCCCGTCGCCCTGAGCGCGCGCAGGGAGAGCAGCGCCATTCCCAGCCAGAGGAGGGTTTCCACATAGACACAGCCGGGAATCAACCAAAAGGTGTTCACCAGCACGAAGGCGTTCGAGAGCAAAAAGATCAACAGCGGATTCAAGATTCGTTCGCTAATTTTCGACCACATGGTTGCCTCTCGCATTTTGGAATCGCGATTGTCGTTGCAGGCGATTGTATCGCAAGAAACCCTAATACGCGCCCCTCCCAAACAAGACGACCCAAACGGTCTTGATCAAAATCTGGATGTCGAGCCATACCGAATAATTTTGGATGTAATACAGATCGTCCTCGGTGTGCAGGTGCATCGGCTTGTCGCTTCGCCCGGTCACCTGCCACCAGCCGGTCAGCCCCGGCGGGACGGCGAACCGCTTGCGTTGCCAGGGTTGGTATTTTTCCACCAACTGCGGCAGTTCGGGACGGGGTCCCACCAGGCTCATGTCGCCGCGCACGATGTTGACGAGTTGCGGCAATTCGTCCAGGCTGAAGCGACGCAGGAAACGCCCGACGCGCGTCACGCGCGGATCGTCCTTCGACTTGTGAATCTCATTCCCCTCCGCATCCCGCTTCACTACCTGACCCTGTAACTGATCCGCGTTTCGGACCATGGTCCTGAATTTGAGCATCTCGAACAGCCGCCCGTTCTCCCCCACCCTCTGTTGCCGAAAGAGGACCGGGCGCCCATCCTCGAGCAGAAGCAAACCGGCCGACAACGCCATGACGGGCAGGGAAAGAACCAGCGCCAGCAGGCCCAGGGTGAAATCGAAGGCGCGTTTCACCATGCGTTGGTAATCGTCAATGGCCGAGGCGCGTAAATCGAGCATGGGAATGCCGGCGAAGTCCTCGATCTTCATATGATACAGGGTCAGGTCGAAAAAGCCCAGCGCGATCCAAACTTGAACGGGCAGGTCGTCCAATTTTTGGACGAGTTCGCTCAACTGATGATATTCGGAATGAGGCAGGGCGATCACCACATCGCTGACCCTGCGCTGCGCGATCACTTCGCGAATCGAATCAAACCCGCCGATAAGCGGCGCATCCGACCCTGACTCTTCCCGTTCATCCACGAACCCGACCAGGTGAAGGTTGGCTTGCGCGGTTTCGCGAATGCGCCGGTCCACCCTCCGGCCCAACGGACCGCTCCCGACGATCAGCACGCGATAGTCGCGGTCGGGGGCGGCCTTTTGGGAGCGGAAGTAAAGCCGCGCCAAGATTCGCCAGGCGGAGCAAAGCGCGAAGGCCAGAAGAATAAAAACAAGGAAGAGCGCCCGCGAGACATCGCGGTAGGACAAATACAAAATTCCCGCCGAGGAAACCGAGGAGATCGCCACCGCCGCCGTAAGCGCGGTGAA
This sequence comes from uncultured Anaerolineaceae bacterium, assembly GCA_964625215.1. GTDB lineage: Bacteria > Chloroflexota > Anaerolineae > Anaerolineales > Villigracilaceae > Denitrolinea. Next base: position 12,486 of record CAZVAX010000085.1, on the reverse strand, counting down.
CTCATCCACGGCGCGCAAATATTTCCGCCCATCGTAAATGGATAGAACCGAGTAGATCAAAACCCAGACGAGAGGGAACCACGCGTACAGAATCGGCGGGACGAGGGCGGTCGCATAAATCGGCTCGATCCACGAAAACCGATTCAACCCGGGACGGACGAGGACCGACATCCACAGCCCCGCCGCCACGGATATACCGTCCAGTAACATGGAGAGCAGGGCAAAGTTGATCGAAAAACGCCGCAACATGGGTTGATTCCGCTAGCCCCAGCCGCCATAGGCGACAAAGGATTTTGTCAGACCGAGGAATTTTTCCTCGAAGATCCTGCCACTTGGAAACAGCTCCGTCAACTCCCGCCGGTCAAGCAATCGTATGCCTTCAACGATTTGTGTTGCGCGGGATGTATCGGGAGTCTTTGGAAACCAGCCGAGCCTGAAATTTCTTAGGAGCCAAACCCTGAACGGGATTGGAAGAAATTGAAAGAACGGAAAGAGAAAGTGAGGTTCAATTGGAAAGTATTTATTGGGAGTTTGAATAAAAAACCGTTTCCCAACCCGCCCGCACTCCGATGCCATGTTGGCTTGATCCTCGAAGGCCCCGACATGTTCGATAACCGAATTCGAGAACACCACATCGAAACTCGAATCCATGAATTCCAATTTGCGCGCATCTCCCCTCGCGCTCGAAAATCGAGGCAACGTAACCGCCGGCTCTTTCAGATTCAACAACGTGACCCGTATCTTGTCGTTCTCGGCCAGGCCGGTCAGTGTCCAGTAGGCTTCCGTACCGCCCACATCCAGAATCTTCACCGGTCCTTCCAGTGAATCAAGAAGACGACTGAAAAAAGCCGCGCGCCTCCTTCTCAAAACAGACGCGAGCGAATTTCGATTCCGATTGTCCGCCAACCGCTTCAGCATAAGGACTCCTCTTCGGGTGTTTGCATGGCCGGCTGAAGATCAAGAGCCGAGAAAATGTTTCAACAGGTCCGCCGCCGCAAGAAAGACAAAGCGCGGATTATGATAGAGGTAACGCTTCCATAACCTGCGCGGTTCGGCCATCCAGCGGAACAGCCATTCCAAACCGTTTTTTTGCATCCACGCGGGAGCCTGGGGTTTTGCGCCGGCATGAAAGTCGAACGCCGCGCCGACCCCAATCATAACGGAATTGACCGTAGCGCGATGACGCCACATCCATAATTCCTGTTTGGGGCAGCCCAGCCCGACGAACAATATTCTCGCGCCGGATTGATTGATCTGTTCCACAAATGCGGCGTCCTCGGAAGGCGAGACCTCACGATAGGGTGGACTGAACGAATAGCAAATGTGCAACCCCGGAAAACGCGCCGACATTTTCGCCTTGAGCGCGTTCAATACAGTCTCGCTCGATCCATGGAAACCTACGGGGATTCCCTCCTTCGCGGCCAAATCCAGCACATGCAGCATCAACGTGGGACCATACACCCGCGCTTGATTCCTCCGTCCTTTCCAGCGCATCATCCATACCAGCGGCATGCCATCCGGCGCGACGAGGTCGGCGTTGTTAACCGCCGACGCAAAATCGGGAGAATCGTGCGCTTCCATGACCGTGTGAACATTGGCAACACAGACGTAGCGGCGTTCGCGAAGCCGCGCCTGCTCCGCAACATACCTGGCGGCTTCCAGGTAATCGAACGAGTCCACTCTTGTTCTAACAATTGTCAGCGGCATAACTTTCTTTCAAAACAGCGACTCGAACTCTGCCTTCTCGAACACCTGGCATTTTCCATCCCGGGTGGCGTCCGTGATCCTGCGTCCGTGAGATTCAAAATAGGCGCGCGCCAGTGCATAGGCCTGTTCGGAACGTTTTAGATCGGGCAGCTGCCATTTGCTGCCCTTGGGGAAATAATTCGGATGGAAATGGTTTGCGTCGGCTTCGGATGTCCTGCTCGCCACCGTATTCGGAATCCCCTTGTCCACAAAGGAATGGTCAACGCCTATCAGAATCACCTCCGAAAACCCCATAATAAATGCGATCTGCAAGGCCACATACGTAACCGTACCGCCGGAGGAAAAGGGGGAGGAAAAATGAGGGTTGAACCCGTCCGCCAAACCGTTGGACAGGCGAACAAAGGCAATCAATGGGTCGCTCACGTCAAAGTAATTTCGGCGATCCCAGTTCAGGAATCTCGGCGCGGGCAGCGATTGAATTTCGCGGGAAAACTGCTCCAAGACCAATTCGTTGATGCAGACATGATACGTCGGAAGAAACGGGTATTTATCTCGCAAAAGGTAGATCCGATTCAGCCCGAACGTGACTTGGTTTTGCAATAGATCTAAATCCATTTTCGCCAGACTGGGACCATTGCCCAGGAGGAAGCAGCGTTCGCCCGCATGCCGATTGACAAAACGGCCCAACCGCTCCTGGTTCTCCCTTGCCGCAGGAACGCCAAGATGCCAGGCAGCCTGGTGGGGCAAATCAAAAATTCTGCGGGATATTGCATTGATGATTCTGCCAGGAGAAACCTGACGAAGATCAAATCTATTCAACATGGAACCAACCTCCGCGCTGCAATTATATAAGCGAAGATGGAATTACCAAATGCCAATCCTTGACCGTGCAGATTACCAACCAATTGGGTAGCCGTATTTCCTTAGAAGCGGTAAAGTCAGCAAGGTGACGAGAGCCTTGTCAGAGCCGCGCATTTTTTCTATCCAGCGAACGTCGGCCGCGATTTCAATCTCGCCTAGTTGAAAGCGATCCGGGTTGCCCGACACGCTATGCGTTGCCTCGAGCGCGACTTTATGGCCGCTTACAAAAGGCGACCATTCGCGGTCTCCGCTTATAAAGTCAACCACGGAATTGATTACGCTCCGCGGGCTTTCAACGAAATCCTCATATCGCACAAATTGAAAATGTTTGATCCCGAAAAGATCCAGATGCGCGACGGCGGCATTCCAAAGCAGCCAGATCAGGGCGGAATGAGCGGGGGAAAGAACCGCCAAATTCTCCTTTGGCCTGGAACGGGAACGCGCCACGGCTCGCGGATCACGAACAAGATGAACGACATACAACTCAATGGAGGGAATCAGGTTTAGTAACGCCGCATACACCGGAGATTTTGACGCATCAACGATGATCGCCCCGCGGCCGTGTTCGGAAACCGCTTCATACAAGAGGTCGAGGGCGATTGTTAGTTCCTTCAGCCGTTTTGAAAAAAGCCCTGCGCGAGTATTCCAAAATATTTTCAAGAGATTGCGGAATCGGGTTTCGGACTTGCACAACACGGCGGCGTTTTCGCGTCGTTTTTCACCCAAGCGATCGAAAACCGCCTTTGTAACTCCGCTCCAAAATTCGCACTTGGAAATTGGCTTTCCGCACCCGCAGGTCCCCCCCGCCGGAGCGCCTGCTTCCCAAATCGAAATAATCTCGCCCACCGACACAAAGCCCGGGAATTGACCCAGAATGCCGCTGACCAGCGTCGAGCCATTGCGCCCCGAGCCTGCGACATATAACACTTTTATCTTTTTATCGAGCGTCACAGGAACCTCGGAACGCGCAAAAATTTCGGCATCGTCATGATATCTTACGGCCCTTCCGCAATTAACGGGAAAGAGCCTAACCACGAAGGACACGAAACGCACAAAGGAGGGAAAAGCGGCAATTTTACGGGCATTTTTCCTTCGTGACCTTTGTGTCCTTTGTGGTTGAAAAGAGTTTTCCCGTTAAAAACGGTAGAACCTATTTTACCTTCTAAGCGACAACCGCGAAAAAACAACGGAGACAAAGACGCGATCTTCTTCATCCGGTTTCTGAAGGTACAACGCGACGACAAATATTGCGACCGCCGCAGCTCCTTGCAGGATCAGGTCCAGCGCAACCGGCTCAACCCGGCCCTTAACGGCAAGAACGCCCAACGCCGCGAGCGCGCATGACGTCAGCCCTTTAATATATCTTCGGTCGTAAGGCCACAATCCGAGGTTCTTCCTGGCCCAGATCACGGCCAAGCCAAACAGCCCGCCCATGGAAAGCGCCGTGCTGACCGCCGCGCCGACCAACCCAAATCGGGGAATCAAAATCAGATTCGATGCAACCGCAAAGCCAAGCGCCAGCGATGAAAGCCTGAAGAGGGTTTTCTGATTCCCGGTCATAACAATAAGGGGGTTGACCGCGCCGGTGAGGAGGTTCAGGGTTTGTCCCGCCAGCAATACAAGAAGCGCGCCGGCCCCGCTCCTGTATTCCGGACCGAAGAAAAGCTCCAACGATTCGCCCGGCGAGACAAAGAGTACAACCAGCGCGGGAACGCAGAAATAAACGCCCCACTTGGTGGCAACCGTATAGATCTCCTGCAACGCGCCGCGGTCGTTTCTATGATGCGCATCCGCGAACATGGGAATTACCACCAAATTGATGCCCGCAAGCGCCACGGCAAACAGGGCCGAGATTTGCGACGCGGCCTGATAGATGCCGATATCGAACGCGGTCAAAAAATAACTTACGAGCAGGCGGTCCACCCAAAAGATATACACCACAAAAGCCGAAGCGAACGACGCGGTCGCGGAAAATTTCAACAGTTCCCGGCCCGGAAGAACCGCACGCACCTCCCTGCGAAAGGATTTGGAAAACAGCTTTCCCAAAACGATCAAGCCCACCGCCGCAGTGACTGTGAGCGATACCGCGTCCGAAAGCACAATTCCAATTAAAGACAAACCCAGGGAATAGAATAAAACCATCAGCAGCAAGCCGAGCAGCGGTTGACCCACATCCTGAATCAAAACGGCATACGCGACCCGTTTGGTGGAACGCGTGGCCGCGGCGATTACGATCAAAACCGTCATCGGCGGGAAGGCGAAGGCAAAGGCGCGGAAGACGATCTCCAATTCCGGTTTTTGATACGCCTCCGCCAGCCAGGGGGCAAGGAGAAAGAGGAGCGCGCCAAAGGTCGCACCGGAAAGGGAGGACAGCCCAATGGATTGCAGGAGCAGGCCCTTGTGCGCGGCGGGATCCGCATCCAGGTACTTTGCGGAAAAACGCAACACCCCTTTCTCCAACCCGAAGGGGGCGATCAAAGAGAAGAAACGCAGCAATGCCCATCCGGTGATGTACAGGCCGAATAAAGCCGGCCCCAGGAACCGCGCCGCAAAAACATCCCCAAGCAACCCGAGGATACGACCCAGGAATGCGCCTGCAAGCCCCTGCCCGGCCCCGACGGCCAAGTTGTCCAAGACCTTATCATTGGATGACATGGATCAAGTGTAGTTGCTTCGTCGGGGCGGCGCAAGTGTGTTTCCGCTCATCGTGCGGGAACATCGAATTTTTTCATGGCGGCGCGCAGGTCCGCTCGCAGGGATTGCGACAGCCGGTCTTCCAAATCATACAAGTCATTCAGTTCCTCGGGGTCGGCGCGCAAGTTGTAGAGTTCGTACACATCGCTGTAGCCGGGATAGTCGCCGTACCAGATCAGTTTGTGGTTGCCGCGGACCATCGTCACGGTGACGAAGCGAAGCGGGGAGTAGATCGGATTCCGTTTCGCCTCCAACGCGAAGACGGCGCGCGACTCGTCCTCCGCGCCGCCGAAGCCGGGAAGCAAGACCCCTTCGCCCCACTCCGGTTGCGGATTTCCAGCGAGGCGGGCGAGGGTCGGCAGGAGGTCAACGCAACTGGTGGGGATGTGGAAATCGCTCCGGGAGGTTTGGCCGGGCGCGGCGATGAGAAGCGGGATGTGAATCAGCGGTTCGTACATGAGGGGCGTGGTGTGACCATGCAATCCGCGTTCGAACGATTGGCCGTGATCCGATGTGACGATCACATAACTATTTTTCAAATGACCGGATCGCTTGAGCGCATCCATCATGCGGCCAAATTCCGCGTCCACGTGCGCGACGTATTCATCGTACTGGCGGCGGTAGCCGTTCAATTCTTCATTGGGGCGGCCTTCGGTGAGGGGATGAAGCGGTTTGGGAACGGGAGCCCAATCGTCCTCGAAAACGCCGATGAACTCCTTGCGCGGAAAATAGGGTTCGTGCGGCGAAAGGAAATGAAAATAGCCGAGTGTCGGCGCGGAGGAGTTTTGGATTTGCGCGGTCACGCCGTCGAAGGTTTGCTCGAGGGTGAAATACAGGTTGTAGAAAGGCTGGTTGGGGAGGCCGCGCGGATAATCGGCGGCGTGCAATTTCTCCGCCCGGTCCACCTTCAAGGCAAAGCCGAGATCGCGCAGGAACGAAAAAAACAGCGAGCCGGGCTGGGCGCGGTTCTGGTACAGAAATTCATCGTGACTGCGATAGATCTCCAGCGATTCGCGCGCCGGAAGACGATTCGAAAACGCGAGGCCCGAGGCCAGATTGAACGCGGTGTAGTCAACGTGCGCCTCGATGTTCCGCTCCATCTGCTCCAGCAAAATCTCCGCCCAAATATTTTGCGCCCACCCCAGGCGCGTATACGAATCGCCGACCGCGCGAAACAGGTTAAGGTCGGCGCGCTCCTTTATCACCAAGCCGGCCTGACCGAGGGCGCGATTCGTCCAGGGGAGAGCGCCGGTCAGAAGCGCGGCGGTTCCCGAAGTGGTGAAGTTGCTCCCCGCATAGTGACGGTGGTAGACGTTGGCGCGGTTGGCAAACCGGTCCAGATGGGGGGAAGTCCGACGCGGGTAACCGTAGAGGGAAAGATGACGCGCCGCCAGGGTGTCGAACAAAAAAATGTAGACGTTCGGCAGGTCGGCGCTTCCCTGCGCGCGCTCGATCATGCGGACCACGGTCGGGCCAGCCGCCGCCCCCGCGGACGCGGCCAACGAGAGTTTTAAAAAGTCGCGGCGCAGTTTTTTTGTCATTTCCCGCCCCCCAAGGAATAACGGACGAAAATGATCGCGCCGCTCACGAGGCTTAACGGAATCGTCAGATAGAGAAAGACGACGAGTCGGTCGCTCAGCCAAAGGATGAAACGCTCGACGAGACGAAACCTCCCCACGAGATACACCGCGATGGGAACCGTGACTGTCACCAGCGCCGCCCACCAGACCAGAAGGGACACGGGGTAGACGATCAACGCGGCGATGACGTCGAAGTAGGCGATCCAAGCAAGCAAGGCGGCAACCAGCGCGGCGCCGCGCAGGATGAATTTATTTCGCAACGCGTTTTCGGGAAGAATGAAACACAAAATCAGAATCAGCGCCGTGAACGACGCGCTCTCCAACAAGTTGGTGAACAGGGCGCGCGCCAACAGAATGAGAATGTCGCCGATGGTCAGAAAATAAAGCCAGGATGGAACTTTCCAGGAAAAGTGGATGAGAGTCCAGCCGTAGAGAAGAAAGGCCGCCACCGCATAGACCGGAACGATCTCCTTCCAGGCCGGGATGCGACGCCTCCACCAACTTTGCTTTGAACCGTTCATGAATTATTCCACGGCGTTCAACGAGGCGGCGCATAGCGGGCGTTGACCTCCGCCAGTTTGGCGTCCATTTCCTGGCGCAGTTCGGAGAGCAAGGCGCTGTTCAAGTTAGAGAGGTTGGTTTGCTCGCCGGGGTCGTTCGCGAGGTCATAGAGTTCGAACTCATTTGGCCGGCCGTCGCCCGGGTAATAGCCGATCAACTTGTATTGGCCCTTCCGACAGGATAGGGTGGCCTTTCGGATCGGGCCGTTCACGTGGGTGGTTTTCGCGTCGATGGCAAAGATGGAACGCTGCGGGTCTTCCTCGCCGCCCAAGCCGGGGAGGAGAATCCCTTCGCAAGCCGCAGGGACGGGACGCCCGGTGAGCGAAAGCAGGGTTGGGACAACGTCCACACTGCTGGTGGGGTTGTGAACATCCACGCGGGAGATTTGTCCGGGGCTGGAAACCAGGAGCGGGATACGAATGAGCGGCTCATACAGATACTCATTGGTATGCCCCAGCAGGCCGCGTTCGTAGATCTCGCCATGATCCGAGGTTAGAACAACATAGTTGCGTTCGAGGATTCCCTCGCGTTGCATGAAGTCGAACAGGCGGCCCAGGTCCTCATCCACGCTGGCGATGTAAGCGTCGTAGCGGTCGCGGGACTTGCGAATCTCCGCGTCGAAGGCAGGATCCGGCGTGGCGATGAAGTGAGCGAGGGGTTTGTCGGGCGCCCGCCAACCGTCCGATTGAAAGGCCTCCAAAAATTCCTTGCGCGGCGCGTAGGGATAGTGCGGAGGGAAGAGGTGCAGGTAGGCCAGTCCGGCGGGAGGCAAGGTTTGGGTCAAGCTCATCACGCCGTCGAAGAGGTCTTCCAACAGGAAGTAGGTGTCCACATCGTTGAGCGTTTGCGAAACGCCCAGCGGATATTCCGAGGCGTGCTCCGCGTCGGCGGACTTTTTGCCCGCGTAGATGGCGGCCTTGCGCGCCAAACCCAACACGGAGGCGCCCGAAAGACCGGGCTTCAATTCGAAGGCGTAACTATCGAGGCTCTTGAAGGCCGCGATGGGATCGTTCGACAAAATCCGCGTATAGAGCGGCCGCTTATTGAGATTGAACTCCCACAGGTCAACGTGCGAATCCAGCCACTTTGCGAACTGATACAACAACATATCGGCCCAGGCGTTCTGGGCGTACCCGAGGCGGAAATCCGCATCCCCCCAATATCGAAAGAGATTGGAGTCCACTTGATCGGGCGCGATCAACCCCTCGTAGTGGAAGGCGCGATGCGTCCAGGGGTAGGTCCCGCTCAGGAGGGTGGCGGTTCCGGGAGAAGTAAAGTTGGCCGTCGAGTAATGGGCGTGATACACGGTCGAGCGCGCGGCCATCCGCTCCATGTTCGGAGAGGTGCGACGCGGGTAACCGTGCAGCGACAAATTCAGCGCGGACAGCGTATCCAGCACGATGACGATCGCCCCCGGCGCGTCTGAATCGGACCCCGGCAGGGCGCGCGCATCGAACCGAGTCGCCGCCAGGGCGGGAATCAAGGCCATCAACTTCAAGAGGTCGCGGCGAAAGGAGGAGGATTTCATCGCATCAATCAAACTATATTTCGGAGCAGTATCACAACAAAACCAAGCGCGGTCAGAAAGCCGTAGATGTAAACGAAGATGGCGCTGGAGGAGGCCGCCCACAACGCGAAGCGACGAAGCGGCGGCAGTCGCCGAACAATGACAATCGTCAAGACCAGGATGGCGAGGGCGGTGAGGAATAAAAGCAGAAGCGTGTTCACGGGCAGGGTCGCCAACACGCCAAACGAAACTTGGGCAAAGGTGATCCAAGCAAAGAGCATTCCGGCGAGGACGCCTCCCGATACGGAAAAGTCGTCTCGCAGCCACGCGCCGGGCAGGAGCGCGGACAATCCCAAAACCAAACCAAGCAGGATGAGCGTGTCGAGAAAGATCGCGGCCGCCCCGTATGAAAAGTATCCCAGAATCTCCCACAGCGAGGCCATCAACATCCAACCCGGCAGATCGAACATGAACATCAAAACGCCCCACGTGTAAGCCCAGAAGACGATCACCGAATAGACGGCGAAGACCTCGGAACGGGAAGGAAAACGACGGGCGAAGTGCATGGATCAATCCTGGCGGGCCTGAAATTCCCTGTCGGCCGCGGCGAGGCGCGCCAGCATTTCATCCTTCATCTCGGCGGCGACGGCCTTCTCCACGTTGTAAAGGTCGTTCAGTTCCTCGATGTCGTTTTCGTGGTTGTACAACTCGAACCATTCGTTCTTGCTGTAGCCGCGAAAGTGGATCAATTTGTACGGTCCCTTGCGCATGGCGATGGTGGCGATATTCAACGGCGCGAAGGCGGGATTGATCTTGGCCTCCACCGAGAAAGTGGCGCGCTGTGGGTCCTCCTCCCCTCCGAAGCCGGGCAGGATTTTTCCCTCCGCCCAATCGGGGATGGGTTTTCCCGCCAGATGTAGGATGGTCGGCAGGAGGTCCACGCTGTTGGTGGGGGCGTAAAAGTCGCGTCGTTCGCGCTGGCCCGGAACGGAGATCATCAGCGGGCTGTGGATCACCGGGTCGTAGAGCAGGGGCGTGTCGTGTCCCTTGTCGCCGCGCTCGAAGAGTTCGCCGTGGTCGGAGGTGACGATCAGATACGAGGTATCCAGCAGGCCCGATGATTCGAGCGAGTCGAGGAAGCGGCCAAATTCGTGGTCCACTGTCGCGACATACTCGTCGTAGGACATGCGTCCGACATACACCTTGCGTTCGTCGCCTCCACCGGAGAGTTTGTGGAGCGGCTTGGAAGGCGGGAAGAAATTGTCGTTGCGGAACACGCCGTAAAATTCGCGCGAGGGCGAGTAGGGAGCGTGCGGCGGGAAGAGGTGAATGTATGAGAAGGAGGGCGAGGGCAACGCGGTAAAGAGTTGCGTCAGGCCGTTGAAGACATCCTCCAATTTGAAATAGGCCGGATACGCCCCCGTGACCGGGATGCCGCGCGGGAATCCCGCCTGGGAAATCTTTTGCACTTCCTTGTAGAACAGGGTGCGCTCGATGGCGCCCAACACCAACGAGGAAGGCGAGCGCTCGGTCTTGAACATGAAATCGTCGAGGGCGCGGTAGGCCATGTTGGTGTCGGGGAAATTATCGCCGAACACTTGCGAGACCATGCTGAAGGTTTCCGAGGAGAGGAACGCGTCAATGTCGTGCATGAATTGGGTCAGGATAAAGGAAGCCCAACCCGTTTGGGCGAACGCGGCGCGATTGTAGTCGTCGCCGAGCAGGGTGAAGATGTTGCGGTCGGTCATGTCGCGGCGGACCAATCCGGAGTGGTTGAGGGCGCGATGCGTCCACGGATACATTCCGGTCAGGAGCGAGGCGGCGCCGGGGACGGTGTAATTCCCGGCGGAGTTATAGCTGTGGTAAACCGTGGCGCGCGAGGCGAACCGTTGAAAATTGGGCGTGGTTCTGCGCGGGTAGCCGTACGCGGACATGTTGCGCGCGGTCAACGTGTCGAAGATCATGACGATGATATTCGGCTGGGAGTTGGATTGCGCGCGCACAAGGCGCGACACGGGCTTGTATAGAGCCGCCGCAGGCAAGGCCAACGTGGCAAGTTTAAGAAGATCGCGTCGAGTATCGCTCGCCATACCTACCTCGAAACCAGGGAAACGATATTCCGCGCCAGCACAACCAGGAACGAAAGCGCCGTGAGCGGAAGAAAGATGTAAACGAAGATCACCGAACGGGAGGCGATCTCTTCAATCGCCTTGCGGATGAAGCCCACCCGTCCCGCCACGAACATCAGGAAGGCCGTCACGACGGCGGCGAGCAGGGTGGGAAACGCCAAGCCGGGCGGAATGCGAAGCAGGGATGTCATCAGGTTGACGTAGTTGATCAGCGCGGCCAACAGGACGATCACCAAAATGACGCTGCGCGACACGAAACGGTCGCGCATCCACGCGACGGGCAGCGCGAGGCACAACGCGAGCGGCAGGGCGATCACGATCAGGGTCTCGATGAAATTCAACACCGCCGCGTAGGTATAAACGAAGAGAATCTCGGGCAGGGACAGGAAATACAACCAACTGGGCAGTTTCCACAAATACCAATAGATCGTCCACCCGTAGATTAGGAGAACGATCAGGCCGTACACCGCCAGAACGTCCTGAAACGCGGGCAGGCGATTCTTGAGCCAGTTTTTCACAACCGAAACATCCATTCCAAGATTCTCCGCAACCAACCGCCTAAATTACAAACTGCTCCCGGTTGCTTTGTGGGACCGGGAGCAGTCTGGCAAGCGAGTGAAAAGACTTACTTCATTTCGGGGGCGGGAGCCTTCGAGCGCGTCACCGCCCAGGCCAGCACGCCGAGCAAAGCGACCACGACAATCCAGCCGCCGATCCCCAAGTCTTTGTAGACCACCACGATGGGCGCCACGAGCAGGGCCACCAGGTTCACCACTTTGATCATCGGGTTGAGCGCCGGGCCGGCCGTATCCTTGAAGGGGTCGCCGACGGTGTCGCCCACCACGCCAGCCTTGTGGCGCTCGGAACCTTTGCCGAGGTTTTCAGCCGGCTTCTTGGGCTCGTCTTCGATCAACTTCTTGGCATTGTCCCACGCGCCGCCGGAGTTGTTGAGGAACACCGCCAGCAACTGACCGGAGACGATGATACCCGCCAGGAAACCGCCCAGGGCTTCCACCTGCAACATCAAACCGACCGCAATCGGCGTGACGATGCCGAGCAGGGCCAGGCCGACCAATTCCTTTTGCGCGGCAGTCGTGGAAATCGAAACGGCTTTGGCGTAATCGGGCTTGACCTTGCCTTCGAGCACGCCCAATTTGAACTGGCGGCGGGACTCTTCCACGATCAAAGCCGCGGCGCGGCTGACCGCTTGAATGGCGAAGGAGGAGAACAACCACGGCAACGCGCCGCCGATCAACATGCCCACAAACACCTGTGGAATGTCCACGCGGATGCCGTTGGCGAGCGCGGTCGGGTCGACGCGGCCCACATCCACGATGAAGGAGCCGAAGAGCGAAACGGCCGCGATCACCGCGGAGCCGATGGCCACGCCCTTGGTGATGGCTTTGGTGGTGTTGCCCACCGCGTCCAGGTCGGCCATGATCTGCTG
>CAZVAX010000084.1:687-17489 GCA_964625215.1 uncultured Anaerolineaceae bacterium | reverse complement strand
GGCCGTTCGGCCCGTCGAGGTGAATCGGGCCGACTAACTCGTGTTGTCGCGCGTCCCCGGCATCGGGCCGAAGGGAGCCGAGGCCTTCCTGCGGGCGCGTCGAACCGGCCGCCTGCGCGATTTGTCCGCGCTGCGAAAGTTGGGAATCGTCGCGGAACGCGCCGCGCCGTATGTGCTGCTGGACGGAAGGCGGGCGGCGCGTCAAATCCCATTGTTCTGAAAGAAGAAACCCGGCGCCTCCAATCATGTAAGACCTGGCCCTCTCGCGCCGACTGTGTGGGTAAATTGTGCGCATTGCAGGTTAATTTGTCCGAATTAACCCACATCTCATTTTCCCCTTGTATATTGTGCAGAAAAAAAGGAGACAGCATGGAACTGATTCGTCGCATCATTTCGACCGTGATCGAACTTCATCCAATCCATCCGATGGTGGTGCATTTCCCCATCGCCCTCACCGGCGCGGGCGCGCTATTCATCCTGCTGGCGATCTGGAAAAAAAATAAGTCGCTCGAGCAGGCCGCCTTCGCGAATATCGTTCTGGCCGCGTTCGGCACGGTGGCCGCAGGCATTACCGGCATGATGGACAACCTCAACGTCTACGACGGCACGGCCCCCAACTCCACGTGGAAGATGTTGCTGGCGATGATTCTGTTGGCGATCACCGCGACGGCAAGCATCGCCCGCTGGCGAAACCCAAACCTCTTCGAGAGCCGCGCCAGGGGACTGTACGTTGCCGCGTACCTCGTCAGTTTCGCGCTGGCCCTTATCCTCGCCTTTTTAGGCGGCATCATCTTATACGGTTTCTCGGAGTAAACATGAACTCGAACTGGAAATCCACCTTGCTCATCCTTACCGGCTTTACCTTGATCCTCGCGGCCTGCGCGACCCCGGCCCCCCAACCGACCGCCATTCCCACACTCGCGCCGACCGATACCGCGCTCCCCACCCTCGCCTCCACCGACACCGCCATCCCACCCACCGATACCCCCCTCCCCGCCCCCACCGACACGCCCGCCGCTACCTCCGTCAGTTTCGCCAATGACGTGATGCCCATCCTGCAAAATCGCTGCTTCAATTGTCACGGCGGCGAGCAGACAAAGGAGGGCTTGAGCGTCGCTTCGTACGAATCGCTCATGGCTGGTTCCGATAACGGCCCGGTGGTCGTCCCCGGCAACGCGGCAAACAGTTTGTTGGCGCAGCAGTTGTTGAACGGAAAGATGCCCAAGAAGGGACCGAAACTAACCCCCTCCCAAATTCAGATCATCGTTGATTGGATCAACGCCGGGGCGTTGAACAACTGACCGTGCGAGCAAAAACCAGGTTTCTGGCAGAAACCTGGTTTTTGCTTTTCATTACAACGCGATCCAACCGCCTTGCAGGCCGGCACGAATGGCCTCGGCGCGGTTGGTTGCGTTTAATTTCGAGTAGATGGAGGAGACGTGAAACTTGACCGTGTGCTCGCTAATCCCCAGCGACGCGGCGATTTGTTTGTTGGCGAGGCCCTGCGCGAGCAGGGACAACACCTCCAACTCGCGCTCGGTGAGGGGGCCGCGCTCGGTTGGGTCGGCGGAGTCAACGGGGAAGAGGAGAGGGCGCGGGCCGACGATGAGTCCTTCGGCGAGGGCGTGGAGGGCGGCGAGCAGTTCTTCGGCGGAGGCGTCGGTGGGAAGGACGCCGAAGGCGGGGCGGGCGCGCAACGCGTCGGTGGCGGTGAGCGGGGAGTCGGTCAGGAGGAGGAGGGAAGTCGAGTCGGGCAGAAGCCGCTCAGAAGTCGGGAAGGAAGCGGAGGCGGACGCGATGATTACGTCCGCCTCCAGTTCGTCCAGGTCGTCCAGTCGCGCGGACTCGCCAATCACCTCCACGCGGGAGTCCGCGGTGAGCAGGGAACGCAATCCCGCGCGCAGGGCCGGCGAAGTCGCGACGAGCAGGACGCGAATCACGATTTGCGTTCTCCCACAGTCACGTTGAGGGTCTTGGGCGCGCCGCCGCGCAGGATTTCAACCGCGACGGGTTTGCCGACTGCGCCGCCCTCGAGGGCCACGAAGAGATCGTCGGGGTCGCCCACGGGCTGACCCGCCACCGCGACCAGGATGTCGCCGACGAGGATGCCGTTGGTTTGCGCAGGGCCGCCGTTGTCGAGCCAGGCCACGAGCAGGCCGGTGGACTGGTCGCGTTTGAGCGCGGCGCGCGCCTCGGCGGGAATCTCGACCACATGCGTGCGGACGCCGAGGTAGCCGCGCTTGACCGAGCCATGCTTGGCGAGCGCGTCTGCGATGCGCCAGGCGAACTTGACCGGCAGGGTGATGGCCGAGCCATGCGTGAGGCCGGAGGTGTTGAGGCCGAGGATGTCGCCTTCGGCGTTCACGAGCGGGCCGCCGGAGAAGCCGGGATAGGGCGTGGCCTCGGTTTGCAGGTACTCGTCGAGCAGGCCGCCGCGCGGGGTGCGGACGCGTCCGCCGAGGGCCGTGACGATGCCCCAGGAGGCTTGCACACCCGCGGGCGTGGGGCGTCCGAGGGCGAGAACGAGCTGGCCCACTTTTGCGTCGGCTTTGGCGGTGAGGGCGGGCTGGAGGATTTTTTCGGGGAGGCGCAGGAGCGCGAGGTCCGTGCCGGGGTCGCGGCCCGCGAGGGTCGCGGAGAGAGTCTTGCCGTCGGGGGCGAGGACGCGGATTTCGTCGCGCGTCACCACGTGGTCGGCGGTGAGAACGAGGTCGGCCGCGTAGGCGATGCCGCTGGCGGGATAGCGCTTGCGCGCGTCCACGAGGATGGTGGCCGCGCCGGCTTTTTCCACGGCGGAGGCGAGGGAGGTGGAGAGATCGGTAAGGGTGGACATGGGTGGCTCCTTTTCTTGTTGAGGAGTGTAGCGGATTGTACTTGGAAAGTGTATCGGGGAAAGGGGGAGGAGGGAAGCTAGTCGTTTGGAGGAGGGAGAGAAGACAAAAAGAGACAGTCACCCGCGCGGCGACTGTCTCTTCATCTTTCATCTTTCCGAATTCATAATTTATCGCAACTGGCTAAACGCCCCCAACCACGGCTTCCCCAGCCGGTGATTGTCGCTCACCTTCACCTTCCCGAACTTCCCGGCGATGGTGGGCATGAGCGAGGCGATCGTCGCCCAGTCATCCGCAAGGACGGCGGCGCGCATCTTCTCGGCGGTCGCGCCGGCCCACATCCACTCCATGCGGAAGCGGTCGGCCTTCACCCAGTAATCGCGCTTCTCCCAGGCGGTCACGGAGGCGTCAATCCCTTCGGCGATGGTCCGCAAGGCGATGGCGATAAAAGCGGCGATGTCGCGCGCGTAGACTCCCGGCTCGGTCTGTTTGGCGAGTTCACGGATGGCAAGAACGATGCCTTTCGAGAGGCGGGTGCGGTCCTTTCCAGCAGAATCGAGGTTGACGACGCGGCTCAATGAAGTTCTCCAGTGTCAAGTTTCAAGTGTCAGGTTCCAAGTGTCAAGTTTTAGGAAACGAGGCGGGATTATACGGGCAAATGGGCGGGCGAGTCAAAGGTTGAAAGTCGAAAGTCGAAGGTCACAGCCCAATCGCCAATTACCATTTACCGATTACCCCAATCCCAAATCGTCAATCGTAAATCGTAAATTTTCGTTTATAATTTTGCCCGCTCACCGACCACTGATGACTGATTACTGAAAACTGAACACTGGTCACCGATCGCCAACGACTGATCACTGATGACTGACGACTGATCACTGACCCCCCGGGGACGTGCTGGAACTGGCAGACAGGCATGACTTAGGATCATGTGCCGAAAGGCGTGAGGGTTCAAGTCCCTCCGTCCCCATATAACAAACGCGGAGTCCAACGACTCCCGTCGTTGGCGGCAAAGTCAGGAGACTTTGCACTCCGTAACTTTTGGAAGGAACTGCAACTTGAACATCGAAAAGAACATCCGTGACGATCATCAAGCCGAATTGACGGTGGAAGTGGAAGCCGAAAAAATGGAAGCCGCCAAGCGCCGCGCCGCGCGCAAGATTTCCGAGCGCGGCAAGATACCCGGCTTCCGTCCGGGCAAGGCTCCCTACGAGGTGATCCGCCGCCACTTCGGCGACGAGGCCATCGTCGAGACGGCGGTGGATATGCTGGTGGATGAAATTTACCCCGACGTGTTGAAACAAGCCGAGATCGAACCGGCCGCCATGGGCGCGCTCGAAAAGATCGAAAGCGTGGACCCGCCCAAGTTCATCTTCCGCGTGCCGATGCTCCCCACGGTGGATTTGGGCGACTACCTCTCGATTCGCCTGCCCTACGAGTGGAACGCTCCCGGCCTCGACGAATTGGAAAAATCCCTCAACGAGTTGCGTCGCATGTACTCCGTCACCGAAACGGTCGAGCGCGCCGTGCAGGAAGAGGATTATGTGCTAATGTCGGTAAAGGGAACGAAGAAGGACGCCGCCGAGGGCGAGGACGATCCCGAACTTTCGCGCGAGGCCGCCTCGACCATCGTCCGCGCGGGGGACAAACTCAACGAGATGGAGTGGCCCTACAAAGGTTTCTGCCGCGAACTGATCGGACTCAAACCAGGCGAGGCCAAAACCATCGTTCACGAATACCCCGCCGATTTCAACGATGAAGATTTGAAAGGCGCGACCGTCGCATTCGAGGTCACGATCAACACCGTGCGCGCCGTCAAACCGCCGGAGTTGAACGATGACTTCGCCAAGATGGTCGGCGAACAATTCGAAACCCTCGACCAATTGAAGGAAATATTGCAAAAGGAAAACGAGGCGCGCTCGCAGTCCGAATACGACGATGAATACTTCGCCCAGTTGATTGACAAGATCAAGGAAGGCGCGACCGTCAAGTATCCGCCGCAGGTGTTGGAGCACGAAGGCGAGCATGTGCTGGAGGAGTTGCAACAACGCATATCCTCCCAGGGCATGGACTTGGAAGGCTACTTCAAACTTCGCAACACGACAAAAGAGAAATTCACCGAAGAGGAAGTCCAGCCGGTGGCGAAGAAACGCCTGGAGCGCGGCTTGATTCTGGACGAGGTTGCGCGCCAGCAAAAGATCAAGATTGACGAGGAGGCCCTGCGCGGCGAGTTCGACCAGACCATCAATCAATTGGCCTACCAGGGTCTTGATCTGGAAAAACTATCCAAGCAAGGCAAGAAGGCCCAGGAGAATTTCTCCACGATGGTCGCTAACGAGTCCGCGGCGCGGCTGATGACGAAGCGCACCCTCGAGCGTTTGAAGACCATCGCCGTCGGCGAGTGGACTCCCGACTTGCTCGAGGAAAAAACCGAAGCGGTTGTCGAGGAAAACGCCGGGGCGGAGGCGGATGTCAGTGAAAGCGCGGCCAGCCCGACCGTCGCGGAAGAAGCGAGCGAACCGAAGATCGAGTAAGTCATGCGTTCGTCGTTGCGAGGAGGGCGCGCGAAGCGTCCCGACGAAGCAATCCCCGCGCCAACGAGGAGATTGCTTCAGGCGGAAGAACGCCGCCTTCGCAATGACGGAGAAAACGTCAACAAATCCGTTGCGAGGAATTAACAAAATTCCAACGCACGGCATGTATCATGGGCGCACCCGGAGGTACCCAATGATTCCAAATTTCAAAAATACTCGTATTGAGCCTGGTCGAAATATCATCCCGATGGTGATCGAGCAGTCGGGGCGCGGCGAGCGGGCTTACGACATCTACTCGCTGTTGCTCAAGGAGCGCATCATCTTCCTCGGCACGCCGATTGACGATCAGGTCGCCAATGTGATCGTGGCGCAACTGTTGTTTTTGAATCACGAAGACCCGGAGCGCGAGATCCGCATGTACATCAACTCGCCCGGCGGCGTGATCTACGCCGGCATGGCGATCTACGACACGATGAACATCATCACGAACCCGATCAGCACCACTGCTGTCGGCGTGACCGCTTCGTTCGGGACCGTGCTGCTGGCCGCCGGAACCAAGGGCCGACGCTACGCCCTGCCGCACACCACCATCCACATGCACCAGCCGCTCGGCGGCGCGCAAGGCCAGGCCACCGACATCGCCATCGCGGCCAAGCAGATCATGCGCCAGAAAGAAATCCTGAACGGCATCCTGGCCAAACATACCGGCCAGCCGCTGGAGATCATCGAGCGCGACACCGACCGCGACTTCTACCTCAACGCGCAACAGGCGGTGGAATACGGCCTGGTGGATCAGGTGTTGGAGACGCCGGAGAAGGTCGGTTAGTCGAATAGCCGCTTGGTCTGATAGTCTGATAGTCAGCCCGTCGAGAAATCGGCGGGTTTTTTGTTCCGCGAATTTTCGTCAACGATCCTTGTTCAAACCATTCGCGGAGATTAGCGCAGATTGGCGGATTCGCCTATAATCGCGGCGAGGAGACTCACATGACATTTTCCATTGTGGCTTACGACTCGCAAAACCAAGCCTGGGGTGTGGCGGTCGCGTCGAAGTTTCCGGCGGTGGGCGCGGTGGTTCCGTGGGCGCGCGCCAACTCCGGCGCGGTGGCGACCCAATCGTTCGCGAACACCTCCTACGGTCCGCGCGGACTGGTGATGATGGGCAACGGCCTCTCCGCCGAGGAGACTCTCGCCAAGTTGCTGGCCGACGACCCCGAAAAAGACTCGCGCCAGGTGGGGCTCGTGGACGCGCAGGGACGCGCCGCTTCATTCACCGGGCCGGGTTGCTTCGCCTGGGCCGGCGGACGCGTCGGGCCGGGCTATGCCTGCCAGGGAAACATCCTCGCGGGCGAGCAGGTGGTGACCGAACTGGCGCGCGGCTTCCTCGAATCGAAAGGCGACCTCCCCGCGCGACTCCACGCCGCCCTGCTCGCCGCGGACTGCGCCGGGGGCGACCGCCGCGGACGTCAAAGCGCGGCCATTTACGTGGTCAAGAAAGGCGCGGGCTATGCCGGGTTCAACGACCGTTGGATGGATTACCGCGTGGACGATCATCCCGACCCCGTCCCGCGTCTCGGCGAGTTGATCGAGATGCACCGTCTGTACTTCGGCAAAAGCGACGAAGGTCAGCGCGTGGAGTTGACCGGCGAGGCGCTCGACACAATGACAGATATTCTCAAACGGCAAGGCTATCTGAATGAATCTATTTCATTCCGCGAGGCGTTCCGGGCCTTCATCGGCAACGAAAACTTCGAAGAGCGCGCCGACCCCGAAGGCGGATGGATGGACGCCCCCGTGCTGGAATTTTTGACAAGGAAATTTTTGTAACGCAAGTCTATAGACTTGCGTTACAGGTGAACACATGCTCAACAACTTCAAATCCCTCATCATTGATATGGACGGCGTGCTGTGGCGCGACGATACCCCCATTGGAGACCTCCCGAAAATTTTCGAGCGCATTCGCGCGCGCGGACTGAAATTCGTCTTCGCCACCAACAACGGGACGAAGACTCCGGGGCAGTATGTGGAGAAATTCTCCAAACTCGGCGTGACCGTGGAACCGTGGCAGGTGATCACCTCCGCGCTCGGTGTGGCGCAAATGCTCAAAGGCAAGATTCCCAACAGCGCGCCGGTGTTCGTGATTGGCGGGGACGGAGTCAAAGCGGCGTTGCAAGATCAAGGTTACAAGGTTCTCCACACCGATGAGGCCGAAAAAGCGAAAGCCGTGGTAATGGGCATTGACCGCGAGATCAACTTCGCCAAGATGCGCGAAGCGACCCTGCTCGTGCGGCGCGGCGTCCCATTCTACGCCACCAACCCCGACAAAACCTTCCCCACCCCGCGCGGCGAAATCCCCGGCGCAGGCGCGTGGATCTCGGTCGTCGTCACCGCGACGGGAGTCGAACCCACCTACGCGGGCAAGCCCTACCCCTTCATGATGGAATTGGCGCTCGAACGCCTGGGAACAAAAAAGGAACGCACTCTCGTGGTCGGCGACCGCCTCGAAACCGACATCGCCGCGGGTCAGGCCGTGGGATGTCCCACCGCGCTGGTGTTGAGCGGAGTCAGCAAACGGGAGCAGGCCGAGGCCTGGAAACCCGCGCCCGGCCTCATCGTCCAAGATTTGGAAGCGTTGGTAAAGTGAATCAAAGACCCGCCTCGCGGCGGGTCTCGTTTTGGGTTACGGAGTGACAGTCGGTTCGAGAGTGGGAGTGGCGGTCTTGGCGGGCGCTCCGGCCACCTTGATCTTCACAGTCAGCCAGGTGCCAAAGAAAGCGCCTTTATCGTCTTGTAGTTTCCAGTAGCTTTCCGGCACATCGCCCGCCGTAGTGGGAGCCACAAGCTTGATGGAAATTTCGATCTGCTCGCCCGGCGCAACCGACTTGGGAAGAGGCGTCGGCTGGCTTCCCATCGAAAGGCCGATGCCCGCGAACGCGATCTTGAAGGATGTGGTCCATGCGCAGGTGCCGGTGTTTTTCACCAGCCAGGTTTTGGTGAATTCCTGCCCAGCCGGCAACGTGGTGCCGTCCGGCACGGTGACATCCTGGATCCACAATGAGTTGTTGCATGAATTGACCGCCGCCACAGTGTTGGTGGCAAGCACAACGAAGGTTGGTTGCGAGGCGACCGTGGGTGTGACGGGCGTGGCGGTGGCGGTGGGATTGGCAAAGGCCGTCATCGTCAATTGCATGGAAAAAGTTTGGATGGCCTGTACTGCAACAGCGTTCACATCCACTGGCGTGGGCGTGGGCAGTTCGGGTTCCTTCGCGCCGCAGGCAGACAGGCTCAAGGCCACGACCAGCAGGACGCTGATCCAAATTAACGTGCGAGTTTTCATTCGACCTCCAGTTTCAATTTCATCCAATTATAACGTGAATGGGGACGCGGAAGTTCCGCGTAGGAGAGAGGAGGGAGGGTGATAAAATCACGCCCGCATGCATCCTCTCGTTTACGATCTCGACCTCCACAGCCTCGCCGACCTGCTCGCCCAATGGGACGAACCCGCCTACCGCGCCAAACAGATCTGGCAGGGACTATACCGGCATTTCTACAACGCGGCCGACGAATTTACCGCGCTTCCCAAATCCCTGCGCGCCAGACTCGCCTCCAACCTGACCTTTGGCGGGCTCGCCCCCATCTCGCAACTCGCCTCCTCCGACAAGCAAACCATCAAGACTCTCTTCAAACTATCCGACGGCAATGTCGTCGAAGCCGTCCTCATGAATTACGACAGGCGCAACACCCTTTGCATTTCCAGCCAGGCCGGGTGCGCCATGGGTTGCGTTTTCTGCGCCACCGGACAGATGGGCTTCAAACGTCACCTCGCCAGCGGCGAGATCGTGGCGCAGGTCATGTTTTACGCGCGTCAACTGCACGAACGCGGCGAACGCGTGACGAACATCGTCGTGATGGGCATGGGTGAACCCTTCCACAACTACGACAACACCCTCGCCGCCGTTGATCGACTCAACGACCCGGAGGGATTCAACTTCGGCGCGCGCCGCGTCACCCTCTCGACCGTGGGGCTGGTCCCGGCCATCCGGCGCTTCGCGGACGAGATGCGGCAGGTCAACCTGGCCGTCTCCCTCCACGCCGCGGACGATGAGACGCGCGGCGCGATGATGCCGGTCAACAAGAAGTACAACATCGCCGAAGTGATCGAAGCCTGCCGCTACTACGTGGAAAAGACCGGGCGGCGCGTCACCTTCGAGTGGGCGCTGATTTACGGAGTCAATGACACGCCAGAGACGGCCCGCAAACTCGCGGGGTTGCTCAAGGGCCTGCTCTGCCACGTCAACGCCATTCCGCTCAACCCCACCACCGGCTACTCCGGCAAAGCCACCGACCGCCTCCGGGCGCAGGAGTTCAAAGAGACGCTGGAGCAGGCCGGTATTCCATGCACGATCCGAATGCGACGCGGGATAGATATCGCCGCGGGATGCGGTCAATTGGCGGGAGGCGCGTCATTTTCATGAACTCTTCTCGATTCGTCATTGCGAGCGGAGCGAAGTAATCCTCGCGCCCGACGAGGAGATTGCTTCGGCGACTTGCATTGCCTCGCAATGACGACAAAATTTGTGATGAAGGAAAATAAAAATTTCCGAAGTTTGGGAACCCTATCCAAAATTCAACAGTTATAATTAGAGACCTATGGAAAACAAAACCCGCTGGCTCGACCGACCCATTCACCCTGCCCTGCCCGCCGTCACCAACGAGGTGGCGGTCTTTGTGTTGATCCTCGTCGTCGCCCTCGTTACGCGCTTCTACGACTTGGAAACGCGCGTCATGAGTCACGATGAAAGCCTGCACACTTACTTTTCCTACCTGCTCTACAAGGGACAGGGCTACCAGCACACGCCCATGATGCACGGGCCGTTCCAGTTCCACTTCCTGGCGGTCGTTTACTACCTTTTCGGCGTCAGCGACTTCACCGCCCGC
This sequence comes from uncultured Anaerolineaceae bacterium, assembly GCA_964625215.1. Classification (GTDB taxonomy): domain Bacteria; phylum Chloroflexota; class Anaerolineae; order Anaerolineales; family Villigracilaceae; genus Denitrolinea. The sequence goes on along the minus strand of CAZVAX010000084.1, from coordinate 7,189 downwards.
ATTCCAGCGGTTTTATTGAGCATCGCCACCGTATGGATGGTCTGGTATTGGCGCAAGTACCTCGGCCGCGCCGGCGCGTTGATCGCCGGATTCCTGCTGGTCATCTCGCCTTATATGCTTTACTACGGACGCTACGTCCGCAATGAGGCCTTTGCGGGATTCTCCGGCATTTTGATGCTGTACGTCATTCTTCGCTATCTTGAAACCGGCGGCAAAAAATACCTCTACCTGCTTACCCTGGCGCTCCTCCTGCATTTCACTGCCAAAGAGACCTCTTTCATCTACGCCGCCCAGGCCATGCTCTATTTGGGCGTCTATTTCATCGCCCGCGTCACGCGCAAACCCTGGGAAGACCAAAGCCGCTACAACGGATTCATTATCGCCATGGTAATCGGCTTTCTGTTGATCATCGGCGCGGTCGCCGTGACGATCATCGGCAGCGATCTGGGCGCGCCCAGCGCGACCGAAACCGCCGTCCCCGCCGACCCGATCGGAGGAGCCTCCCCCTTCGCGCCTCTCTCCGGCGGCGTCTCGATCCCCACCATCCTGGTCGTCCTGGCCGTTCTGACGTTCATCGCGGCCGCCGTTCTACTCATTATTGGTTACTCATGGCAGGCGGTCCGCACCGAGCGATCCTTCGATTTACTCATCGTGACGGGCACGCTCGTTCTTCCATCCTTGGTGGCCTTCGTCATCAAGGCCATCGAACCGATCTTCCATGTCGCCATCCCAACAGACAACGCCTCGGTGAGCGCGCTGACCTCCGGCGACGTTGTCGTTGTCGGATCGTTGGTCGCGGCCATGTTCATCATCTCCATTATGATCGGCCTGATCTGGAATCGCGAAATATGGTGGAAGGTCGCCCTGCTTTATTGGGTTCCGTTCATCGTGCTCTTCACAACCGTCTTCACCAACAGCGCGGGATTCTTCACCGGCGTAGTCGGTTCGCTCGGCTACTGGCTCGTTCAACAGGGCGTGGAGCGCGGCAGTCAGCCCTGGTATTTCTACATCCTCGTTCAAATTCCCATCTACGAATTCCTGCCCGCGCTGGGAAGCATCCTAGCCATCTTCCTCGGCTTCAGTTACCGCGCCCGCCTTCGCCGCGAAGCCTCTGAAGCGTTGGAAGCCCAACTCCTATCCATCGCGGCGGACGGTGAACCGGTCCCGGCGGAGGAACCGACCAGCGAGAGCGCGCCCGCTCCGAGCGTCGCGCCCGAGGCGCTCAATTTCAACAACACGTTCAGCCTCCTCGTTTGGTGGTGCGTTTCCAGCGTCGCGGCCTTCAGTTATGCCGGCGAAAAAATGCCCTGGCTCACCTATCACATGGCCTGGCCGATGATCCTGCTCACGGGCTGGGGATTGGGCTACCTCGTCGAACGATTCGACTGGGACGCCTTCGCCCGACGCAAAACCTGGATCATCCTCGCGCTGACCTTCCTCTTCGCTTCTTCCTTGACTACCAGCCTGCGCGCCCTTCTCGGAACGAATCCGCCCTTCCAGGGCAAGGACCTCGCCAGCCTGCAAGCCACCGGCGACTTCCTCCTGCCGGCCCTGGCGGTTGTCTTCTCCGGCGCGGGGCTATTCTACCTGCTCCAGGATTGGACGCGCAAACAATTCTTCCGGCTGGCGTTGATAACCGTCTTCGCTTTATTGGCGGTCTTCACGGCTCGCGCCTCCTTCCGCGCCTCCTACATCAATTACGACAACGCCACCGAATACCTCGTCTACGCCCACGGCGCGACCGGCATCAAGGATGTCATCGCGCAGGCCGCAGAAATATCCGAGCGCACCACCGGCGGCATGGGCGTGGCCCTGGCCTACGACGCCTCCGCGCCCGACACGGGCGTTTCCTGGCCCTTCGTCTGGTATCTGCGCGACTTTACCAACCAGCGTTCCTTCGACGTCCCCTCGCGCTCCCTGCGCGACTCGGTGGTGGTGATCGTGGACCAGAAAAACTTCGACAAGATCGAATCCGCCCTAGGTCCCGGCTACTACCGCTTCGATTACATCCGCATGTGGTGGCCGAACCAGGATTACTTCGGCCTCACCTATCCGCGCGATGCAAGCATCCCCTTCCCCGAATCGTACGCCTGCCGAGGCGTGTTGGGATTCCTGCGCCTCGTCAAAAACCGCGACTACTCGCGCGTCTGCAACGCCATCCTCGACCCGGCCATCCGCGAAGGCATCATGGACATCTGGTGGGACCGCGACTACACCCAGTACGCGTTTGCCACCGGCAGCAACAATATGACCCTCCCCACCTGGCAGCCCGCCGACCAGATGCGCCTCTACATCCGCAAAGATGTGGCCGCGCAGATTTGGAACTACGGCGTCGGCCCGCGCGAAACCATCGCGGACGTGGACCCCTACGCGGCCGCCACCATCGTCCTACCCGCCGACCAGATCATTGATTCGTCCACACTGGCCGGCACAACCATGAACGCGCCGCGCGGCATGGCCTTCGCGCCGGATGGCACCTTCTACGTGACCGACTCCCGCAACCATCGCGTCCTGCATCTCGACACCGACGGCGCGATCCTCCATGTATGGGGATCGTTCGGCGACGGGGTCAATGCGCCAAGCCCGATTGGGACGTTCAACGAACCGTGGGGCATCGCGGTCGGGCCGGACGGCTCGGTCTACGTCAGCGACACATGGAATCACCGCGTCCAAAAGTTCAGCGCCGAGGGCGAACCCATCACTACTTGGGGCCACTACGGCCAGGGCGACACACCCGACGCCTTCTGGGGTCCGCGCGGACTCGCCGTGGACCGGGAAGGCAATGTCTACGTGGCCGATACGGGCAACAAGCGCATCGTCATCTTTGACGCGGACGGGAACTACCTCAACCAGTTCGGGGCCGCCGGCATGGACGCGGGTCAGTTCGATGAGCCGGTGGGGGTGGCCGTCGCGCCCAATGGGGTGATCTACGTCACTGATACATGGAATCGCCGCGTGCAGGCTTTCGCCTCCGCCGTGGAGGGACAATTGTACGTGCCTGCCCTTCAATGGGACATTGACGGTTGGGTCGGGCAGTCGCTCGAAAACAAGCCCTTCATCGCGGTCAACGCCGAGGGGCACGTCTTCATCACCGACCCGGAGGGGTACCGCGTCATCGAGTTCGACGCCGAGGGCAAGTTCATCCGCACCTGGGGAAACTACGGTCTCGGCCCGGCCGAGTTCGGCCTCGCCTCCGGCATTGCCATTGACTCGGAAGGTCATATCTGGGTGACGGACGCGGTCAATCAGCGCATCATGAGGTTTACGTTACCATAGCCCCCGCCCGGTCTCCGGCCACCCTCCCCCATTTTCGCTTTTTGAAAATGGGGGAGGGTCGGGGAGGGGGTATAATCCGCTCGTACGAACAAAAAAGCATCGCTCTCCACGGAGATTTCATGAAACTTCACGAATACCAATCCAAATTGATTTTTGCCAAGTACGGCATTCCCATCCCCAAGGGAAAAGTTGCGGCTACCGCAGAGGCGGCGAAACACATCGCCCAGGAACTCGGTGGCCGCGTTGTGATTAAATCCCAGGTGTTGGTGGGCGGACGTGGCAAGGCCGGCGGCATCAAAGTCGCCAAGGACCCGAACGAGGCGGAGCAATTCGCCGCCCAGATCCTCAGCATGGAGATCAAGGGACTGCCCGTCCGCAAGGTCCTGGTGGACGAGGCCGCCGCCATCGAAAGCGAGATCTACCTCGGCATCACCAACGACCGCGCCGCGCGCAAACCGGTGATGATGGCTTCCTCCGCGGGCGGCGTGGATATCGAAGAGGTGGCGCGCGAGACTCCTGAAAAGATCATCAAAGTTCACATTGACCCACTGCTGGGCCTGCGCGACTACCAGACGCGCGACATCGCCGCCGGCATTGACCTGCCGCGCGAACTCTGGCGCGACTTCAACGCCATCGCCATCGCGCTATGGAAAGCTTATTCCGAAAATGACGCCACTTTGGCCGAGATCAATCCGCTCATCATCAATAAGGATCGCAAACTCGTGGCGCTCGACGGGAAAATGTTGATTGACGACAATGCCCTCTTCCGCCATCACAACCTGGCCGAACTGCGCGACATTGACGAGGAAGCCCCCGCCGAAACCGAGGCGCGTCGCTACGGTCTCTCCTACATCAAACTGGATGGGACCATCGGTTGCATGGTCAACGGCGCAGGGTTGGCGATGACCACCATGGATATCGTCAAACTCTTCGGCGGCGAGCCGGCCAACTTTTTGGATGTGGGCGGCGGCGCAGGCGCGGAAAAAGTGGCCGCGGCCATGCGCATCATCCTCACCGATAAAAATGTGGAAGCCGTCCTGTTCAACATCTTCGGCGGCATCACCCGCTGTGACGAAGTGGCGCGCGGCATCCTGGCCGCCATGGACGAGGTCAAGCCGAATGTGCCGATGGTGGTCCGCCTGGTGGGAACAAACGCCGAAGAGGGCCGCCGCCTGCTCGCAGACGCGCACATGATCACCGCCGAAACCCTGGCCGACGCCGCCGAAAAGGCCGTGAAAGCCGCAAAGGAAATGTAGGGACAGGGCTTGCCCCTGTCCAGGGCGACCGTGAGAGTCGCCCCTGTGAGGACATACAATTATGAGCATACTCATTGACAAAAACACCCGCCTGATCGTGCAGGGCATCACCGGCAACGAAGGACTCTTTCACACCACCCAGATGGTCAAGTACGGCACGAACGTGGTGGGAGGCGTCCGTCCCGGCAAGGGCGGCGAATGGGTCCTGGATGGCAAAGTTCCGATCTTCGACTCGGTCAAACTCGCCAAAGACGCCACCGACGCGAATTGCACCATCATCTTCGTCCCGGCCAGCGCCGCGCCCGACGCGATGTTCGAGGCCGCCGACGCGGGTATTCCGCTCATCGTCTGCATCACCGAAGGCGTGGCTGTCCAGGATATGATGCGGGTCAGGAACTACCTCGATCAAAAGCGCGTCCGCCTCGTCGGTCCGAATTGCCCCGGCATGTTGACGCCAGGTCAGTCCAAGGTCGGAATCATCCCCGGCAATATCGCCATCCCCGGCAACGTGGGCGTCGTCTCGCGCTCCGGCACGCTGACCTACGAAGTGCTGTACGCCATGATGAACGTCGGGCTGGGCGCCTCCACCTGCGTGGGCATCGGCGGCGACCCGATCAACGGCACGAATTTTATGGATGTGCTGGATATGTTCGAACACGACGCCGCCACCGAGAAGGCGGTGTTGATCGGCGAGATCGGCGGCACGGACGAAGAGAAAGCCGCGGAGTTCATCTCGAAGAAAATGACCAAGCCCGTGGTCGCGTTCATCGCCGGTCAAACGGCGCCTCCCGGCAAACGCATGGGACACGCCGGCGCCATCATCGAAGGCGGCGCAGGCACAGCCGCGGACAAGGTCCGCGCGTTGGAAGAGGCTGGCGTGAAAGTGGCCAAGCACCCCGAAGAGATCGCCAAGTTGCTGAAATGAGACCCAGAGGGCGCGTCGCGCCCAAAAGATGGAGATTCCTGTGGTCCGTCAGGCGCGACGCGCTCGCGCAACTTAACCAAATAGAGCCGCCCTTTTGGGGCGGCTCTACGTTTATAATCGCATCATTATTTCTTCGCGTTGGCTTCGATGTACGCGACCGCGTCGCCGACAGTGGCGATCTTCTGGGCGTCTTCATCCGAAATCTCGGCGCCGAATTTATCCTCGAACGCCATGATGAGTTCCACCAAGTCGAGCGAGTCCGCTTCGAGTTCCTCGCGGAAGCGAGCCTCCGGGGTGACCTTCGCCTCGTCCACGCCGAGCAGTTCCACGACTACTTTTTTGAGTTCGTCAAATGTTGCAGACATTGTGCCTCCAAATGATGATAGGTTTTATCGGGTTTGTGAATAGACTGGATTATACCAGCCCACTTCAAAGACAGGAAACACCCCCCCATGAGAAAAGATACGGAACTCGTCACGCGCAAGGCCGACCACATTAAGATCAACTTAGAAAAAGACGTTCGCTCCGCGCTGACAACGGGACTGGAACGCTACCGATTCATCCACGAAGCCCTCCCGGAGTTGGACCTCGACCGCCTCGATCTGACCTCGAACCTGTTCGGCAAACCCCTGGCCGCTCCCATCCTCGTGAGTTCCATGACCGGCGGAACGGAGGAGGCCGGCGAGATCAACCAGCGACTCGCCGAGGCCGCGCAGGAGGCGGGCGTGGCGATGGGAGTCGGGAGTCAGCGCGCCGCGTTCGAACACCCCGAACAGATTCCCACCTTCGCCATCGCGCGCAAGGTCGCGCCGGACATTCTGCTCTTCGCCAACCTCGGCGCCGTCCAACTCAACTACGGCTACACCATTGACCACTGTCGCCGCGCCGTAGACATGCTCCAGGCCGACGCGCTCATCCTGCATCTCAACCCCGTGCAGGAGGCGGTCCAAAGCGGAGGCGACACAAAATTTGCAGGACTCGCAAAACAGATCGAGCAAATCTGCAAAAAATTGGAAGCGCCGATCATCGCCAAAGAAGTCGGCTG
>CAZVAX010000084.1:0-677 GCA_964625215.1 uncultured Anaerolineaceae bacterium | reverse complement strand
GGAGAAAAGCGCCAAACTGCTCGCCGATTGCGGAGTCTCCGCCATTGACGTGGCCGGCGCGGGCGGCACGAGTTGGTCGCAGGTCGAAATGCACCGCGCGCCGGACGAGTTCGCCCGTCAACTTGCCGCCACGTTCGTCGGCTGGGGCATCCCCACTGCCGAGTCCATTTTGAACGTGAAGCGAACCGTCCCCGGCATGACCGTCTTCGCCAGCGGCGGTCTCAAAGACGGACTCGACATCGCCAAGTGCATCGCCCTCGGCGCGTCCCTGGGCGGTATGGCCGGACAATTCCTCAAAGCCGCGGCGGTTTCAACCGAGCAGGCCGTTGAAATGATAAAGTTGACGAAGCGCCAGATCGAGGTCACGATGTTCGCGTGCGGCGCGGGGAGGCTGGAAGAGTTGAGAATCGGAAAGTTGGTTAACGCGTAGGGACGAGGCTTACCATTGTCCCTACGCGTTAACCTGATCTTCCTGCGCCGCGGAAGAAAATCAGTAGATCACGAAGGCCACGCGTAATTTGCGCTCTCTTGCGCAAATACGGCGGTAGAGACCGCCTAATACACGCTTTCGTGAAGTACTGAAAATCATTTAGCGGTCTCGCTACCGTACAAACCTCCTGAACACCGTCATTGCGAATACTATGACGCTGTCAAGGTTTTTTGAAAAACCAAAGGCT
>CAZVAX010000083.1:0-18004 GCA_964625215.1 uncultured Anaerolineaceae bacterium | reverse complement strand
CAAGACAAGGGTATCATATTTCAAATTGATTAACTTATTTTTGGACAAATCCTAATCTGCTCATTGGCTTGATGATGCTCCTTGCAATGGTTTATGTTCTGGTTTTATTTCGAATCGTGCCTTCCGAGATGGTCTTCGGACGATAAAATGATGGCGAGTATCTTTCCCCATTTAGTTGAGAACGGTTATCTCGCCCCTTTTACATTGATATTCTCGCTACCGTACAAACATCCTGAACACCGTCATTGCGAGGAGGGCGCTCTTCCCGACGACACCTGTACTTGCGCCAGGTGCAAGTGAGCAATCTCCTCTCGCAAGCCGGGGAATTGCTTCGGGAAGAACGCCCTCGCAATGACAGAGGTACGGTAGAGAATTGATATTTATCTTTCTGGTTTACCGGCTTATCGCTGAGGAATAAACAGGACTTTCGCTGGCGCGCAAAATTTGGCGCAAGAGAGCGCCTGCTACGCTCAAAATTTTGCCTTTGAGTGTAATCAGCGCTCTCTGGCGCTGAGGGGAGTGAAAGTCCTGATAAATAAATCGCGCTTTGATCCCATCGTCGCAATCGAACGCGTCGGAGAAATGCCCAAATGGAAACGTCCGCAAAAAAAATAGATATCTCCTTTCGACCGGCCTCCCTCAAGCGGAAACGCCGCTGGAATGAAGGCCTGATCGAGTCGTCGCTTTTTATCGTCGGCTTTCTTACCGTCTTCATCACGATCGGCATCGTGATCGTACTGGGCGACCAGGCCTTGCTGTTCTTCAACGATCCAGCCGTCACGTTGAAGGAATTCTTCACCGGGACCAAGTGGCAGCCGCAGATCGGCGATTTTGGCATATGGGCATTGGTCAGCGCCACGCTCACCACCAGCGCCATCGCCATTCTGGTGTCCGTGCCATTGGGGTTGAGCGCCGCCATTTACCTGAACGAGTACGCCACTCCGCGCGCACGCTCCTTCTTGAAGCCGATCCTGGAAGTGCTGGCCGGCATCCCGACCGTTGTGTACGGTTATTTTGCGTTGCTCTTCGTCACGCCCATCCTGCAACAGATTTTTGGAACCGAAAAACTGGGCGTGTATAACATGCTTTCTGCGGGCATCGTGATGGGCATCATGATCCTGCCTCTCATTTCCTCGATGAGCGAGGATGCCTTGAGCGCGGTGCCTCGCTCCTTGCGCGAGGCGGCCTATGCCATGGGCGCCACCCCGTTCGAGGCCAGTACGCAGGTGGTTTTCCCGGCCGCCCTTTCGGGAATCGGCGCGGCGGTGATCGTGGGCATCTCGCGCGCCGTCGGCGAGACGATGATCGTGGCCGTCGCTTCGGGCGCGGGACCCAATTTCTCGTTCAACCCGCTTGACGCCGCCGAGACCATGACCGGTCACATCGCCCGCATCAGCGGCGGCGACCTCCCCTACGGCACGGTGGATTACACCAGCCTGTTCGCCATCGCGTTGATGCTCTTCCTCGTCACGCTGGTTTTGAATATCGTCAGCCAGTGGGTGGTGGCAAAGTTCCGTGAGCAATACGAGTGATCCCATGACAAAACTTTCCTATCCTGAAGAAAAAGACCTGCAAAAATTCGTCGCCAACCGCTATCGAAAAGCATGGGTCTGGCAATTCATTTTTTTGGTCGCGTTGTTGTTTGCCATCGTCAGTCTCTCGGCCTTGTTGCTGAACGTGGCGGACGGCGCATTTGGCTACGTGGCGTTCGAATACAAGAAAGACCCGTCCCAATTCAGCGACAAGCCGATCGAAGAGTTGACCCAGGCGGAGTTGCTGGCCGTCTTGCAGGAAAATCTTTCCAAAGGCGCCTATAACAAACTGAACGACGAGTCCCCGATGGAGGCGCGCAGTCAGATCGAACTGTATCATCTGGTGCAGGAGCGTCTTCTTCAGGTGGATACCAAAAAGACATACTCGCTCTTCGACTCACTCCTGCACAAACAGGAGATCGAAGCCGAAGTGGCGGAAAAATTTCCCGACGCGCGTCTCGAGTTCCGATTCTGGCTCACACCGACCTTTGTTACCAGTCCCATGTCCAGTCGCGCGGAATTTGCGGGGGTTCGCACGGCCATTCTGGGTTCCATCTGGCTGGTGATCATTGCCATTGCGCTGGCGCTTCCCGTTGGGGTGGGAGCGGCGGTTTACTTGCAGGAATATTCCACCAAGAACTTCCTCAACCGCTTGATCCAGACCAACATCAACAACCTGGCGGGCGTTCCGAGCATTGTTTACGGCATGTTGGGTCTGGCGATCTTTGTGCGCGCCTGGGAGGCGTTCACCAGCGGCGCGATGTTCGGCATCACCGATACGAATGGACGCACGATTATGTCTGCGGGTTTGACGATGAGCATCCTCGTCCTGCCGCTGGTCATCATCAACGCGCAGGAGGCCATCAAGGCCGTCCCCGATTCCATTCGGCAGGCCGCTTACGGCGTCGGCGCGACGCGCTGGCAGACGGTGTGGAGTCACGTTTTGCCGAATGCCCTGCCAGGCATCCTGACGGGGAGCATCCTCGCCATGTCCCGCGCGGTCGGCGAGACGGCTCCGCTTATCATCGTCGGCGCGTCCACGTTTATCAGCATCGACCCCAGCGGGCCGTTCAGCAAGTTCACGGCCCTGCCCATTCAAGTCTATCAATGGACGGCGCGCGCCCAGCCTGAATTTCACAACATCGCGGCGGCGGCGATCATTGTTTTAATGGCGCTCTTGCTCACGCTGAACGCCACCGCGATCCTGTTGCGGAATCGATTCCAGAGGAAATACTAGATCTCTTGCAAAAGCGCGCCAGAGGGCGCATATTACGCCTTCGCGTAAGAGACGTTCTCTAACGTCGGCTGACTTATGCAAGATGTCTACTAATGATTAACCACAGCAGGCGTTCTCAAGCGCCGAAAGTGGCGCATTAGAGAATACGCCCTACGCAAAGATTGGATATGAAGCATGCAAAATCAAGAATACGCCATCACCACTAATTCCCTCTCCATCTTCTACGGCAACTTCGAAGCCGTCGCGGACGTGACCCTGAACATCGGCCGCGGACAGATCACCGCCATCATCGGCCCATCGGGATGCGGAAAGTCCACGCTTCTGCGCGCCTTCAATCGGATGAACGACTTCGTCCCAGGCAGTCACGTCAAAGGCGAGATTCGACTGCACGGACAGAATCTCTACGGCGCAGACATCGATCCCGTGGAAGTGCGCCGAAGAATCGGCATGGTCTTCCAGAAGCCGAACCCTTTCCCAAAAACCATCTACGAAAATATCGCCTGGGGCGCGCGCATCAACGGCTTCAAGGGCAACATGGACGAACTGGTCGAACAGTCTCTACGCAGCGCGGCCCTGTGGGATGAAGTGAAGGACAAACTCAAGAAGAGCGCCTACGAACTCTCCGGCGGACAGCAGCAACGCCTGTGCATCGCGCGCACCATCGCCATCCAGCCGGACATCATCCTGATGGACGAACCCGCCTCGGCGCTCGACCCGATCTCGACCCTGCGCATCGAAGAGTTGATGCAGGAACTGAAGAAGAACTACACCATCATCATTGTCACGCACAACATGCAACAGGCCGCGCGCGTTTCGGACTATACTGCCATGATGATGATCGACGACAAACGTTCGGGAACAGTGATCGAGTTCGATGAGACGAAGAAGATCTTCACCCGTCCCAGTGACAAGAGGACGGAGGATTATGTGACCGGGAGATTCGGGTAGACAGGTACACAAGTACACACGTAAACACGTCGCCTGTGTACTTGTCTACTTGTTTACCTGTGTACCTTCCCCCGAGGAGCCAACATGACTAAACCAAACGTACTTTTTCTTTGCACCGGCAACTCTGCTCGCAGTCAAATGGCCGAGGGACTGCTCCGCGCGTTGGCAGGCGAGCAGTTCGAAGTCTTCAGCGCAGGCACCGAACCGAAAGGCCGAATCCTGCCCGAGGTCCAGGAGGCGATGCGGGAGATCGGAGTCGACATCTCTTCACAGTATTCCAAGTCCGTGACGGAATATCTTGGCAAGGCGGTCTTCGCGCACGTCATCACCGTCTGCGCGGACGCGGAGGAGAATTGTCCCGCCGTGTTTCTCGGCATGGGCAATCACGAACACTGGCCGTTCGATGATCCCGCCAAGGCGGACGATGCGAACCGCCTCGAACTCACCCGCCGCGTGAGGGATGAGATGCAAACCAGCCTGCGAACATGGCTGATCGCCCAAGGCGTCACGCCGCGTGAACTTCGGGTGTAAAATTCAGAAACTGTAGAACAAGTCTATAGACTTGTTCTACGCCCCCGATGACAAGAGGTCCTTATGATTCGTAAAACCTTCGAACACGAACTCCAGGAAGTGAAAGATGAAATTCTCGTTCTCGGCAGCATGGTGGAACAAGCCGTAGCCGACTCGATGGACGCGCTCAAAAAACGCGACATCAAAGCCTCGGAAAAAATCTACGAGCAGGATCGCAAGATCAACGAGAAGCGCTTCGCCATCGAGAACCAGTGCATGATCCTGATCGCCACGCAGCAGCCGATGGCGCGCGACCTGCGTCTGCTGGCCTCCATGCTCGACGTGGCCTCGGAGTTGGAGCGCATGGGCGATTACGCCAAGGGCATCGCCACCATCAACATCCGTATGGGAGACGAACCCCTGCTCAAGCCGCTCATTGATCTGCCGCGCATGGCCGTCAAAGCCTCGGACATGTTGCATCGCTCGCTCACGGCCTTCGTCACCGAAGACGCCGAGGCGGCGCGCCTCATCCCCGCCGAAGACGACGAGGTGGACGCGCTGTACACGCAGATCTACCGCGAACTGATGACCTTCGTCATCGCCGATCCCAAAGTCATCGAGCGCGCCAACATGCTCCTGTGGGCCGCCCACAACATGGAGCGCATGGCCGACCGCGTCACCAACATCTGCGAACGGACGGTCTTCGTGGTGACGGGCGAGATCAAGGAACTTCTCACCAGCGCGGGACCGATGGATCAGAAGTAATCGGTAATTGGCGACAAGGAGGCGCGCATATTCACGGCGCGCCTTTTTGATTCTCACAACGGCGTATAATTTCAGCATGAACAAATTCGCATCTCCCGTTCCTGTCATTCGCCCGGCGCTGCCGCGCGACAAGGCCGACGTGTTCGAGTTCACCAAGTTCATCTGGGACGGCCACGATTACGTGGGCTACGTTTTCCCGCGCTGGCTGGAGGATCACGAAGGTCAGTTGCTGGTCGTTGAATACGCGGGCAAGTGCATCGGCACGGGCAAAGTGACCTTCCTCGCGCCCGGGCAATGGTGGCTGGAAGGCTTTCGTATTGACCCGAAATTTCAAGGCCTCAAAATCGGTTCGCTCCTCGACGCCGCCAACAATGAATGGTGGGACGCGCACGGCGACGGCGCGCTGCGCCTGATGACGAGTTCCAAGCGCGTGCAGGTGCATCACTTGAGCGAACAGCGTGGGTTTGCGAAAGTGGGAGAGGCGCTGGAATTCGGCGCGGAATCGTTCGCCGGCCCAACCGACGCGTTCACGCCTCTCGCGCCGGCCGAAGCGGGTGAGGCCGTTTCGATCTGTTTGCGCCTCGCCCCGGGGCGACTGATCAACCTCGGTTGGAAATTCGCCGCGCCGAACGAATACAGCCTGCGCGGCGCGGCGGAGGAGGGTCTCGCTTGGTGGTGGCGCGGTCGAAGCGGAGTCCTTACGGCGTGGGAAAACGACGAAGACGACGCGCCCAACCTGACCGTCGGATTCGAGGCGTGCGCGGACGAGGATCGCGCGACCCTGCTGTCAGACTTCCGTTCGCTGGCGCGGGCGCGCGGGGCCGCCGTCGCAGGTTGGTTGAATGTGACGAGCGAAGACATCCCGACGATTTTGAACGCGGCCGGCTACACGCGCGTGGGGGATGGAATCGCGTATTTGTACGAGCGCCAGCATCCCTGACAAAAAGACAGCCTCGCGAGAGACTGCGTTCACAACGCAACAGGGACAGCCGGCATGGACTGTCCCTGTTATCTTTTTGGCGCGGGCGGTTATTTTTCCACGAAGACTAAAATCCCTGCCAAGACGCCCATCACGCAGATCACATACTCCACGTAGGGAAAACCAATGCCTACCGTGGCCAATCCGGCCAGGATAAAGAAAAGGGAAATGGGGACGCGCTTCAGGTATTTCATGGGATTCTCCTTGAGATGCAAGATGGCGCAATTATAGTGTTGGAACGTTGGATTGGGTGAAAAGCCGGGCATGGTAGAATTCACACTCCATGACCGCCGCCGCCCTCCCCGCCGAATTCACCCTGGCGCGAAAAGCAACTTACAACCGCGCCTCTCCCCTTCTCTGGATTCTGACCCACGCCCTGCAATATTGGCCTTTGCTGATCCTCATTCTCTTCGGCGCGCTGGGCAACGGCGCGCTGGCCGGCATTGTGCCGCGCTACGTAGGCAACGCCATAGACGGTATGTTGGCCGACCCGCCCCAACTGGACCTGCTCCTGCCGCTGGCGTTGACCATCGGCGTCTCGCAGGTGATTCGAGGCGTGGTGCAATTTGGGCGCAACTTTGGGGCCGAGTGGCTGGCGCAAAAGATCGAGCGCGACATTCGCGATGAGTTGTACGTGTCGCTGCTCGGCAAGAGCATGACCTTTCACAACCTCCAGCCGGTGGGCGATACGATGGCGCGCGCCACCAACGACGTGCGCGAGGTCAACTTCATGTTCAGCCCGGGCCTGAACCTGGTGGTGGGCTCGTTGTTCTTCCTATTCATGCCGTTGATCATGGCGCCGCATCCGGCCTTGCGGCTGGTCCCGCTCGCGTTCATCGGCGTGTATTTTTTGGCGTTGTGGCAATACCTGCGCTCGCTCACGCCGGTCACCGATGAAGTGCGCCAGACCTTTGGCCGCATGAACACGCATCTCTCCGAAGCGCTGGACGGGGTGGAGACCATGAAAGGCGCGGCCCAGGAGGGGTCCGAGATTGACCGTTTCGTCGGGAACGCGCGGCGGGTGCGCGCCGCCTTCGTCCGCCAGGGAGATTTGGAGGCGCGCTTCCTGCCCATGCTTCTGCTGGGCATCGCCTACGCGGCTGGGATGTTCCACGCGCTGACGTTGTTTCGCGCTGGCGCGCTGACCATCGGCGAGGTCGTGGCATATTTCGGCCTGCTGCGCCTGCTGGAGTTTCCCACTTTCGCGTCCACGTTTGCCTACAGCCAGATCTCGCTTGGGGTATCGGGCGCGCGGCGCATCCTCAGCCTGATCAACCGCGAGACCGACCTCGACCAGAACGCGCGCGGGTACGACGGCGACATGCAAGGCGAGGTGGAATTCAGCAAGGTCTGCTTCGAGTACAACGGAGGCGAAAAAGTGTTGGAGGACATCTCCTTCCGCGTGCGGCGCGGTCAAACCGTGGCCATCGTCGGGCAGACCGGCGCGGGCAAGACATCGTTGGTCAAATTGATCAACCGCGTCTACGACGCGCCGTGCGGCATCGTCAAAGTGGATGGAAAGGATGTGCGCGCCTGGAACCTCGCCTCCCTGCGCCGACAGATTTCCATCATCGAACAGGATATCTTCCTCTTCTCGCGCTCCATCGCCGAAAACATCGCCTTCGGCAAACCCGGCGCCACGCGTGACGAGGTGGAGGCCGCGGCCAACGCCGCGCAGGCCCACGAATTTATCATGGAACTCGACCAGGGCTATGACACCGTCATCGGCGAGCGCGGCGTCACCCTCTCCGGCGGGCAACGTCAGCGGCTGGCCCTCGCCCGCGCCTTCCTCACCGACCCGCGCATCCTGATCCTCGACGACTCGACTTCCGCCATCGATTCCGCCACCGAAGACAAAATCCAGCGCGCCATCGCCGCGGCCGCGCGGGGTCGCACCACCTTCATCATCACGCATCGCCTCTCCCAGATCCGCTGGGCCGACTTGATCATCGTCCTCCGCAAGGGTCGCGTCGCGGCCATCGGCTCGCACGAGGAGCTGATGAAAACCTCGGAAGCCTACAGCCGAATCTTCCGGGAATAACCGTACCGCAAGATTCATCTCGCCATCACATGCAACATGAATGTTGCGGCGCTCACTGAAAACCGATCACTGGACACTGATTACTGAACCATGAGCTTCTTCGCCGGACTCAACCCCGAAAAATACGACCGTCAATATTCCGACCGCGTACTGGCGCGTCGCATCGCGGGATATTTCAAAATCCAGGCCGGGCGGCTGACGGTTATCTCCGCGCTGGTCATTTTCATGTCCGTCGTCTCTGTGGCGTTGCCGTACACCATCAAAGTCATGGTGGACCTGCTCGACGAGCGACCGACGGTAGAGTCCATTTGGTGGATCGGCGCGGCGCTTCTCTTCGTGGGCGTGGGCAACTGGGGCCTCAACTGGGCGCGGCGCAGTCTCACCGCGCGCGCCGTGGGCGACATTGTTTTGCAGTTGCGCAGTCAGGCCTTCCGCTCCGCCGCTGACCACGATCTCTCGTTCTACGACCAGTTCTCCTCCGGGCGCGTCGTCAGCCGCATTACTTCCGACACCACCGACTTCGGTCAATTGGCGGTCATCCTCACCGACCTCGTCGCGCAAATGGCGATGGCGATTTTGTTGGGCGTCATTCTTTATATGACCGAATGGCATATGGCCCTGCTGATGACCGCCTTCCTGCCGGTCGTCTTCGGCTTCGCCCTCGGTTTTCGCGCCCTCGCCCGCCGCGTGACCAAACGCGGGATGCAGGCCATGGCCGATGTCAACGCCGCCATCAAGGAGACTGTCAGCGGCATCGCCATCGCCAAAAATTTCCGCCAGGAGGGGAGCATCTTCACCACCTTCGACGCCGCCAACCTTGCCTCTTACAAAGTCAACGTTCAGCGCGGCATCGTGCTTTCGATGGTTTTTCCCATCCTCAACGCGCTGGGCGGAATCTTCGTGGGCATCCTCGTCTACGCGGGCGGACTGTCCATCGGCCAGGGCATCATCAGCGCGGGCGTGTGGGCGCTCTTTATCAACAGCCTCGACAACTTCATGTTTCCCATCCTCAACCTGTCCGCGTTCTGGGCGCAGATCCAGCAGGGACTGTCCGCGGCGGAACGCGTCTTCGCGTTGATAGACGCCGACCCCGCGGTGGTCCAGACCGACGCGATCCCCGCCTCGCGCCTGCGCGGGGAAGTCCGATTCGAACGTCTGGGATTCCACTACAAGGATGAAGAGCCGGTCTTGCGTGACTTCAACCTGGTCGTTCAACCCGGAGAGAATCTCGCCCTGGTGGGACACACCGGCGCGGGCAAGTCGTCCATTGCCAAGTTGATCGCGCGCTTCTACGAATTCCAATCCGGCAAACTGACGATTGACGGACGCGACATCCGCACCTTTGATTTGCAATCGTATCGCAGACAACTCGGCATCGTTTCGCAAGTCCCGTTCCTGTTTTCGGGGACGGTGGCCGAGAACATCCGCTACGCCGCGCCCGACGCGCCCGAGACCGAGATCCTGCGCCTCGCGCGTCAGATCGGCAACGGCGAGTGGCTGGAGACTCTGCCCGAAGGGTTGGAGACCCAGGTGGGCGAACGCGGCAACCGCCTCTCGATGGGACAGCGTCAACTAGTCGCGTTGATGCGGGCGCTCGTCCAAAATCCCGCCATCTTCATCCTCGACGAAGCCACCGCCAGCATTGACCCGTTTACCGAGTGGCAGATCCAGCAGGCGTTGGGGCTGATCATGAAGAGCGCCACCAGCATTCTGATCGCGCACCGTCTCTCCACCGTCAAAGCCGCCGACCGGATCGTGGTCATGCAAAAGGGCGCGATCATCGAGGAGGGAAATCATGAGGGTCTGCTGGCGCAAGGCGGGCATTATGCGGAGTTGTACAACACGTATTTCCGCCATCAGAGTTTGGCGTATGTCGAGCAGGCGCGAGAGATGATATCGAAGTAATACACTTCAATCGCCGGGCCGTAGCGCAATGGTGAGAGCAGACTTCTTACGAAGTCCTGCGCCAGGCTGACTTCATCATCTTTTCACGAGAAGGGAGGATACACGTCCGGTTCCCGGTTCGACTCCGGGCTGGTTCACTGGAAATTCAAAACCCCGTTTTCCATGTTTGAACGGAAAACGGGGTTCATTCTTCCTCGTGAAAGAGGTCGCCAACTTTGCCAACCCTATCCACTGTGTTTGGCGAGTGCGTGAAACTTGTTAAGTTCATCCAGCATTTTTTTGACGCGGGTCACGTTGAACGCAACTTCCTGCTCGAAGGCGGAAGGCTCGGCAGGGACGATCTGTCCCTCGATGTATTCCAACCACTCCGCCGCGTCGCGTTGGGAGCGCACGACTCCCTTTGGAGATTTGATGTAAACCATGGCGCGATTTTGTGAGACGGCAATATCCTCCACGACGCCGTACCAATGCTGAACCTTTACCAACGCGCCGGGTTTGAGCCATTCAGGGAGATTAGTCTTCCCAGCCATTTGATAGAAGCCTTTCTGCGATCTTGATCGCTTCGCGGCGCGACATGGGATGGTAACCGAGTTTGTTGAGAATGTAGTTGAGCATGTAATGTTCACCCGACGCCGACGATCCCTCATCCGGGTCGGGCGTGCGTTCGAACTGCTCACGGAGTTCTTCCCATTGTGCGCGGGTCAGTTTCTTATCTTCGCTCATTGCAAATAATTGTAACGTAAATCAGAAAAGAGTAGTAGACGCTTCGTTCATTGGCTTGCGGACATGATTCGTACCGTTTTTAAGGCTGGTTTTCAGATACAATCAACCCATTTACCGTCAGGAGTCCCCCATGCGAAAATCGAACCTCGGCAACCTTATCGTCATCGGCCTCGTCGTCCTCAACGTCATTGTCTGGATCGTCTTCCCGCCTGTGGACGACGGGCGCGAGAACTTTCTCCGCCAGTGGGCCGGCGAGATCATCGGCGCGAACAACATCATCCTGATGTCCGTTTCGTTGTTCCTCTCGGCGCGGCCGAAGTGGGCCGAAAGATATTTCGGCGGCCTCGATAAAATGTACGTCACCCATCGTCACACCTCCACCGCCGCCTTCCTGCTGATCTTCGTCCACGTGCTGACCGTCCCCATTTCCACGGACTGGCGTCTTGGCAACTATCTCGCCGTCGTCGCGTTCACGGGCATCGTTTCGATCGCGCTCACCAGCCTGGCGCCGCGCATCGCGTACCTCAACAAATTATCCGGCGGCACATACGAGGGCTGGAAAAAAATCAAACGCTTCATCGGCATCTTCTTCATCCTGGCCTTCATCCACTCGCTCACCGTCGACGCGCTCGACGCCAAGGTCGGCATCACCTGGACTCAAATCTTCTTCATCATCGGCACGGTCTCGTATCTCTACACAGAAATCTCCCCGGCACTTGCATCCGGGGCAAGTGTCGGACGCTTCTTTAAAAAATATCTGCCCTACACCGTGGACGCGGTCAACCACCCCAACAACTCGACAACAGAAGTCATCCTGCACGCCAAGGGGACGCGCCTCGCGCACGCCCGCGCTGGACAGTTCCTCTTCGTCCGCTTCCCCTCCGACCCCCGGCTGGATGAGGCCCACCCGTTCACCATCTCCTCCCATCCGGGCGCGGACCTCGTGCGCGTCACCGTCAAAGCCAGCGGCGACTTCACCCGCGACCTCTTCGCCAAACTGAAACCCGGCATGGACGCCATCCTCGAAGGCCCCTACGGTCTCTTCGACTACAAGTCCGGCGGCCCAAAACAAATTTGGATCGCGGGCGGCATCGGCCTGACTCCCTTCCTTTCGTTCATCCGTGACATAAACGGCAATCTCGCGCACGACATTGATTTCTACTACACCGTCCGCCACCCGGAAGAGGCCCTGTTCGTGGATGAGATCGAGTCTGCGGCCAAAAAGAATCCGCGCCTCAAACTGCACGTCCGCCACTCCGCCAAGGACGGTTCGCTGACCATCGAACACATCCTCGCGAACGCTGGTGGCGACGTGAAATCACATCACATCTATCTCTGCGGCCCGCTCCCGATGACGCAAGCCTTTGAATCAAAATTCCTCGCCTTGGGCGTTCCACGGGAACACATTCACTACGAGGAATTCAATTTCCGTTAGCTGCGAGTGCGTCGCGCCTAACTCCGAAGGAAACACCAGAAAAGTAGATTCGTCCGCGCGACGCGCCCATCCCGCTAAGTTTGGTGCGACGCACCCTCACGACGCAACCACTCCTCCGCCGACCGGCGCGTGTACGTGTCCAACTCCATCGTCAGCGCCTGGCGTGGCTCCACCCAGACGTATCCCTCGGCCTCCTCCAAGCGCTCGCCCAGCTCCACATGCCCGCCCGGGACAACGTAACGTCCCGGCCATTTGTGGCTTTCGAGCAGAAGCAGTTTTCCGTCGGCGTTGAAGATGAACGCTCCCACGGTTGGTTCGGGGAAGATTTGGTCGGGCATAGGTTACCTCAGCATAAAAATTTAACCACAGATAAACACAGATGAAATCGAATATGCTCTATCCGCGTTTATCCTGTTCATCTGTGGTGAATTTATCCAAAGATCGCGATCAACGAAATCCCAGCGAAGATCACCCCTGCCCCAAGCAGTCGATATCCGCCCATCTGTTCGCCGAGGAACCTCCAGCCGAAGAACGCGCCGATCACCACGCTCACCTCGCGGATGGCCTCCGAGTAATTCAGCGGGGCAAAGGAGTAGGCAAAGA
This sequence comes from uncultured Anaerolineaceae bacterium, assembly GCA_964625215.1. Classification (GTDB taxonomy): domain Bacteria; phylum Chloroflexota; class Anaerolineae; order Anaerolineales; family Villigracilaceae; genus Denitrolinea. The sequence goes on along the minus strand of CAZVAX010000083.1, from coordinate 5,326 downwards.
GGGCCGTGGTGTATGCGATGACTCCCAGTACGCCGCCGAGGACCAGCCTCCAGCGTTGGTCGCGCCAGGCTTGGGCGAAGGCTCCCCATCCGAACTGGCGAACCATGAGGGGGGTCGTCAGAAACGGGACGAAGGTGAACATGGAAAGCGCGTAGGGCAGGGCCGAGTCCGGGTGGGCCTTGACGGCCGTTCCGTCAACGATCGTATAAATCGAAATGATGAGCGCCACGCCGAGCGCGAGAAAAACTCCTTTAAGGTGCGGCTTGTTCTCGTGATTGTTGAGCAGGCTGGTGGAGCCGATGATGATCATGCCAACCACGATGAGGAGAATGCCGAAGAGGCCGCCCGCGGTGGGAATCTCGCGCAAGAAGATCGCCGCCCAAATGACCACCAACGCCGGAGCCGCGCCGCGCGCGATGGGATAGATCAGCGAGAAGTCGTGATCGGTGTAGGCGTACATCAGCAGGAGGAAGTAGAGCACTTCGAGAATTGTGCTGGCGATGGCGAACGGCCACATGGCGCGCGGCGGCAGGCCGGTGAAGAAAATGGCGATGAGCGCGGCCGCGCCACTGAGCAACACCTGCCAGTTCATCGCCACGTATTTGACATCGGACAGTTTGAGGATCAAATTCCACAAGGCGTGCATAAGAGCGGACATGAGCAGGAGAACGATCGCGAGAGGGGGCATGGATTACCTTACGGCGCGAGACAGCGCGACCGGCGGCTCGGAAGACAAACTGCCGGTCATTGCGCGAAATTCGTTGGCGTTGAATTGGGGTTGCACGGCGCAAGTATAACGCAACCACATGCTATAATCCGCGCCTATGAGCGACGTAGAATTGATGACCATCCAGGAAGCCAGTCAGTGGGCCAGCGAGTACCTGGGCAAGAAGGTCACGCCCTCCAATATTTCGTACCTTATCCAATATGGACGCGTCCCCAAACACACCGACAACGGCGCGACCAAGGTGGCGCGGGCCGAGTTGTTGGCGTATTACCAGACGCAGATCAAGAGCCGCGAGGGGAATTGGAAGTCTCAACTCGGCGCGGATATCAACTGGCATTTGTCGTTCGACCATCTCAAAGAGAGCGACACCACCAAGCACGTTCATCGCCTCCACCCATACAAGGGCAAGTTCATCCCGCAGTTGGTGGAATATTTCATTGACGGTCACACCGACGAGTTCAAGAAGCAAGTCTATTTCCGCCCGGGCGACATTGTGCTAGACCCGTTCTGCGGGAGCGGGACGACGCTCGTGCAGGCGAACGAGTCCGGGTTGCACGCGGTGGGCGTGGACGTGTCGGGGTTCAACGCGTTGGTGAGCAACATCAAGGTCGGCAGGCACGCGTTGGCAGGAATCCGCCGGGAGGTGGAAAAAGTCAGCGAGGGCCTACGCCGCACATTGTCCGCGCTGAACGTGCCAGAGTTCGAGGAGAGAGTCGGTGAGGCGCTGAGTCGCTTCAACGGCGCGTACTTTCCGTCGCCGGAGTTCAAGGTCAAGGTGAGACAAGGCGCGCTGGACGAGGATGCGTATGGCGAGGCGAAGGCGCGCGAGTTTTTGCCGGAGTACGAGGCGCTCGTGCGCGAGTTTGGGATTCAGTTGAGGCAGGCGGGGGACGATTCGTTTTTGGGCAGGTGGTATTTGCAAACGGTGCGCGATGAGATCGAGTTTGCGCGCGGCTTGGTGGATGAGATTGAAGATGAGGCGACGCGGCGCGTGGCGCAGGCGCTTTTGAGTCGCACGGCGCGTTCGTGCCGCGCCACCACACACGCCGACCTGGGGACGTTGGTGGAACCGGTTAGCGCGCCGTATTATTGCGCCAAGCACGGGAAGATGTGCAAGCCATTGTTTTCCATTTTGAGTTGGTGGGAGCGCTACGGCAAGGACACGCTGGCGCGTTTGGAAACCTTCGAGAGTTTGCGGACGGATACACTCCAGCATTGTCTCACCGGTGATTCACGCGCAGTGGATTTGGAGGCGAGGCTGTCGGAGGAGTCGTTGGAGTTGGCGAATCTTGTGCGGCAAAAAAAGATCAAGGGAATTTTTTCCTCGCCGCCCTACGTGGGACTGATTGATTATCACGAGCAACATGCCTACGCCTACGAGTTGTTCGGCTTCCATCGGCAGGACGATTTGGAGATCGGCGCGCTGTACCGCGGACAAGGCAAGCAGGCGCAACTTTCCTACGTGGAGGGAATCGCCGATGTGCTGATGAATTGCCGCCGCTTCCTAGCGGAGGATTACAGCGTGTTCCTGGTGGCAAACGACAAGTACAACCTGTATCCGCTCATCGCCGAACGGGCGGGGATGTCCATCGTGGAGACATTCCGCCGCCCGGTACTCAATCGCACCGAGCGCGATAAGGCCGCGTACTCGGAGACGATCTTTTTGATGAAAGAACGGTAGAGCGAGATAGTATCTCGCTCTACAAAAACAAAACAGCCTCCCGTATTGGGAGGCTGTCACTTTGTTGGTCAGTCAGAGAAACCTTCGAGATTCCAGTTGTTCAGGTCGCTCAGTTCGCGGTAGGCGGTGAGGTCGAGTTGCAACGGCGTGACCGAGACGTAGCCCTCGGCCAGCGCGCCCACGTCGGTGCCGCGCTCGGGGACGCTGGTCGGCGCGTCGCCGCCGATCCAGTAGTAGGGTTTGCCGCGCGGGTCGGCGCGTTCATCCAGGCGTCCGTGGTAGACGCGCTGTCCCTGGCGGGTCATCAGGAAGCCCTTGATCTTGTCGGCGGGCAAGTATGGCACGTTGACGTTGAGCAGGATGCCCGGCCCGTGGTCGCCGGCAATGACGCGCTCCACCACCTTGTAGGCGGCGCGCGCCGCAGGGCCAAAGTCCATCTCGCCGATGTGACCTTCCAAGACTTCCAGCGACACGGCCACGCCCGGCACGCCGAAGATGACCGCTTCCATCGCGGCGGTGACCGTGCCGGAGTAGGTCACGTCATGGCCGAGGTTGGCGCCCATGTTGATGCCCGAAACCACCAAGTCAATCTTCTCTTTGAAGTAACCCAACATGCCGAGCGACACACAATCCGAGGGCGCGCCGTCGCTGGCGTAGGCGGTCGAGCCGTCAGCCAGGCGCACCTCTTTCACGCGCAGGGCGCGGTCGAGGGTTTTCACATGCCCCCCGCCCGACCAGTTCCGGTCCGGCGCGAGGACGCTGACCTTGCCCAGTTTGCGCATTTCCTGGACCAGGGCCAGCAGGCCCGGCGAGACGACGCTGTCATCGTTGGTGACTAAAATATGTTTTTCCATGGGGCGAAGTGTATCCGAAAATTTTTTACCCGTCCATCGAAAAAAGAAACGCGGCTACTTTTCCCGGCGGCTGGTTTGTCCCTGCCTGCGCTTCTGGCGCACGTCCACCCCAAATACGACAAGCATGGCAATGAAAGTGATGGCGAGGAAGAGGGTCATGTGTACTCCGTTCGACGGCATGATACATCACGCGGATTAAACGGCGATGAACGAAAAGTTAACAATGGGAAAAGACTCCGCTTCCTTCCAACCAATCCGACATTTCCGCGACCCGATCAGAATCGGCCCAATCGGAGCGGATTCACCTCGAACGCGGCGGGCCGGTTGTTGACCAACTCCGAAACGAGCTGGCCCGTTCCGGGTCCGAGCGAGAGACCGAGCATGGCGTGGCCGGTCACGACGATCAGATTCGCGTGGCGCGGCGAACGCCCGATGATCGGCATCCCATCCGGCGTCACAGGGCGGAGTCCGGCCCACGTCTCTTTGATGTCGAGTTTCTCGTCGAGGCGCAGGTATTCGCGGGCGAGGCTTTCGAGGCGTCGGATCCAGAGCGGGTCCGGGGTCAGGTCTATTTGCCCCACTTCGAGGCGGCCGGTGATGCGGAGGAGATCGCCGAGCGGCGAAACGGCCACGCGGCGGTCGCCGAGGATCAGCGCCTGACGCGGCATGTGACGGATGGCCGACGCGGTGAGGCTGAAGCCGCGCGCCGGTTGGATCGGAATCTTCAAGCCGAGTCCGCGCGCCACAAGCGGAGTGAACGCGCCGGCCGCGAGGACGACTTGTTCCGCCTCGAATTCTCCCGCGCTCGTTTTGACTTTGGCGATCTTGCTGTTCGCGACCTCGAAGCCAGTGACGGGGGTGTTGGCGCGCAGGTCCGCGCCGAGGGCGAGCACGCGTTCCGCGAGAAGTTGGAGGAAGCGCGCCGGGTTGAGGTGCGCGTCGCCCGTGTAATGTACGCCGCCGATCACGTCGTCGAGCGCGGCCGGTTCGACCTCGTGAATTTTGGTCTTGTCGTACACGCTGACGGGGATGCCGCGCTTCTGCACGAATTCGGCTTCGTGTTTTGCGGCCTGGAAGGCGGACTCATTTTTGTAGATGTTGAGGAAGCCGGTCTGGCGGTAGTGGCACTCGAATTTTTCCTCGACGATGATCTGCGCGAAGTTACGCGCGCTCAACTGACCGAGCGAGTAGAGCGGCGGGATGGCGCGCTGGACGTTGGCGTCGGTGCAGGCGAAGGTGAATTGTAGCAGCCACGAAAGGTAGGCTGGGTCGAGGCTGACCTTCATCCCAAACGGACTGTGGGCCGGGTCGAGCATCCACTTGAGGGCCGATGTAACCACACCGGGCGCGGCCAGCGGAATGATGTGACTCGGCACGATGTGGCCCGCGTTGCCCGCGCCGCTGCCCTTGCCGATCTCCTTCGCGTCGAGGAGGGTGACGCCGCGTCCCGATTTGAGGAGGTAGTAGGCGCAACTGAGCCCCACCGGCCCGCCGCCGGTGATTACTACATCATGCTTTGAGTTCATTTTGTCTCCATGCGAGACCTTCGACTTTTGACCTTCGACATGGATCAGTCAAAAGTCGAAAGTCGAAGGTTAAATTCCATTCCCAAACGGATCGCGCTCATCCACCAAAATCACGCCCTCTGCCATAACCCAGGCTTCGCCGGTGATGGTGGGGATGATGCGGTCTCCGTCGAGTTCGATGCTCCCCTCGAAGATACTGCCGACGACGCTTTGTTGTTTCCAGGTTTGGCCGACTTGCAATTTGCCATCCGCGTACAAGCAGGCGAGTTTTGCGCTCGTACCTGTTCCACACGGCGAACGGTCGTAGGCTTTGCCGGGGCAGAGGACAAAACTTTTGCTGTCGGCTTCGGGACTTGACGCGAACAACTCGACGTGGTCAATCTCCGCGCCGTTCGCTCCGACCACGCCCCGGGCGGCCAGCTGCTCACGGACGCGCCACGCGAAATCGGTCAGCGCTTCGAGGTTGGTCATGTCCACATCCAGGCCGTGATCGTGGACGAGGAAGAACCAGTTGCCGCCCCAGGCCACGTCGCCGTGG
>CAZVAX010000082.1:0-18547 GCA_964625215.1 uncultured Anaerolineaceae bacterium | reverse complement strand
TTGCGCTTCACCAGTTCGTCCAGCCCCGGTTCGTAAATGGGCATGATGCCCTGCTTGAGATTTTCGATGCGCTTCTCGTTCACGTCCAGCGCCACCACCTTGTTGCCGAGATCGGCGAAGCACGCGCCGGTCACGATTCCGACGTATCCCACGCCGATGACACAAATCTGTTTCATTCTTAATCCTCGCAGTGAAAATTTTGCCTGCCGGAGGGCAGGCAATGGTTAGATGATCTGAACGTTCACCTTCGCTTGCCTCACCAAATTCATGATCAGGCGGTCGAAGGTGGCCACCTTGATGGGCTTGGAAATATACCCGTCGCAGCCCGCGTCCATGGCGCGCTTGCGGTCGGCGGGCAGGGTGCGGGCCGTGAGCGCCAGGATGGGAATGCTGCGCGTGGCCGCATCCGATTTCAACACTTTCGTCGCGTCCCAGCCATCCATCTCCGGCATCGCCAAATCCATCAAGATCAGGTCGGGACGTGCGCGGCGCGCCATCTCCACGCCTTCGCGTCCGTTCGCGGCGGACAAAATATCGTACCCGGCGCGTTCCAACAGGAAACGCACCAACTGGTAATTGTCCACATTATCTTCCACGATCAAGACGCGCGGCTTGCTCATGGCTTAAATATACTACAATTGGAAACGACATGCGCTTACTTTTTCTAGCCGACGGACGTTCGCCCATTTCCCGTAGTTGGATCGTATATTGGATTCGGCGCGGCGACGAAGTCCACCTCGCCTCCACCTTCGCCTGCGACCCCCTCCCGGGTCTCGCGTCGGTGGCACTGGCTCCTGTCGCCTTTAGCGGGCGCGTCGGGCCGGCCGGTACCGCGGGGGGACGGGCAAGCCGTCCCCCTGCCGGGCGCGACTCGCGCTTCATCTCCCTCCGCAACCGCATCCGACACTGGCTCGGCCCGCTGACCATCCCGCGCGCCGCGCGAAGTTTCGCGGTCATCGCCAATCACATCCAGCCGGACCTCGTCCACGCCATGCGGATTCCCTACGAGGGAATGTTGGCCGCCAACGCCGGTCTGCGCGTGCCGCTGATCGTTTCCACCTGGGGCAACGACTTCACCCTCCACGCCGACTCCTCTCCCCTCATGCGCCGCCACACGCGCTGGACGATGTTCGCCGCTGACGCGCTTCACTCCGATTGCGAACGCGATGTGCGTCTCGCGCAGAGATGGGGCTTCGACGCGTCGCGCCCGATCCTCGTCACGCCGGGCAACGGCGGTATCCGCACAGACGTGTTCCATCCGCCCGCCGCGCCTGTGGCTGAGCCGATCATCTTCAACCCGCGCGGCTTCCGCGCCTACGTCCGCAACGACACGTTCTTTCAGTCCATCCCGCTGGTACTCAAAGAAATCCCCAATGCAAAATTTATCTGTGCTTCGATGGCGGAACAGCCCGAAGCGCTGACCTGGCTCGACAAACTCGGCATTGCGCAGTCCGTTGAATTGCTCGCGCTGATGCCGCACGAACAAATCGCCGAAGTCTATCGAAGCGCGCAGATCATCGTCTCGCCCTCCACGCACGATGGTACGCCTAACACTCTGCTCGAAGGAATGGCCTGCGGTTGCTTCCCCATCGCCGGCGACATCGAGTCCATCCGCGAATGGATCACCGAGGGGGAAAACGGTTTGCTTATTGACCCCGGCAACCCGTCCACCCTGGCCGAAGCAATCGTGAGCGCCATTAAAAACAAAGACCTGCGACATCGCGCCGCAGGTCTCAATCAACAAATCATCCACGAGCGCGCCGAGTACGCGCGCAACATGGCGAGGGCCGAGGAGTTTTATCAAACCGTAATTGGTAAATCGTAATTGGCAATTACCACTTACCAATTACCATTTACCCCCTCGGCGCGCGCAACGCCTCCAACCGATTCTGCAACTCGATTCGGCGATTGTCCGCCGCGGAGCGCACCTCCGAGAGGAAACCCGCGCCGCGCTCGCGTATGGCATTGCGCAATTCCTCGCCCGATTCGGGCGCGAGCAATAGGGCCACCGTCGAGCCGACCAACGCGCCGACCACAATGCCGATCAAAAAGCCAAACATCCTTCGCATGAGATTCTCCTTGGGTGGTTTACCGCTGCCATACTTCGGCGCCTCCCTTTCGTCATTGCGAGGAGGGCGCTCTTCCCGACGAAGCAATCCCCGCGTAGCCGGGAGGAGATTGCTTCGGGAAGAACACCCTCGCAATGACGGATAAGAGGCTTGGTCTCGAAGTTCAGCGCGCGCAAGATAAATTTCGTTGCGGGCTTCGCGGTTAATTTTGAGAGTCTGTGAGAGTCAAACTCGAACAAAATTATTATAGGCGAAAATCCTGTTTTGTGGAATAATCCGCCTTGCCGCGTGTATCCTTCACCGAACGCGACGGCAACGATACCGGTCAGAGGAATCCGAAAGTTCTACTTTCGGAAAATCCCGAAGGCCAACCCTGAAGTAGAACTTCAGGAATCCCAACTCAATTGCCTGACCGAACAGGGGATGAGTCAGAGCGGACTCTACCAAACCCTTGGAGGGTACCATGTCCACTGTTAGCGTTACTCCCGTTTCTGTTTCTGTCACTGCGCCGGGCGCACAGCCCCGCAAAAAGGCGACCACGCTTACGTTCCGCCAGAAGAAGGAACGCGGCGAGCCGATCGCCATGCTCACCGCCTACGACTGTCCCACCGCGCTCGCGGAGGATAACGCCGGCGTCGATTCCATTCTCGTCGGCGATTCACTTGGGATGGTGGTGCTGGGCTACGCCAACACCCTGCCCGTCACGATGGAGGAAATGCTCCATCACAGCCGGGCCGTCTCGCGCGGCGCTAAGTTCGCCCTGCTCATCGGCGACATGCCCTTTATGTCGTACCAAGCGGATGTCAACGAAGCCGTCCGCAACGCGGGACGTTTCCTCCAACAAGGCGGCATGGACGCGGTCAAACTGGAGGGCGGACGCGAACGCGCCGACGCAGTGCGCGCCATCGTGGGCGCGGGCATCCCTGTGATGGGACACCTCGGTCTCACCCCTCAATCCGTCAACCAACTGGGCGGCTTCCGCCCGCAGGGAAAAACCGCCTCCGCCGCCAAACGCCTGCTCGAAGACGCGCTGATCCTCGAAGAGGCAGGGGCGTTCAGCCTCGTGCTGGAATCCGTCCCGGCGCGGCTGGCGGAATTCGTTTCCAAAAAACTGTCCATCCCCACCATCGGCATCGGCGCGGGCGTGGGTTGCGACGGTCAGGTGCTGGTTACCCACGATCTGCTCGGCCTGTTCGACCGCTTCACTCCCAAGTTCGTCAAAAAATACGCGGACTTCCACGGCGAGATGCAACGCGCCTTCGCGCAATATCTGTCCGAAGTGCAGACGCGCCAATTCCCTGGCGTCGAACACTCTGTCGAGATGAGCGATGAGGAGTGGGAGTCTTTTTTGAAAGTTGCAGAATAAGGAATCCGAAAGTTCTACCTTCGGCGCGATCCTGAAGTAGAACTTCAGGATTCCAAATCTGATTGAGGCAACCATGAACAACGAACCCATCTTAATCGTAGGAACCGGCGCGCTCGCGACTTTGTTCGCCGCGCGGCTCGCCGCCAACGGACACGATATCACCATGCTCGGCACGTGGGACGCCGGACTCGACGCCTTGACTCGCGACGGCGCGCGCCTGGTGGACTCAACCGGACGCGCCTCCTCCTACCGCGTACGCGTCACGCGGGACCCCGAAGCGGCGCGCGGCGCGCGCACCGCCTTCGTCCTGGTCAAGGCCTGGCAAACCGAACGCGCCGCGCGTCAATTGGCGCAATGCCTCGCGGGTGACGGGCTAGCCGTCACCCTACAGAATGGACTTGGCAACGACGATATCCTCGCCAAGTCCATCGGACGCGAGCGCGTGGCCCTGGGCGTGACGACGACGGGCGCGACCCTGCTCGGTCCCGGGCTGGCCCGCGCGGGCGGGGAGGGAGTCGTTTCGATGGAGGCCCACCCGCGCTTGGGCGAAGTGGAAGCCGCGTTACGGCGCGCCCGCTTCGAGGTCCAGGTTGTGCCGGATGCGAAGTCGTTGGTGTGGGGCAAGTTGGTGGTCAACGCCGCGATCAATCCGTTGACCGCGCTGTTGCGCGTCCCGAATGGAGAACTGCTCCGTCGTCCCTCGGCGCGCGTGGTGATGAAAGCCCTAGCCGAGGAGACCGCCGCGGTGGCATTCGCGCAACGCGTGAGACTTCCATTCAGCAACCCGCTCGAGGCGGCCGAGAGCGTGGCGCAAAAGACGGCCGCGAACCACTCGTCCATGTTCCAAGATGTGCGGCGCGGCGCCCCGACCGAGATTGACGCCATCTGCGGCGCGGTGGCGCGCACCGGCGCACGGCACGGCATTCCCACGCCGGTCAACCGCTTGTGCTGGCAATTGGTGCAAGCGATTGCGACTGGATAACATCCGCGATGTGACATTCATCCAAAGACTGCTGTTGGGTTTCATGGTAAGATTCGCGGCGAAATCCCTTACGGAGGGCCTCTCATGCGGCGTCTCTTTCTTTTAATCTTCATCTTCGCCTTGCTGTTTTCATTCCAGCCGGCGCGAGCGCAAGGCGCGCCCACGCTGAGTTCTGTGGATGTTTGGATCTGGCCGGAATACGACCAGCCCAGCGTCCTGGTCATTTATCGTATGATCGTTTCGCCGGATGTGACCCTGCCCACCACCCTGACCTTCCGCATCCCTGCCGCGGCGATCAAACCCGCGGTGGTGGCTGTGGGGCCGGCGACCAACGCCGTATCGGATGTGGGCGTTAAATTTTCCCAGGAACCGGATGGAGAATGGCTCAAGATCAACATCGAAGTGACCGGGCCGGCCGTGCAGTTGGAATTCTACGAACCGTCCATCAATAAACAGGGGGAGAAGCGCGATTTTACCTACACCTGGCCGGGCGATTACGCCGTGCAAACCATGCGCGTCGAATTGCAACAACCTTACGACGCCCGCAACATGACCTCCGACCCGGTCCTGGGACAATCCATCACCGAAGAACTGACGTACTATCTCGGAACGTTTGGCCCATTGGCCGCGGGGGAACCTTTCTCCTTAAAAGTCAATTACGCCAAAAAGTCGGATGAGGTCAGCGTGTTCCTGATGCCGGTCCAATCCTCCGGGCCGGTGGATGCAAATACCGCCGGGCGCGTCAACCTGGGCACGTATGTTCCCTGGCTGATCGCGGGCGTCGGCGTTCTGCTGGCGGCGGGCGGCATGTATTATTACTTCCGCGGCCAATCGCATCCGCCGCGGCAAACCCGCAGGCGGCATATCGTCAGCGCCGACTCGGCGGAGGGGCCGAAGTATTGCGCGCAATGTGGAACGCGCGCCCGTCCCGGCGACCGGTTCTGCCGCACCTGCGGCACGCGCATTCGCCAGGGCGCGGAAGAGTAAGGCGATTGTTTTTCCGGCGCCCATGGAATCGCCGCTCCCATGCTAACCTCAACGATCATATACCTGGTCTATGGTCTGGCGTTCTTTTCCATGGGATTGCTGGTCGCCATCGAAGGCGGCCGCTCCTCCGATGAACGCCTGCGCAAGGCGCTCCGGCCGCTGGCGGGATTTGGACTCGTCCACGGCGCGCATGAATGGCTGAAAATGTACGACGGTCTGTTGGTGCAAACAGGCCATTTCCATCATCCTTATCTGGTCGGCGTGGAACTAGCCATGCTGGCCTTTTCATTTCTCTCCCTGGCGGCCTTTGGAAGTTTCCTGCTCTCGAAAACCGAAACCGCCCAGCGAGTCGGCCTGATCGTGCCGCTGACGCTCGAAACCATCTGGGTCTTTGGCCTGGCGGTTTTCTCCAGCCAATATACCAGGGATCAGATGCTGCTGGTCTCCGAGGCGTGGACGCGTTACGTGCTGGCCATCCCCGCTTCGGCGTTGGCGGCCATCGGCCTGGTGGCCCAGCAACACGCCTTTCGCAAGCAGGGCTTGGTGCGCTTCGGGCAGGATAGTTTGTGGGCCGCTGTGACCTTCGGCTGGTATGGATTGGTCGGCCAGTTGTTCACGCCCGCAAGCCTGCTGTTTCCCTCCACGATCATCAACGAAGACTTATTCCTCACCCTCTTCGGATTTCCCATTCCGATCTTCCGCGCGGCCACGGCGGGCGCGGCCTCCTTCTTTGTGATCCGATTCCTGCGCGCCTTCCAGGTGGAGACGGATCGCAAGATCGCCGAATTGCAGGATGCGCGCGTGCGGGAGGCCGAACAGCGCGAAGCCCTGCGCGGCGAACTCTTCCGCCGCGTGGTGGCCGCGCAAGAGGCGGAACGCCAGCGCATCGCGCGCGACCTGCACGACGAGACGGGTCAATCCCTGACCGCCATCGGGCTCGGCCTGCGCGGACTTTCCACGGCCATCCAGAAGAACCCGGTCCAAGCCGCCGAAACCCTGCATCGCCTGGAAACCCTGGCCGCCGACTCCCTCTCCGAATTGCAACGCCTGATCACCGACCTGCGTCCCTCCCACCTGGACGACCTCGGCCTGCCGGCCGCCCTGCGCTGGTACGCCAGCAAGGTGAGCGAACGCGCCAGCCTCAAGATCCGCGTGGACACGTTTGGCGAGGAGCGGCCAATTTCCGAGCCGACCAAGATCGCCATGTTCCGCATCACGCAGGAGGCGCTGAACAACATCATCAAACATTCGCAAGCCACCAGCGTGTTCATCCAATTGACCTATGAGGGCGAGCATGTGCACGTCTCGGTGCGCGACGACGGCCAGGGCTTCGACCCGGAGGCGGCCAATGTGCGGCAGATGAATCGTCCCTCGCTGGGATTGGTTGGGATGAGGGAACGCGCCTCCCTGCTGGGCGGCACGGTCTCTGTGCAATCGGGCCGCGGCCAGGGGACCCTGGTGGAAGCGAAGATTCCCTACATGCCGCGGGAAAGCGAGGCGGAATGACGATCCGTTTGTTGCTGGTGGACGATCATGCCGTTGTCCGTTCGGGGTTGAAGATGTTGCTCGCCGGCGAGTCGGATGTGGATATCGTTGGGGAGGCCGCCAACGGCGCGGAAGCGGTGGCCGGCGCGGGGTCCGCGCGACCGGATGTGATCCTGATGGATATTGGCCTGCCCGATATGAGCGGCATTGACGCGGCGCGCGCCATCAAGTCGCGGCATCCGAACATCGCCATCGTCGCGCTCACCATTCACGAGGATGAAGAATATTTTTTCAAGATGTTGGAGGCGGGCGCCAGCGGTTACGTGCCGAAGCGCGCCGCGCCGGAGGAACTGCTCACCGCCATTCGCACCGCGGCGCGCGGCGAGGTGTATCTGTATCCCTCGCTGGCGAAATTGCTGGTGAAGGATTATCTCTCGCAGGAACGCGCCGCCGAGACCAAGGCCGCCCTCAACGAATTGACCGAACGCGAGCAGGAAGTGCTGGCCCACCTGGCGGAGGGCGCCGCCAACGAGCAGATCGCCGACGCGCTGGTGATCAGCCCGAAAACCGTGGAGCGGCATCGCGAGAATATCATGCACAAATTAAATCTGCACTCCCGCGCCGAGTTGGTACGCTACGCGATACGGAAGGGGATTATTAAGGCGTAGGCGGCCTGATAGTCTCATGGTCTGATAGTTGGGATGGGGGAAAATGGGTATTGGGGATTCTAGAATTTAGATTTTCGATTTACGATTGATGATTTGCTCTCTTGCTGACTCGCTGATTCGCTGACTCGCTGAATCCCCGAATCGTTGGGCTGTTTTGCCTACTTCCACGTGGGAGAAACATGGGGGAGCGACCCCACGTTTGGGCATGGGGGAATCGCCGCCGGGCCGGAAAAAAGATGGGGAATCGCCCGAATTTACCGGAACGCTCCTTTCATCTAAACTAAAGGTGAAATTGCGAAAGGAGATGCCATGAACGCCTACGAGTACTTCACCTTTTTCTTCCTTCTGAGGGTGGTTCTTCCCCTGGTTGTGACGCTCGCCATTAGTGAGTGGGCGCGCCGGCATGAACCTTTCCGCTTCGGTGAAAAGTAGAGGTAACCCTATGGAAAACCCAACCCCCACCCTCATTGTCCTGATCGGTTCCGCCTTACGGATCGGCATCCCGATCTTCATCACGTTTTTTGTCGTGCTGATCTTGCGCAAGTTGGACGCCCGCTGGAAAGCGGAAGCCGAAGCGGCCCCTGCTCCCGAACTGGTAGTGCAGAAAGAGCCGTGCTGGGAGATCCTTGGCTGCGATTCCGAGGCGGTCAAGGTTTGCCCGGCTCCTGCATCTCCCGAGCCTTGCTGGCAGGTTCGCCGACAGAAAAACGGATACCTGCAGGAAAAATGCCTCACTTGCCAGGTGTTCCTGCAAGCGCCGCTTCCCACCCCGACCCATACCCCCATTCAGGCATAGGAGAAAGCGCCATGTTTACCCGTCTCGAACGCATCGTCATTGCAATCATGTTTGCCCTGCTGGTGGCCGGCATTACGCTTATCGTCGCGAATGCCCTCACGCCCGCCGCGCAAGCCAACCCGGCCTCCCACTTGGCCGACAGCCCCTGCGTGGCCTGCCACGATGAAGTGCAGGTTTCCTGGGCAAACGGGCCGCACGGACAGGCCCTCACCGACCCCATCTTTGAGGAAGCCTGGGCGGCGCAGGGTAAACCGGGCGCCTGCCTCGTTTGCCACACCACCGGCTACGATCCCGCCACCGGCGAGTCGAAGGCCGAGGGCGTCACCTGCGAGGCCTGTCACGGCGACATGAACGCCGATCATCCGAAAAGTCCCATGCCGGTGAACCGCTCGCCCGACCTATGCGGACGCTGTCACAGCGACACGCGCTTCGGCTGGCAGGATTGGCAGGGAAGCACCCACTACCAACGCGGCATGGACTGCGCCGTCTGCCACGACCCGCACAGCGCCTCGTTGAAGAAGGTCATGCCCAAAGACGGTTCGCCGGAAATCGCCGACGCCTCCCAATTGTGCATCAATTGCCACGCCGAAGTGAGCATGGACTTCCCCTACTCGCAGCACCATCAGAAGGGCGTCTCCTGCGTGCAATGTCACGTTGACCACTTGGAAGACCAGGATCGCGAAGCCCACACGGTTCCCGATCACTCCTTCCAGGCCAGCGTAAAAACCTGCAATACCTGCCACTCCGATCAAATGCACGGTCCTACCGACGAAGCCTCGCTTCCCTCCGAAGGCACTTCGCCGGCGGAACCCGCCGCCGAAGCCGCCCACCCCATGCAATACTCCGCGGTGACTCCCGAACCCTCGCCGGTCAGCCCGCTGGGATATGCGGGTCTCGCGGGACTGGTGGGCCTGGCCGCCGGTATGGTGCTGGCTCCCTGGCTCGAGCGGTTCTACCATCGAGTCACCCGCCATCACCCCCACAGTGAGGAATAAGCCATGGAAGAGACAAAGAACTCCCGACGCGATCTATTGAAAGTAGCCGCCCTGGGCGCGGCGGCCATTGCCGGAGCCAATCTGTTCCGCAACGCCGAAGCCTCCGGCTCGGCCCCCAAAGGCGAACGCCAATGGGCGATGGTCATTGACCAATCCAAATGCACCGGTTGTGGCTATTGCACCCTGGCCTGCCAGGCGCACAACGACACCGCGCCCGATCATCAGTGGAACCAGGTGATCGAAGCCGGCGAACTCGGCGGACACAAAGTGTTCCTCGCCCGTCCGTGTATGCAATGCGAAAGGGCGCCCTGCGTCGAAGTCTGCCCGGTGGCGGCCTCCTACTATCGGCCGGATGGCATCGTGATGATGGACTATCACCGTTGCATCGGTTGCCGCTACTGCGAAGTGGCGTGTCCATACCAGGCGCGCGTCTTCAATTGGACGGCCTTCGAAGGCGAAAATCCCGCCGTACCGGAATGGGGCTTCCCCGAAGTGGAGCGCCGTCCGCGCGGCGTGCCCGAAAAATGCGCCTTCTGCTACCATCGCATTGACCGCGGCCTCTCCCAGGGTTTGAAACCCGGCGTGGACGACTCCGCCACGCCCGCCTGTGTGGTGGCCTGCCCCACCGGGGCGCGCATGTTCGGCGATCTGAACGATCACGAATCGAACGTCAGCGCGATCCTGCGCGAGCATCCTTCCTACCGCTTGCGCGACGATTTGGGCACGGCCGCGCGCGTCTATTACCTGCCCGCCGACCCGAAAGAAATGAACGTGGAGGAATCATGATCGCCACCTTTCGCACAAAACTTCTCTCCAGCGCCTGGTTGATGTGGATGGGCTTTCTCGCTCTGTGCCTGACGATTGGCCTGATCTGCGGCATCCTGGTTTTTTGGAAAGGCCTGAGCCTCACCAACTTGACCGACCTCGTCCCTTGGGGCTTGTGGATCACGATTGACCTCTCCTCCATCGCCCTGGGGGCCGGCGCCTTCAGTCTCTGCGCGGCCGTTTACTTGGTCGGGTTGAAGCGGTATGAGCCGGTCGCCCGCACCGCCACCTTCATCGGCTTGATCGGGTACACCATGGCGATGTTCTCGTTGATTCTCGATATCGGCCGCCCGGACCGCTTCTGGCATTCGGTGGTCTACTGGAACAAACATTCCCTCTTGTGGGAAGTGACGATGTGCGTGTGTCTCTATTTGACGGTGCTGTTGCTCGAGACCATGCCGATCGTCGCCAACTTTGAATGGCTGCGCGCCCGCTTCCCGAAGATCGCCGCGCTGATGGAACACGCGCACCACTTCGCGCCAGCGCTGGCGATTGCAGGCATGTGCCTTTCCATGTTGCACCAATCCTCGCTGGGCGCGCTGTATGGCGTGCTAAAGGCGCGGCCCTTCTGGTACAAACCGGAAATGTCGACGCTGTTCATGTTCTCGGCCATCGTCGGCGGTATTTCGATGACGATATTCTCGTCCATGCTGGCCGCCCGCCTGACGCCGAAAGCCCGCATCAATGACGCCCTGCTCGAACGCGTGGCGAACTTCGTCGGCTGGGCGTTGGTTCCTTACCTGTACTTCCGGGCCTGGGACTGGCTGGCGATGACCTATACGTATCAAGCCGGACGCACCCAGGGCTTGGAAATGATCACGAGCGGACAACTTTCCTTCAACTTCTGGGTTGGCGAAATCATCCTGGGCGCGATCGTCCCCATGATCCTCTTGCTCAAGCAGAAGACCCGCCAACATCCCTTCTGGCGCATGTTGGCCTGCGCCCTCGTGGTGGGAGGCGTGATCGCCTACCGCTGGGATGTGAACATGAGCGGCCTCTTGGTTGTGCTTTCCTACCTGCCCGGCGAACTGACAGTCGCCTACACCTCCTACGTTCCCTCGTTGGTGGAAATCGGCGCCGGATTGGGAATCATCGCCTACGGCCTGACCCTCTTCTCGCTCGGCGTTCGCTACCTGAAAGTGGTGGATCATCGCTACGCCCCGGCGGAACATGAGCATGTGGAAGAATTGGCGGGAAGCGAGGCGTTGGCGTGAGGGGGGAAGGCGCACAGGCAAACGCAGTACGTATGTAGACAAGTACACACGTAGACAGGTAAAAGAACGAGCCGGCTCGCAATGAGTCGGCTCGTTTACTTACAAGAATGGTTTCGCCATTCACCGCCGACTTTACACGGCGGGGCGCATCAGCCCTCGCGAAAAGAAGACTACCAAATGACAATCCGCTTGTTCTTTCGTATCAATAGAATAGCAAAAGTCATCGCAAGAAGATATTCTCCCAAAGTAAACAGCGATAGCTCTTCAATGATGCCTCTCCTAATTATCGCCGAAAAAATAAGGAGAAATAGATATTGATCATTTGGAATTTTCATTTTGCCTCGCAGTGGTTTTCCAATGTGCTCGGCCCGGCATGGATCTGCGACCCCGCCAGAAACCAACTTGCTCTATAAAGATATTGCCCCCTCTCGATAAGTCAATAGGCGGATGTACTGATTCAGGCAGTACATTTGCCTATGTTCAATTTGACCCATCGCATTCTTCGCGATAAGCGACACGACCTCCAGTCAACCTGGAGGTCGTGATTATCTGTTTCGCCTGACTACTTTCTCACTGCTCCAACGCCCCTCCGTTGATCCACGCTTCGAGCAGGGCGAGTTCATCCGGCGTGAGGCTGGCGAAGGGATGCGCGCCATCCTTGAACTTGATGATGAGGATGCTCCCCGCCGCGTTTCCCGAAACAAAGAGGGGACCGCTCTGCCCGCCTTTGACGGCGTCGGCGTAGGTAGTGAGGTTGAGTCCGCCCATCGCGCCTGCGCCATGGCAGGAAGCGCACTTGGCCGCGAACAACGGGGCGATGTGCGCGTTCCACGTCGGCGATTCGCCGGGCGCGAGCATGGCCGTGGGCGCCGGCGTGACCGTGGGAGGCAGGGTGGGCAGAGGCGTGGGCGTTTGCGGCACGAAGACAGCCACGGTCGCCTGCAAGGGCGGAATGGTGGTGAGAGCCGTCTCCTCCGCGCGGATGAAGCCGTAAATGCCGGCCAGCATCACCACCGACATGGCCGCCGCCACAGGAAAGTAGATCGCCTGCCGGGCGCGCAGGATTTTGGGAGGCGCCGGCTGTTCGCCGTGGCCCGCTTTGATGTCCGCGAGTTCGAGCGGATGCTCGTGGAGCATCTCCTCTTCGGTCAGGCGGCCGGTCCACATGGCGGTGTTGAAATGTTTCAAGTGCACGCCATAGAAATGCCAAACGATGATCGCCAGCACCGCCAGCACCGCCTCGCCGCCGTGCGCGGCCTTGGCCGCGGGAATGAACTCGCCCGGAAGGATGTTGGAGACCGTGATGGGATTCCACATCAGGAAACCGGTCATGCCCATCACGATCGCGCCCCACACAAAGGCCCAATATTCGGCTTTCTCCTCGAACGTGAAACGGCCCATCTGGGGACGGTCCTTGCGCAGGCCGATGTTGTGGAGGAAGGCGGCCAGGGCGTCCTTGGCGTCCTGCAAGCCCGGCAACATGCTCATCGGCACGCGCAAAACGTACATTTTGTACCCCGCCGAAAGGATGTGGAACATCGTTCCGAACATCATCACAATGGCGGCCGCGTGGTGAATGGCGCGTACATTTTCCACGCCGCGCATTAACTCCACAAAGCCGTAGGCCAGGGGATGATTCACAAATTTTTGCGACAGCCCGGTGACGCCGAGCGTGCCGAACGAAAGAAGCATGATCACATGCTCGATGCGTTGGGAAAGGGTGAAGCGGACGTACGTGCGTTTCGCTTCTTTCTTGGGTCCTTCGACTTTGCTCAGGGCAAGCTTCGGTTGGGTTGCCATTAGTGGGCGACTCCCTTCCAACGATTAATCACGCGCCGGACAAAATCCGACGCGACAAAGATCAACATGCCTCCGATCACGCCGGGGATCATCAACTTATAGAACCAATCCACAAAGAAGACTAGCGGGTACTTTTCAATGCTGGGGATGTAGTGGCTCATCCAGGCGTCCGGGAAATTGGAGGTGGCGTCGGGATGGCAGCGCTGGCATTTGATCAGCAGGTTCTCTTTCAGCGCGATGCCCACCTGGGGATCGTCGGGATTGGAAATGTCGTGAATGCCGTGGCAGTCGGTGCAAACCGGTTTGTTGGTGGGCAGGTCGGGCGAGGTGTGCTCAAAGAGGGTCACAGTGGCGCCGTGATAATCGGACACGTAAGTGTCCAGCACGTCGGTGGAAATCTCGTACTTGTCCATGATGTCCGGATTGGTGTGGCATCGGGCGCACAACAAGGGAACATTGTTGCGGAATTCCACCGTGCGCGGATCTTCGATGCTGTGGTTGCCGTGACAACTGACGCAATTTGGCACATCGGGATTCCCCTCGCCGATCAGGGCCTCGCCATGGACGCTGTTTTTGTAGGCGGCGGCAATGTCGTTATGACAACGCGCGCAAACATCGGGAACGACTTCGCGATTCAGGTCGTAGGCGGGGTCTACGTAGTGAGGGTAATGGCAATCGGCGCACATGGCCGCGTTGTGATTGCCTATATCCAGCGTTTGCTGGTGAACGCCGGTCAGCGCGTCTTTGGTTTCCCCCTCGTGACACTTCACGCATCCTTTTTGCGTGGACTGGTATAACGCGAATTGAAACTCCCGGCGATTGGTGGCGGAATAATCGGGATGAGGAAAACCGGTAATATCCACATGGCAATCCGTGCAGGCGAGTTGGTTCTGCCCGTGAACGGATTGATCGTATTTTTGGGCGTCCACGGTCAATAGAATCGTGTTGATCCCGATCCGCAGAACCATATTCGGTTGGGTGTGGCATCCCAAGCATTCGCTGTTGTCGGCGCGAACAGGCGAGGCTTGCGCGCGCCCGATTTGGGTCCAGCCGAGACCGGCCACAACGAGGAGCAGGCCCATCGTCCAGGCTAGGATGCGGCGTCTGTCTCGCGCAAGCACGTTCGAAGAAAATCTCATTGCATTCTCCCAAAGTTCATCATATCAGTTGGGGTGAGTGTCCCAATTTTACGGGAACAACCACAATTTGAAAATGTGTTTAATATCACAAATTTTGGATGATTAGTGAAAGTTTGCACTATTTGGGAAGAATATCACGGGGAATAGGTGATATAGCCTACAATGGTATCATGCTCCCCTTGTTGTACAATACACAATGAGGGAACGGGATGAGCCACGAACAGAGTCTGTTCTTCGTATTCTTCATCTACGGCCTCGCCTTCTTTGCAATGGGCCTGGCGATGACCATGGAGTCTTGGCGCGGCTCGGCGCTGGCCCCCGGCCCAACGCTCCTGTCGCTTGCAGGGTTCGGCCTGATCCACGGCGCGCACGAATGGCTGGAATCCTACCTCATACAAGCCGTCGCTTTGGGCGTGTCCCTGCCCGGCTGGCTGCCCTGGCTGCGACTCGGGATGCTGGCCGCTTCGTTCACCTCCCTTTTGATCTTCGGCCTCCAAGCCCTGCGCCTGGTGGAACGCCCCCTGCCGCGCGATTTCACATTCATCAACTGGATCCTGGCTGCCTACCTGGCGGCCATCGTGTTGAGCGCCTTCCTGACCTACCAACACACACAGGTTCCCTGGCAAAATGTGATTGACGCGCTGGCGCGTTACCTCCTGGCCGTGACCGCCTCCATTCTGGCGGCGCTGGGGTTGCGCGCTCGCAGCCTGCAAGCGCGAGCGACCAGCCCGAACCTCGCGTCCAGCCTCAACGCGGCTTCCATCGGCTTTGGGCTGTACGCTCTCACGCAACTCTTCGTGCATCCGATTGCCATGTTTCCGGCGGATGTTATTAATGAGGAATCGTTCCGCGCGCTCGCCGGTTTTCCCATTCAGGGCGTGCGCACCGCGATGGCGACCGTCATCACTATCGCGTTGATGCGCGCCGCCTGGCACGTCGAACGACTCCGCCGCGAGGAACTGTCCGCCGCGCAACAAGCGCGGTTGGACGCGCTCGAACAGCAACAACAGATTCGCCGCGACCTGCTCCGTCACATCGTGCGCGCCCAGGAGGAGGAACGCGCCCGCATCGCGCGTGAACTGCACGATGAAACCTCCCAAACGCTGACCGCCTTCTCGCTCGAACTCGCCCTACTCAAAACCAATCTGCCGCGCCGTTCCGTCTCCAACCAGACCGTGGAGCGGCTCCTCGACCTGAGCCGACAGATGTCCCAGGGCATCTACCGCCTGATCACCGGACTGCGCCCCTCGCATATTGACGAACTCGGCGTGACGCGGGCCATTCAGGCCTTGGTGGATCGCGACTACGTTCCGAAGGGTTTTACCTTTGGGGTGGATGTACGCGGCGAGGTTCGCAGGCTTGACTCGATTGTGGAGACGGCGCTTTTCCGCGTGGCGCAGGAGGCGCTCACCAATGTCGCGCGCCACTCCGGGGTCCGGGAGGGACGCGTGGAAATCTCCTTCGAGGCCGACCGCGTCTGTTTGCGCGTCTCCGACCGCGGACGGGGATTCAATCCCGAGGAACCGTTCCATCCGCCGCGTGGCTGGGGCATCGAAGGGATGCGCGAGCGCGTGGAGGCCGTGGACGGAATGTTGCGCATTGACAGCGCGCGCGAACATGGAACGATGATCGAGGCGATGATCCCGGTTACGCCGGGCAAGGAGGAAGCATGAAACCCATTTCTGTGATGCTGGTGGACGATCACGATGTGGTGCGGACCGGCCTGCGTTCTTTTTTGGGCGGTCACGAGGGAATCACGATCGTGGCCGAGGCTCGAAACGGGGAGGAGGCCCTCGAATTGGCGCGCAAAGCCGACCCCGACCTGGCGATCATGGATATTTCCATGCCGGGCATGGATGGGATGGAGACCACGCGCCGCCTGAAAGCGCAGAATCCCGATTGCCTGGTGCTGGCTCTCACCGTACACGAGGACAAGCAATACTTCATGGAGATGCTCGCCGCGGGCGCTTCGGGTTACATCACCAAGCAGGCCGCGGCCGACGAATTGAGCGCGGCCCTGCGAACCGTGGCGGCGGGAAACGTGTACCTGCAGCCGGCCCTGGCGCGCTGGCTGTTGGAGGATTATCAACGCCTCGCGCACGACGCGGCGCTGGTCAAACCGCAGGAAGCCTCCGAAAGCATCGTCGGCCTGGAGACGCTCAGTCAGCGCGAACGCCAGGTGCTGGAACTGGTGGGCCAGGGGCTGAACAACCAGAAAATCGGCGCGCAACTCGGCCTCAGCCCGAAAACCATCGCGCGGCATCGCGAGCGCATCATGCGCAAGTTGAATATGCACTCGCGCACCGAGTTGGTGAAGTTCGCCATTCGCACGGGATTGATCGCGGCCTGACCAGAAACCAGGTTTCCTAGGGGTTTTGTGTCAGAACTGAAATAGGACAAATTCAGGGGAAATATATGACATCCATCCCTTCCTCTTCTCACCCCTGGTTAAGACTTCATGGGTAGAATGTCCCATTGTAATCACGCAATCAAACCATTATTGGAACGGAGGTTTCCATGGGTCGTTCAAAATTCATTATCGGCGGCTTGCTCATCCTGGCGGCTGTGGTCTATCTTATCTATTCTTCCACACAACAGGCCGCGGAATACTTTATGACGGTGGATGAACTCAAAGCGGAAGGCGCGTCCGCCGTGAACAAGAGCGTGCGTCTCTCCGGCGCGGTGATCGGCGATTCGATCCAATACGACGCGGCGACTCTCACCCTGACCTTCGAGGTGGCCCACGTTCCCGGCGATAACGCCGAGATCGAAGCCCTGGGCGGTTTGGCCGAAGTGCTGCGCCAGGCCGTGGCCGACCCCTCGCGGATGCGCGTGAAAGTAGTCTACATCGGCCCCAAACCGGACCTGCTCCGCAGCGAGGCGCAGGCCATCATGACCGGGCGCCTCGGCGCGGATGGAGTCTTCTATGCCGAGGAACTCCTGCTCAAATGTCCCACCAAATATGAAGAGGCTGTGCCGGAACAGGCCAGCGATTAATAATAGACAACCCTAAAGGTCGTAACGACCTTTAGGGTTTTAAATCGAAGGAGACATCATGCTCGCAGATTTTGGTTACGGAATTTTAGCGGTTACGTTCCTCGTTGCGATCTATGCCGTTTGGGCGGCGGCATCCGGCTACTTTACCAAAAGCGCCTCGCAAATCGAATCGGCGCGACGCGCCATGCTCCTCACCTTTCCCCTGCTCACGCTGTCGGCTGGGTCGTTGATCGTTTTGCTCCTCGCCAACCGTTTCGAAGTGCAATACGTCTACGAGGTGACCAGCCTCTCGATGCCCGGTTACCTCAAAGTCACCGCGTGGTGGGGCGGACAGGCCGGTTCCCTGCTTTTCTGGTCCTGGCTCATGTCGGCCTTTGCCTCGGCGGTCACCATCCGCAAATGGGATCGCGACCTGGAATTTCTTCCCTGGGTGATCGTGGTCTCTTGCGTGACGCTGGCCTTCTTCCTTTCGTTGAATATCTTCATCGAGAATCCCTTTGCGAAATTCTGGCAATACGGCGGACAACTCATCACCAACGCCAGCGGCGAACCGCTCGTGAGCCTGTTCGCTCCGATGGCGGGCGCGATCCCCTTCACCCCGCAAAACGGACAGGGCCTCAACCCCCTCCTGCGTCACCCCGGCATGATCATCCACCCGCCGATGCTCTACCTGGGCTTCGTCTCTTTCGTCATTCCCTACGCCTTCGCCATGGCCGCCCTCATCACCGGCCGCACCGACGACCGCTGGATCCGCCTCACCCGCCGTTGGGCGCTGTGGGCCTGGTTATTCCTCTCCTTTGGCCTGGCGCTAGGCGGACGCTGGGCCTACGACGTGCTTGGCTGGGGCGGATACTGGGGTTGGGACCCGGTGGAGATCTCGTCTTTAATGCCCTGGCTCACCGCCACCGCTTTCCTGCATTCGGTCATGATTCAGGAAAAGCGCGGCATGTTGAAACAGTGGAACATGTTCCTCATCATCCTGACCTATGACCTGGTCATCTTCGGCACCTTCCTGACCCGCTCCGGATTGCTGTCCTCGGTGCATGCCTTCGCCCAAAGCGCCATCGGGCCGGCCTTCCTAGCCTTCATCACCCTGACCCTCATCGCCTCCATCGGCCTGCTCATCTATCGCTGGGACGACCTGCGCGCCGAAGCCGAGATGAAATCCATGCTCTCGCGCGAGGCGCTCTTCCTGCTCAACAACCTGCTCTTCATGAGCGTGCT
>CAZVAX010000081.1:0-18551 GCA_964625215.1 uncultured Anaerolineaceae bacterium | reverse complement strand
TGGAAAATCCCTTCTTGACAGGTTGTTAAAGTGCTTAACTTGTGAGTGATGGGCTTAGGGAGCTTCCTGAGTCAATCAGGGCGTTCGCAGGATTGCGTTCTCTCTACCTTGTCAATAATGGGATTACCGAATTGCCAGATTGGCTCGGCCAGCTTACGCAGTTGAAACTGATTAGTCTATTCTCTAACTCATTGAAAAAATTACCCTTATCACTTAAAGATCTTAAACTGCTAGAAGTTTTAGATATTAGCGGCAATCAATTATCTGTTCTCCCTGAATGGGTTGGCGACTTTACACATTTGCGGATATTAAAATTTTCAGATAACAAATTAACCGATCTTCCATCTACCTTGCTCCATTTAAGGAATTTTGATAGCGTAATCTATTACGGCTCCTCCATACAAAGAAATCCTTTCAACCCCGAACTTGTTGCAGCATATAACAACGGTCTTGACGCTCTCAAATCATACTTGCGAGCGAAAGAAGACTCGGTAACTCTTGATGAAGCCAAACTCATCCTCGTCGGCGAAGGCGAAGTTGGAAAGACCTGTCTCATGGACGCGTTGCTTGATAAACCCTGGCAAGAGCACGACACAACGCATGGTATTGAAATCCAGCAAGTCAAAGTTACTGACCCCGACTCCCAAAAACAAGTCACCCTTAACGGCTGGGACTTCGGCGGACAGCGCGTCTACCGTCCCACGCACCAATTGTTTTTCAGCGCGCCCGCCGTTTACCTCATTGTGTGGAAACCGCGCGAAGGTTCGCAAGCGGGGCAGGTCAAGGAATGGATTCAACTGGTCAAGCGCCGCGAGCCGAGCGCGAAGATTCTCGTCGTCGCCACGCACGGCGGACCGCAACAGCGTCAGCCCGATATTGACCGCCAAGAATTCTGGGATTATTTTGGAATGGACGCAATCGTTGATTTCTTCCATGTCGAGAGTAAGCCTGATAAGAAAGGCAACCGTAAAGGCATCGAAGAACTCAAACGCGCCATCGCCCGCGTCGCCGCGACCCTGCCCGAAGTCGGCCGCTCCGTGCCGAAAAGTTTTGCCGATGTCCGCGCCGCCCTGAGTCTGAGCGGAGCGTCAGCGGAGACGAAGACCACGGGCAAGCCCTACCTGCCTCTCGACGAAGTCCTCGCCATCTGCCGCGCCCACGGCATGGACGATGAGATCGCCCGCCTCTTCATCACCATCTCGCACCGCCTCGGTCACCTCACGCATTACGAAAACGATCCCCAACTGCGCGACATCGTCATCCTCCGCCCCGACTGGCTCGCCACCGCCATGAGTTACGTCCTCGATGACGAACTCACGCGCGCCAATCGCGGCCTGGTCAAATTCTCCCGCCTCGGCCATTTGTGGGATGACTCCTCCCGCGCCGCCGACTCACGCTACGAGCCGACTCTCCACCCGATCTTTGCCCGCCTCATGGATCGCTTCGATCTTTCCTACGTTGTGGCGGATCCGTCCCCAAAAAGCGACTCAGACCCCCTGCGCCTCATCGGCCAACTCGTCCCCGACATCCGCCCCGCCAACCTCGAACCCGCCTGGCAAACCGCGCCCTCCTCTGGCGATCTCCAACAGACTCAAATCTGCCGCATCGTAGACAAAGGGACGGGTCAATCCGCCACCGCCGAGGGACTCTTCTACCAGTTGATCGTCCGCCTGCACAAATACTCCCTCGGCCGCGCCGACTACACCGAAAGCGTCCACTGGCAACGCGGCCTCGTTCTCGACAACGCCTACAACGGCCGCGCCTTCCTCCAGCACGTTGCCAACGACATCCACATCACCGTGCGCGCCCCGTATCCAGAATTTTTCCTTGCCATGCTGACGAGCGAAGTCAAATATCTGGTGGAAAGTTTCTGGGAGGGACTGCGCTGTGAAGTCACCGTGCCATGCCTGAATCCCCAACCGTGCATCGGCCTTTTCGAGATCGAAAAACTCATCGAGAACAAACGCCGCGGTCGTCCCGAAGTCCCCTGCCAGATTTGCAACGAGTGGCAGAGCATTGACCGTCTCCTGCTCAACGCCCCCGCCGCAACCCAACCCATCTCGCTGGATTTCCTGCAAAAAGAATTCGCGCAAGTCAAAGACAAACTGGACGAAGTCAAAGGCGATACTGGCCGCATCTTGAGTCAAGTTGACAAACAATTCTCCGACCTCATCCAACTCTACACCGACGAAGCCAAAGAGGGACCGCGTCTCTTCAGCCTCTTCCCCGTGGACGGAAACAAATTCAACCCGCAAACCTGGATGCGCGCCAAATTCCGTCTGGTCTTGTGGTGCGAACATTCGCGCCTCCCACTCCCCGCCCTCAACGGCCTCGAAAGCAAGAAAGGCGTCTACGACCTCGAATTCGACCGCGACTGGTTCAAGCGCGCCGTCCCCTACCTGAAATTCCTGACTGGCACATTGAGCCTCGTCCTGCCGATGATGTCATCCACCCTCAAAGTCATTGACGATACCGCCTTCAAAACGCTCGAAAATCAACTCAGCCTCGGCAAAAGCGTCATTGACTTCCTCTCTGGCGAAGGGACGAAACTCGGCGAAGTCATGGGCGCGGCCGACACCTCCTCCCTCGAACGTGGCGTCGCCCTCCGCGCCGAAAACGCCACCTTGCGCGAACTCCATTCCCTCCTCAAAACCAAAGACCCCACCTTCGGCAACCTCGTCCGCGTCCTCAACAAACGCAACGAATTTCTTTGGGTTCATGAGAAATTTGCAAGCGAATACTAACCGAATATCGGATTGCGAACTTGAGTCCGCCCCTCGCGAGCGGACTCAAGTCCGCGCTCCGCAGTTTTGTCGAGTCTCCCTTCCATCTTTCATCTTTCTTCTTTCCTCCTCGATTTTCATCCTTCATCCTTCATCATTCATCCTTTATACTTCCCCTCATGCCCTCTCTTCTCCGTAAATTCCGCGACTCAATACTCAGCGTCCCCCTCATCCTCGTCATCATCACCCTCCTCTCCTACGGTCTCTTCGCCAACCAGCAAGGCTTCCACTGGGATGACTGGGGCTTCACGTGGATGGCCCACTTCGGCGGGCCGGGGCGACTCTACAATTACTTCCAGGGCACGCGTCCGATCCTGGCCTACAATTACATGCTGACCATGCCCATCCTCGGCGCGGACCCTCTCACCTGGCAAATCTTCGCGCTGATCGGACGCGCCTTCCACGCCGTCGCGCTGTGGTGGTCGCTCAAACAGATCTGGCCGACGCGCCGCTGGGAAACTTTCTGGGTCTCGCTTCTCGTCCTCATCTATCCCGGTTTCAGCCAACACTCCGTCGCCATCGCCTTCGGACACTACTCCTACCTCTTCGCCTTCTTCTGGCTCTCGCTCGGACTGATGATCGTTTCATGGCGCGCGCCAAAAGGTTGGTGGAAATGGCTCTCCGCCGCGCTCGCCCTCTTCCTCTCCTGCTGGCAGTTGCTCTCCTCGGAATATTATTTTGGCCTCGAAGTCCTGCGTCCCCTCTTCCTCTGGATCGCCCTCGCCGAACCGACCGACACATTCAAGACGCGCCTCAAACGCACCGCCTGGGTCTACCTGCCCTACTTAATCATCCTGCTCTTCTTCCTCTACTGGCGCGTCTTCATCTTCGGCTTCCACATGTACCAGGCCGAACTCTTCGAAACGGGACAGTCCGCCGCCTCGCTTGCCCTCACGCAGATTCCCTCCGCCATCCTGCAAGCCCTCGCCACCTCCGCCGGTCAGGCCTGGTTCACCATCCTCGACTTTTCCGCCGTCCAAGCCTTCTCCACGCGCCTGCTCCTCGTTTACCTTGCCATCCTCCTCAGCTCGTTCCTCTTCCTCAACTTCTACAACGCGCGTTTTGACGATGATGGTACGCACGCCAGCTCCGCCCCTCCTCCTAATTCCTATTTCCTAACTCCTAACTTCCTACAATCTCTAATTACCAATTACCAATTACTCTGGCTCGGCCTCCTCTCATTAACAACCGCCGGCCTCCCCTTCTACGTCACCAACCTCCCCATCGTCCTCGGCGCGCCGAACGATCGGTTCATCATGCCCTTCGCGTTCGGCGCGGCCAGCCTGACCGTTGGCTTGATCCGTCTGCTCCCGAGGGCCGATTATCGCGGTCTGCTCCTCAGCCTCATCGTCGCGCTGTCCATCGGCAAGCAGATCCAATACGCCGACTCCTTCCGCCAAGACTGGGAACGCGCGCAGTCATTCTTCTGGCAACTGACCTGGCGCGCGCCCGGCCTCGAACCCGGCGCCGTCCTCCTCTCCGACGACTCGGCCATCCGCAACTCGGTGGACTACTCCCTCGGCGCGCCCATCAACTGGACCTACTTTCCAAACAACCCCGGCGCGCGCGGCTACGTGGTGTACTACTTCATCTCCACCCGCCTGCATTACCAACTGCCCGACCTCAAACCCGGCCTGCCCATCGAACAGAACATGTACCCCGGCAAGTTCCGCAGTTCCACCGACAACATCGTTGTTCTTCAATATCGCACGCCCGCCTGCCTGCACATCCTCGACCCGCTCTACTATCGCGACCTCCCCGCGCCGCCCAACTCCGCCGACATCGCCGCCGACATGCTCGCCGACGGACTCCCCATCCTGACCGCGCGGACTCTTCAAGCGCTCCCCCTCTCCAATCTGACTCGCATCATCCCCGACCCCGCGCGGGCCGCGACGCCTCCCGGCATTATCTTCGGCCCGGAGCCTCCCCACGGCTGGTGCTACTACTTCCAAAAAGCGGACCTCGCCCGCCAGCAGCGCGACTGGTCACGCGCCGCCGCGCTCGGCGACGAAGCCCTCGCGATTCCCCTCTATCCCAACGACGCCTCCGAACTCCTGCCCTTCATCGAAGCCTACCTCCGCCTCGGCCGCCTCGACGACGCCCGCGACTGGACTCGCTCCGCTTACAAACAAGCCCCCATCCTCGCCCCCGCGCTGTGCGGAGTCTGGCGCCGCGTCCAAGCCGAGAACGCGACGCCAAATCCGTTCATTGATAAAGTGATCGGGGAATTGAAGTATTGCCCCGTCGTCAAATGAAATTCCAATCCAGCCGTCGGTTTTGCCCGGCGGCTGTTTGTTATAATCGTCTCGAACTCGCCTCGGAGGGCCACATGAATCAAGTCTACGACTACGTCATCATCGGTTCGGGATTTGGGGGATCGGTCTCAGCCATGCGGCTGACCGAGAAAGGCTACTCGGTTCTCGTTCTCGAACGCGGCAAACGCTTCGAGGATAACGACTTTCCCAAAACCAATTGGAATCTTCCAAAGTATCTCTGGCTTCCCGCGCTGCGACTTCACGGCATCTTTGAGATGACCTTTATGAACGGCCTGCTCGCCTTGCATGGCGCGGGCGTGGGCGGCGGAAGCCTGATGTACGGCAACGTGTTGATCGAGCCGGACGACCGCCTGTTTGCCCACCCCTCGTGGAGTCACCTCAACGATTGGAAAGCCGAACTTCGTCCGCATTACGACATGGCCCGAAAAATGCTCGGCGTGGCGCGCAACCCGCGTCTCTTCAAAGCGGACGAGGTCTGCAAGCAGATCGCGGAAGAGCTCGGACACGGCGAAACATTCGAGCCGCTTCCCGTAGGCGTTTTCTTCGGCGAGGAAAACAAAACCGTCCCCGACCCCTTCTTCGGCGGCGACGGTCCGGCGCGCACCGGCTGTAATTTCTGCGGCGGTTGCATGGTGGGATGTCGCTACGGCGCCAAAAATACGTTGATGAAAAACTACCTCTACTTTGCGGAAAAGAACGGCGCGACTGTCATACCAGAGGTGAAAGTGACCGACATTCGACCTTCGACTTTCGACTCATCTCGCTACGAAATTCATTACCGATCCTCCACCTCCCCCGTTCCCCGTCCCCCGTCACTCGTTCGCGCCCGCAACGTGATCGTCTCCGCCGGGACGATCGGGACGCTCGAACTGCTCTTCCGCTGCCGCGACGTGACCAAATCCCTCAGCCGACTCTCCCCGCGTCTCGGGGACCGCGTCCGCACCAACAGCGAGAACATCCTCGGCGCCATCGCCCGCGACGACGCGGTCAACTACTCGCAAGGCATCGCCATCTCCTCCATCTTCAGCGCGGACGAAGTGACGCGCGTCGAACCCGTCCGCTACTCCGAAGGTTCCTCCTTCATTCGAGTGATGACCGCGCCCCTCATCGAGGGCGCAAAGAGCGTCCCGGCGCGTATTCTCAAAACGCTGTGGGAGATCGTCCGCCACCCGATTGATTTTCTCAACGACAAGTTCTTCGCCAATTGGGCGCGCCGCATCACCATCCTGCTTGTCATGCAGACCGAGGAGAATCTCACGCGCCTTCGCCTGGGACGCAGCTTCTTCACCTTTGGCCGCAAAGGACTCGTCATCCGCCCGGAGAAGGAACACACCGCCGAGGAACTCAAACTCGCCAACGTGGTCACGAACTCGTTCGCGAAGAAGGTCAACGGCAGCGCGCATGCGGCTTTCACCGACAGCCTGTTCAACTTCCCCACCACCGCGCACCTGATGGGCGGCGTCCCCTTCGGCCGCGACGACTCCGAGGGCGTGATTGACCTCAACTACGAAGTCTTCAACTACCCCGGACTTTATGTTGTGGACGGCTCCGTCATGCCTGCCAATCCGGGAGTCAATCCGAGTCTCACCATCACTGCGCTGGCAGAGTACGCGATGAGCAAGATCGGGAAAAAGCCCGCCACCGATTTCACGGATTAGCACGGATTTTTTTGGAGGAAAAAATGACAGATCTACTTTACAAAGAGTTGACCTTCGCCGTGATCGGCGCGGCGATGGAGGCACACCGTATCCTTGGTTCTGGATTCTTGGAGGCGGTCTATCAAGCCGCATTGGAGAGAGAACTTACCTTGAGAGGCATCCCGTTTGAGCATCAAGTTGAATTGCCTATTTCCTACAAGGGTGAATTGATCGGCGTGTACAAAGCGGATTTGGTCATTGACAAAAAGTTTGTCGTGGAAATCAAAGCCGCCTTGAGGCTCACGCCCGGCCATCAAGCCCAAGCCATGCACTACCTCGCCGCCACTGGCCTCCGCCTCGCGCTCCTCTTGAACTTCGGTTCCACGTCTCTTGAACACCGCCGAGTCGTCAAATAAAAAAACAATCAGTGAAAATCAGTAGATCACGAAAGTCACGCGTAATTTGCGCTCTCTTGCGCAAATACGGCGGTAGAGACCGCCTAATACGCGCTTTCGTGAAGTACTGAAAATCCGTGAAATCCGTGGCAGAGACCTTTCAGTCACCGCGCTCAATCCCGTCAAAAACGGGTGAGCGATAAAAAAATAATCCGTGAAAATCCGTGAAATCTGTGGCAAAAGAATCCCTGGAGACTCCATGCCCACCCTCTCCCGCTCCCACGCCCTCGACCTCGACTCCCGCGACGAACTCGCCTCCTTCCGCGAACGCTTCGTCATCACCGACCCTGACCTGCTCTACATGGACGGCAACTCATTGGGTCGCCTGCCCAAAGCCGCCATCGAACGCGCCCGTCAGTTGGTGGAATCCGAATGGGGCGACGATCTGATCCGAGGCTGGAACAAAGGTTGGTGGGAAGCCCCGCGTCGCGTCGGCGACAAGATCGGTCAACTCATTGGCGCCGCGCCGGGCCAGGTCATCGTCACCGACACGACCTCGATCAACCTCTATCGCCTCGCCATGGCCGCGCTCGCCCATCGTCCCGACCGGAAGCGCATCATCACCGACGCCATGAACTTCCCCTCCGACCTCTATGTTTTGCAGGGCGCGGCTCAGACCTTCGGCAATCGCCACGAGATTATCAGGATTGGTTCACGCGACGATGGCTTAACTCCCGACCTCGATGAGTTGACATCCGTCATCAACGACGACACGTCACTCGTCACCCTCTCGCACGTACTTTTCAAAAGCGGCTACCTCTACGACATGCGCGCCATCACCGACCTCGCCCATCGCAAAGGCGCGCTCGTGTTGTGGGACTTGAGTCACTCGGTCGGCGCGGTCGAAGTCGCGCTCGACACCTGCAACGCCGACCTCGCCATCGGTTGCACCTACAAATATCTCAACGGCGGCCCCGGCTCGCCCGCCTTCCTCTACGTCAACAAAAAAATCCAGGAGCAGGTCGCCTCGCCCATCTGGGGTTGGTGGGGGCAGAACAAGCCATTCGACTTTGGCCTCGACTACGAACCCGCGCCCGGCGTGGATCGTTTCCTCGCCGGCACACAACCGATGCTCTCCCTGCTCACAATGGAAACCGCGCTCGACCCGACTCTCCAAGCGGGCATGGACCGCCTGCGCGCGAAATCCATCGCGCTGACTAACTACCTGATTGACCTGTCCGACTCCCTCCTCGCCCCTCTCGGATTCTCCCTCGGCTCCCCGCGCCACCCGCAGCGGCGCGGCTCGCACGTCAGTCTCCGCCACCCCGACGCCTACCGCATCAACCGCGCCCTGATCGAAGAGATGAACGTCATCCCCGACTTCCGCGCCCCCGACAACATCCGCCTCGGCCTCGCCCCGCTCTACACCACCTTCACCGAAGTCTGGGACACGGTGGACCGCATCCGCCGCGTCATCGAAGAGAAGCGACACGAGAAATATTCGCAGGAACGGTTGACGGTCACATAGAACTCATGCTCCGATAAAAATCTCATCTTGCCCGCCGTCCAGCGAAACGATACAATGGAGCAGAAAGCAAGGAAGCCACCGGGTTGATCCAACGCGCAGGAGGAAAGCGCCATGCAAACGAAGATTGGGAAAATCGTTTCGGGGATTCTCGTTTTGGCAACGTTGTCCACGTTGACAATTGCCTATGGCGGGGTTGTCTCGGCCTCCCCCACCCCAGCCATCTCCTTGACCGGCGCGACGTATACGCAAGATTTCGACGCCCTCGCCAACACGGGGACAAGTTCAATCCTACCCAGCGATTGGTATTTCAGCGAATCTGGCACGAACGCCAACACGCTATACACTGCCGGGACTGGAAGCAGTAATACCGGGGACACGTATAGTTTCGGCGCGGCCAGCGCGACAGATCGCGCCCTGGGCGGATTGCGAAGCGGCTCGCTGATTCCCGTGATCGGGGCGCAATTTGTCAACAACACCGGCGTGACCCTCGAATCACTGGCGATCAGTTACACCGGCGAACAGTGGCGTCTCGGCACAGCCTCCCGCGCCGATCAGATTGATTTTCAACTCAGTACAGACGCGACAAGCCTGACGACAGGGACATGGAATGACTACAACAGTCTGGATTTTGTCACGCCCAATACCGTCACAACCGGCGCGAAGGATGGGAACGCGACTGGTAACCGCACAGCCATCAGTTACACCATCACCGGTTTGAGCATCCCAAACGGCGCAACCTTTTGGATTCGCTGGAACGACTCCGACGCGTCGAGCGCGGACGATGGACTGGCGGTGGACGACTTTTCCCTCACCCCCTACGGCGGCGGAGGGACGCCTAACCTCTTCATCAACGATGTGATCCTCAACGAAGGCGACTCCGGCGCGACCGCCTTCTCCTTCACGGTCAGCCTCTCCTCCCCGGCCCCCATCGGCGGCGTGACCTTCGACATCGCCGCCGCCAACGGTTCAGCCACGACTCTCGATAACGATTACGTCGCCAAGTCGCTCACGGACCAGACCATCGCGGCGGGAAACAGTTCGTACGCCTTCGATGTCACCGTCAACGGCGACGCGACCATCGAACCGAACGAGGCATTCTATGTCAACGTGACCAACGTGGTCGGCGCGAACGTGACCGATAGCCAGGGCCAGGGGACGATCAACAACGATGATGCGACCGTCGCCTACATCCACGACATTCAAGGCGGCGGTAGTTCCGTCACCGGAGTTGGCCCCTTCACCGTGGAAGCGATCGTGGTGGGCGACTATCAAACGCAGGGAAGCGGCCAGTTGCTCGGCTTCTTCATCCAGGAAGAGATCGCGGATGCGGACGCCAATCCCGCCACATCCGAAGGCATTTTCGTCTACTGCAATACGTGTCCCACCGCAGTGAGTGTGGGCGATAAAGTCCGCGTCACCGGCACGGCGGACGAATACTTCAACATGAGCGAACTGACCGCCACTACCGCCGGAAGCGTCGCTGTATTAAGTACGGGAAACGCGCTGCCCACCCCGGCCAGCCTCACCCTCCCCGTTCCGATCGTTCCCACCGGCAACCTCACAAACGACACCGCTTCGATCAACGCTTATTATGAACAATTCGAAGGCATGTTGGTCGCCTTCCCCGCGACATTATCAGTGAGCGAATATTCTGAACTGGCGCGCTACGGTCAGATCGAACTTTCAGCCGGCGGACGTCCGCAGACCTTCACCGCCGTCAACGCGCCCTCCGCGAGCGGATACACCGATCATCAAATTGACCTGCTCCGCCGCATGATCATTCTCGACGACGCCGACAACCGCGAGAACCGCCCGATTGATACCCCGAACACGGCCTATTACTATCCCATTCCCGGACTCAGCGCAGGCAACTACTTCCGCGGCGGCGACACCATCGCCAATCTCACCGGCGTGTTGCACTGGTCGTTTGCGGGCGGTTCCAGTCCGAATGCCTGGCGCATTCGCCCGGTAACCGAGGCCTTCGCCTACGCCTTCACGCCTGCCAACCCGCGCCCAGCCGCTCCCACCGTCAATGGCCGGTTGAAGGTGGCAAGTTTCAACGTCCGCAACTACTTCGTCACCATAGACACAAGTAACGCCTGCGGCCCCGCGCAAAACCAAGATTGCCGCGGCGCCGACAGCGTGCAGGAATTCAATTATCAACGCGCCAAACTGTTGTCCGCGCTGACCGCCATTGACGCCGACGTGTTTGGCTTCATGGAGTTGGAAAACACAACCGGCGTAGATCCGCTGGCCGATATTGTAGCCGGACTCAACGCGCTCATGGGACCCGGAACGTATAACTACATCAACACCGGCGTGATCGGCGGCGACGCCATCCGCGTGGGCATCATCTACAAGACCGCCGCTGTCACGCCGGTCGGTTCCTACGCCATCCTGGATAGCAACGTTGACCCGCTCTTCGACTCGTCCCACAACCGCCCGGCCCTGGCGCAAACCTTCGAAGAAATTGCCACCGGCGAACGCCTCACCGTCGCCGTCAACCATTTCAAGAGCAAAGGCTCAGGTTGCGGCGTCGGCGACGACGATACCACCACCGGCCAGGGCAACTGCAACCTGACCCGCGCCAATGCCGCCACAGCCCTTGCCAACTGGCTGGCGAGCGATCCCACCGGCGCAGGCGATCCCGATTTCCTCATCATCGGCGATCTGAACTCCTACGCCCTGGAAGACCCGATCACTGCGCTGGCATCGGCCGGATATACCAACCTAGTGAATCTGTTTGGCGGCTCCAGCGCCTATGGCTATGTGTTCGACGGTCAACTCGGCTATCTCGATCACGCCCTCTCCAACGCCAGCCTCGCCCCCCAAGTGGTTGACTTGGAGGAATGGCATATCAACGCCGACGAAAATCCCCTCTTCGACTACAACGACGACGCGCGTACCGCCGACGAGGCCGCATTCGAGGAAGAGTCGGATGCTACCGCCCTGTACGATTCAGGCCCGTATCGCACCTCGGACCACGACCCAATCATCATCGGCCTCGATCTCGACGCGACCGCGCCTGTCGTGACCGTCCCGGGGAACATGAGCGTCCAAGCGACCGGCCCCACCGGCGCTACCGTCGCCTTCTCCGCTTCAGCCCTGGACAACGTAGCGGGCGCGCTCACCCCAACCTGTGTCCCACCTTCCGGCTCCCTCTTCCCCCTCGGCGCGACCACCGTCGCCTGCTCCGCCACCGACTCTTCCGGCAACACCGGGAGCGCATCATTCACCGTCACTGTGGTGGACGCCACCCCGCCCATTTTGACCGTCCCGGCTAACATCCTTGCCGAAGCCACGAGCGCGGCGGGACGTGTCGTCACCTTTACCGCCTCCGCGGTGGACTTGGTGGACGCCTCACCGACAGTCGTTTGCACGCCGCCCTCCGTCTCCACCTTCCCGCTTGGCCTCACCACCGTCAACTGCTCGGCCACGGACGATTACAACAACACCTCCAACGGCAGTTTCACCATCACCATCGTGGACACCACCGCGCCCACGCTCACCGTCCCTGCGAACACGACCGCCGAAGCCACAAGCGCGGCCGGGCGCGTCGCCACCTTCGTCGCCTCCGCCACCGACGCGGTTGACTCGACTCCCACCATCACTTGCGCTCCCGTCTCCGGCTCCACCTTCCCCCTCGGAACGACAACCGTTTCCTGTACCGCGAAGGATGACTACAACAACGCCTCCGCGCCGCAGACCTTCACCGTCACCGTGCGCGACACAACCGCGCCCACCCTCGTCCCGCCGGCCGACATCGCCAGCGCGCAGACGCTTCCCGGCGGCGCGTTGGTCGCGTTCGCCGCGTCCGCCTCGGATTTGGTGGACCCCGCCCCGAGCGTTCAATGTGTTCCGGCATCCGGGTCCGTATTCCCGGTGGGGGTCACGAACGTCGCGTGTTCCGCAACCGACGATTACGGCAACGCCTCCTACGGCGCGTTCGATGTGACCGTGGTCGAGAGCGAGCAGGTTCTCGTCAACCCTGGCTTCGACCAGGCGAGGGGTTTGCCCAAAGGCTGGACGATGGCTGTGATCGGCCCGCCCTTGTATCCGCTGGCGGATTGCTCGCTCTTTTTCCTCAGCCCGAATTGCTCGCTGAAATTGATCGGTAAAAACTTCGCCCACATCGTCACGCAAATCGTCAAGGCGGAGGGGTTCGCCGGGGACGCGTACGCCTTCGGGTTGTCGAGCCGCGCCCTCAACGTCCCGGCGGGAGGCGCGTACAAAGTGGAACTGAGTTTCTTCAACGGGTTGGCCCGCGTCGCCCCGGCCGAAACCCTGACCTTCGCCGACGGCGCGCACGATTTCGAAACCGTCAGCGGCGAGATAACCATCCCCGCGGATTACGATCGGATACTCTTCCGCATCTACTTCCAGAAGAGCGTCGGCGCGGCCTGGTTCGACGACGCCTTCCTGTACAGATTACCGTAAACCCACGTAAGACCCACAAAAGAAAACGCCGGAGGTTTTCCTCCGGCGTTTATTAATTCACGCTTCGAGATACTGTTTGAGGCGTTCGAGCATTTCTTTGTGGGCCGCGCGCGCCTGCCCGAAGGCGTAGCCGAACAGAAGGCCGGGGGCGCGCAGTGTGATGCGTTCATGCAGTTTGACCCCGCCCTCCGCCGGCGTGACCGTGGTGTGGTTCAGCACGGTCGTCCCCGGCGATTGGTATGCCTCCGTATGGAAATCGTTGGCGGTAACCGAGAGAATATCGGCCCGATATTTGATCTTGAACCGAAACGGCCCCCACTGGAGTTGGTCGGTGATGAAGTAACGCTTCAACGCGCCCGCGGGCGGATTCGCGTCCACATCCACTCTCACGATGAGCGGATGGAAATTGCGCTGGCGCTCATATTCATGCGCCAGCGCCAGCGTCTTTTCCACGCTGGAGCGGATGAAAATCTCGGATTCAAAAACGCCTTGTTTCACGAAAGAAAATTATAATTCGTTCCTTTTACGCGAAAGTTTACACAATTGAAATTTTGAAAAAAAATCGCGGCGGTATAATGACTTGCATGCCCGAAGTGTATTTCACGCCGGCGTCCGTAAGTTACCTCAATCAGTTCCTTCTTTCCTCCCTGATCACAATCTACCTTGCCGCTCGTTGGTTCGCGCAGGGACGCCGCAAACTGCAACAACAGGATGTCCTCCTGTTATTGTTTTTTGTCGGCGCAACCGTCTTCTCATTTCTCTTCTTTCTAGAGGTCTCCCTTCTCCCGACGGAACGCCTGGTTGTGGTCTATCTCGAAAATACCGCGCTCGGCCTCTTGCTGGTCGCGCTGATCCAGCTCGCCTATCACTTTCCCGCCCCGAAAGAGAAACAAAAATGGGAGCGGCGCATCGCGTTCGCGGCCAGCGCGGCCTACGCGCTGTGGGAGGCGGGATACGCCGCCTGGCGCTTCGACCTCCTGCGCGCCGGGCAGGTGGAATTCCGCCACAATTTGATGGACATCCTGGTCGCGTTCGAATTCCTGTGGGTGATCTTCCTCTTTGCTCGCAGTGCGGCCCAGAACTGGAATTTGACCGCCAGCCGCCGTTTCGCGCTGACGTTCATCATCCCCTTCGCCCTGGCCGCCATGAATTTCGTCCGCTCCTACTATGCCGTTTCCACCACGTTTTTCCACATCAGCATGTCCGTCGGCATCCTGTTCACCATCTTCTTGTTTGCGTTGAATTATCTCGTCGCCCAGCCCGAAAAGACCTCCTTCATCGTCAAATTATCCGGCGCCGTCCTGACGAGCGTGATGGCCGTTTTTGGCATGGTCGCCTGGCTGGTCGCGCCGGCCTACGCCAGCCGGTATTCCCCTGCCATTCCCGATCATCGCACCCTGCGCTTTACCCCCAACGCGCGCGGCGGTTACGATGTGGCCGAGGCCGCCTTTCATTTCGAGCAGGACTTCGGACAAAACCTGGGACTCGTAGACGAGACAGGCAACGCGAGTCGACTCTACTACGACATTGACTTTATGTTTCCGTTCTTTGGAGTCCCCTACGATCATATTACGATCTCCAACGACGGCGCGCTCGGCCTGGGCGGCGATTTTTCCTGGAAGGATTATCAATACCGTTTCGTCGGGATACCAATGATGTTTCCCTTACTGGTGGATTTGAATCCGCAGTCATCCGCGCAAGGCGGAGTATTCCTGCGCGAAGAGTCGGAGCGGGTGATCGTCACTTATTACAAGATCCCAGCTTATAACCATCCCGAAGCCGTTTACACCTTCCAGGTCTTCCTGTTCGCCGACGGTTCATTCGACTACACCTACAACGGCCTGCCCGACATACAATTCCGTGTGGACGATCGTCCCGAGGCCGCGGTCTGGGCGCTGGGCGTCAAGCCGGCCCTGGCCCCGCAGGAAAGCGCGGATTTCACAAGCCTGCCAATGCAGACCGGGCCGGAAGGGGCAATTCAAGACGAGTATCGTTCGTTCCGAAATTACCTCCACTCCTTCATGCTCCCGATCGTTAACGCAGTGTTGGTTAGCAGCCTGATCTTCCTCGTCGGCCTGCCCCTGCTTCTCAATGTCAGCGTCGCCCATCCCTTAAACACCCTGCTGGAAGGCGTGCAGGCGTTCAACCGCGGCCAGGGCGTCCCGTTCATCCCCGTTCGATTCAACGATGAAATCGGCTACCTGACCGAATCCTTCAACCGCATCAACACGGAACTGAACAGTTTGATCGCCGACCTCGAATCCCGCGTCGTCGCGCGGACCTCGGAATTGCGCGACAGCGAGGAGCGTTATCGCCAACTCTTCGACCTCGAATCGGACGCGCTCTTCATCATCCGCAACTCCGACGGGCAAATTTTGGAGGCCAACAACGCCGCCATCGAGTTGTACGGATTCAGCCGCGAGGAGATTCTGAACAAGCGCAACACCGACCTCTCCGCCGAACCGGAGGCCACCCAAAAAGCGACCGACTCCCCTGCCTCGTCGGATGTGATCGTTCGAATTCCATTGCGCTGGCATCGCAAGAAAGACGGAACCCGCTTCCCCGTCGGGATCACGGCTCGTTTCGTCACATGGAAGGGCGAATTGGTCCACATCGCCGCCATCCGCGACATCACCGAGCAACACCAAATCGAGCAGGAATTGGTGCAACTTGCCATCACCGATGCCTTGACCTCGCTCCCCAATCGCAGGCATTTTCTCTCGCAAGCGGAGCAGATCTTTGCGCGTTCGGCGCAACCTCCGTACAGCCTCGCCTTGATGATGCTCGACCTGGATCATTTCAAGAACGTCAACGATGAATACGGGCACGCCGCGGGCGACCGGGTTCTGTGCGAGGTTGCGCGCGTCCTCGGCGAAAATTTACGGTCCAACGACCTGCTCGCGCGAATGGGCGGGGAGGAGTTCGCTATCCTCCTGCCGCGCACACGCAACCCGGAGGCCAAACAAATCGGCGATCGGTTGTGCCAAATCATGGAACGGACTCCCTTCCATGTCAACGGCCATGATCTTCACATGACGGTCAGCATCGGGCTGGCCGTGTTGGATGAGACGATCTCCGATTTGGATGAATTATTCAGCCGCGCAGATAAGGCCCTCTACGCGGCCAAGCAGGCGGGACGCAACCGCTGCGTGGAATGGGACGCGAAGATGTAAGTCGTCGTTTGCGCGCAAACCCGAGGGATTATTTCCGCGCCAGCATAACCGCCGACGCGCCATCTGCGGATGTGATGGTCAACACATTGTCATCCAATCGCAAGGATAAC
Organism: uncultured Anaerolineaceae bacterium; assembly: GCA_964625215.1. Classification (GTDB taxonomy): domain Bacteria; phylum Chloroflexota; class Anaerolineae; order Anaerolineales; family Villigracilaceae; genus Denitrolinea. The sequence continues at coordinate 2,212 of CAZVAX010000081.1, read as the reverse complement.
TCCTCGCCTTCCGCGAAGAGACTCAACACGCCCTGCTCCTGGTCGGAGGTCGCTTCACAAAACATCAGCGTGGACATCACCGGCCCAAAGGTGATCGCCTCGCCCCTCACTTTGTACTCCCCGCCAAAACCGTTGCAGCCCACGTTGCCGCTCATCTGTCCGTTCTCGAACTTGATGGAAGTGTCCACGCCGGGAAGCGCGGAGGTGGGATTGGACGCGTCGCCGTAGGAAACGAGTTTCCACTCGCCGGACAAGTCTATGCTGGGAGAGGAAGCGCAGGCCGCGAGCAGGAGGGTCAAAGCGAACAAGAGAATCTTTTTCATGGTTTGCTCCGAAATGGGATTTGCGATAATGACGGCCAACCTCGTTGAATGTTCCCGAAAAACAAGACGGTAGTTTAGAGTAAAATTGCAGTATGAATCTGCCGCTATTTCAGTCTCCCAAACCGATTAACAATCATTTCAAGAGCGACTCGGATATTGTTCTATTCAACGGCGATATCAAAGATTTGCTCAACGAAATTCCCGACAACTCGATTCAATTAATTCTCACTTCCCCGCCTTACAATCTCGGAAAGGATTATGAAAGCCGGGTTGAGATTGAGGAATATCTAGGGAAACAATCTGAAATCATCGCTCAACTGCATCGCGTTCTGAAAGACGAAGGCAATTTATGTTGGCAGGTAGGTAACTTTGTTGAGGATGGCGAGGTTTTCCCACTGGACATTTTGTATTACGGGATATTCAAAAAACTTGGCATGCGCTTGCGGAATCGAATCGTTTGGCGTTTCGGCCACGGACTTCACGCTTCAAAACGTTTCTCTGGAAGATACGAAACTATTTTGTGGTTCACCAAAAGCGACAAATACTTGTTTAATCTGGATAGGATTCGCGTTCCATCAAAATATCCTGGAAAACGTCATTTCAAAGGCGAAAAAAAAGGCCAGCTTTCCGGCAATCCTTTGGGAAAGAATCCATCCGACGTGTGGGAGGTCGTTTTACAGGATTGGGAGCAAGAAATTTGGGATATTCCAAACGTGAAAGCGAATCATCCCGAAAAAACGGAGCATCCCTGCCAGTATCCAATTGAATTGGCCGAACGCTGCGTTCTTGCCCTAACCAATGAAGGCGATTGGGTTTTAGACCCTTTTGCAGGAGTCGGCTCATCGCTTCTTGCGGCGATCAAGAATAACCGTCGCGCCGTGGGAAGCGACAAGGAGAAAGATTATATTGATTTGGCGCGCCAGCGTATTCTCTCCTACTTCAACGGCACGCTGGGTTATCGTCAACTCGGAACGCCTGTATATCGTCCGACTGGCAACGATAAAGTGTCGAAAATCCCTGTCGAATGGCAAGAAGTTTACGGACAGAAAAGCCTGCTTGATCAAAAAGGAGAATACCGCAAATGAAAATTGCCGGAGTATTTTCGTTCAACGGCGGCGCAATAGCCGTTCAGAAAAAGTATCAAAAGGAACTGAATGAAGTCAAGAGAATCCTTGCCGATGTTGACGCGAAAAAGCACAAAACAAAGACGAGCAAGGAAAAGACCATGCGCGGTAGGATTTTATACAGCCCTCGGTCTCTCAACAAAGATATAAGCGCTGAGTTTTTAGAATTGGGATGGGAGAAGAAAAGGGTTTTGTGCAATTATCCAATCCAATATTACAGCGAGGAATATAAGCCGCCTGAAATCTCCAAAGGGGCTTTCAGGGAAATGGACTTCATCAAGAATAAGCTCGGCGTCGAAGTTCAATTTGGCAAGTACTCTTTCATGGTCTACAACGTCTGCGCCAAAATGACGATTTTCCACAATATGGGTTTTATTGATGTCGGCATAGAAATTGTGCCAATAAAGGAATTGGCCGATAATATGTCTTCGGGCGTTTCCTACTTTGAGCAATTCGTTTGGGATCTGGAACAACGCGGGGTTTCGGATATTGACATTCCGGTTTTAATTTTGGGCGTCGCTCCCTGATTTAAAAACCGCAAAATAAGCGCCCGCCACCAATGACGTCAAGAAGAGAGGCGACCGATCGGCCTCCTTCTTCCTTCTTTCATCCTTTTCCCCTACAACCACCCCCTCAAATTCTCCTCCATCTCCTCTTCAAACACTTCCATTATCTCTGCAAGTTGCGCGGCGAGTTTGGGTTCATTCTCAACCAGGCTGTAGGACTCATTCGGGTCGGTGGTCAAATCGAATAGGAAAGGGCCTT